>QHBV01000307.1 GCA_003244035.1 Solirubrobacterales bacterium | reverse complement strand
GAGCAGCTGACGATCGAGGGCCGCGCCGGGTTCTTCGAGCAGACCGGCACGTTCCGCGACATGGTCGTAACCCACCTGTTGCACGTGCTCGGGTTCATCGCGATGGAACCACCCAGGTGGCTCGACGCTCAGTCGCTGCGCGAGGAGACCGGGAAGGTGTTCGACGCGATCAAGCCGCTTGACCCGGCTCGGGCGGTCTTCGGCCAGTACGCCGGCTACCGCTCAGAGCCTGGCGTGGCGCCCGACTCGATGATCGAGACGTTCGCCGCGCTCGAGGTGCTGATCGACAACGAGCGCTGGGCCGGGGTGCCCTTCCAGCTTCGCACCGGCAAGGCGCTCGCCCAGAGCCGCCACACCGTCACCCTCGGCTTCAAGGAGCCCGCCCGGCGGATGTTCAAACGCTCGGCCGGCTTCTCCACCTCGGCGCGCCCGAATGAGATCTCCTTCGAGCTCTCAGAGCCGGGCGTGATCTGGATTGACTTCCTCGCCAAGCAGCCCGGCGCGAGCATGGACCTCGGCGCCGCCTCGTTTACCTTCCGCTACGGCGACTCGTTCGATATCGCCAACGAGCTCGAAGGCTACGAACGCCTGCTCCACGACACGATGCTCGGCGACCACACGCTGTTCACCAGCGCCGACGGGATCGAACGGCTCTGGGAGATCTCGACCCCACTGCTCGAACGACCACCGAACCCGTCGGTCTACCCACGCGGCTCGTGGGGTCCCGACGCGATCGACAAGCTCGTCGCGCCCCACCGCTGGCACCTGCCCTATCACTGACCAATAGGACCGTTGATGATCAGATCCACACGGCCGCGGACGCGCGATCTCTTGTCTTCGACACTGTGCCCGACTACGTGATGCTGAGCCCACGACGCGAAACAGCCACCGGAGGCGTCACACCGATAGGGAGCTCTGGGGCGGCGGATAGCTGAGCGCGGTTCCGTGCCGCACCACCGCGAATGTCGGCAGCTCGTGGATCGCCGTGCGGCCGCCCAATCCCAGATGCTCGACCCGCCAGCCCCGGACTGTGAGCGCATCCGCGATCAGCCTACGGTGACAGCGCCACCAGACGGCCTCCGCGCACATGATTGCGGTCGGCCGCTCGCACGCCAGCTCCTCCAGCCGGACCAGACCGGCGGAGAACTCGGGCGAGGACATGTGGTCGGCGTAGCCGCGGAACCCGGGCTCCCGCCAGCCACCGTTCGGCGACCCCGGGATCGGGGCACGGCGTCCACCGAGCTGCGGCAGCTGCACATATCCGATCCCGGCTTCGGGTAGCCAATGGGATAGCGCCCCTTCGTCGAACTGCGGGTGTCGACGCGAGCTAGGAAATGCTCGCACGTCGGCGAGCGTTCGCAGGCCAGCCTCGCCGAGCAAGCCCAGCAGTTCGTCTTGTGAGCGCGTCGAGTGCCCGATCGTAAAGGCGGTCCTCTCCGGGTGGTCGGCCACTGGTTACAGGATCGCAGCGTGGCATCGACGGCCGCAGCGAAGCAGAGGGCGCACTGCCTTGAGCGTCGCTTAAGCGCAGACTGCCGAGGACCTACCAATCGGACGGTCGGCCGACAGCACTGATACGAGCCGAACCGGCTGGCGCACAGCTATCGTCCCCGAAGGCGCGGCGCCTGCCGGGCGCGTGATCACCGCGGGCGTCAGGGCCGCCACACCGTCGACGTTCGCGCGGGCCAGCGCGAGCGCGTCCGGCGCCCACCGCCATGCCGCCGACGGCGGAGCGCAGGCCGTTGGAGAGCCCCGGAACGCATCGAGGTCAGGCCAACCCTTCGGCGCGGTACTCGCGCAGGTAGCCCTCGAACATCACGATGAACACGAAGGCCTCGCTGCGCCAGGCCGGCCGCCACCTCGGCGACGCGCTCGACGCCGGCGCCGACTGCCTCGTCACGCCCTGCCCTCTGTGCCACCTCAACCTCGACCTGCAGCAGCCGCTCGCGGCGAAGGTCGTCAGCCGCGAGCTCGGCCTGCCGGTGCTGCACCTGCCCCAGCTCGTCGGACTCGCCCTCGGGCTGGAGCCCAAGCAGCTCGGCATGAGCAAACACGTGGTGCGCCCCGCGTCGGTGATCGACTGGAGCACAGCGGTGCTGGGCGCGAGCAACGGGCGAGTGCGCGGAGCGTGATTCTGCGGGCGGCTACGTCCGACCCGGACGAGGCCGATCAGCCGGAGGCCCGATCTTCGCCGACGGTGTCGTGCACATAATATGCGGCGTCTTCCGCATCGTCATAGGTTGCGAAGCGCCCGGATTGAACGAGGGCGCCGCCACTGCCGGAAACGTCCTCGCGCATCGCGGCGTCTTTCGCCTCATCGTAGGTCGCGAAGCTCCCAGACTGCACGAGAATGTCGCCACTTTCGGCGACGATTGTCCAGTGATAGTTGCCGAGGCTGTCCTCAAAGACTCGAAAGTCCATTGCCGCCGACGCAGAAATGGCATCAGTACCGGGAATGATGTGCCTTCCGGCGGGAGGCGTGCTTCTTGGAGTAGCCATAGCTTTCCGGCTTTCTGCCCGAAGAGGTCGCCCCGAAAGCGAGACGAGCTGGGCTCACTGAGCGCATCAAGCAGCTTACCACTTTTCCGACCGGCTGACTCGGAATTGGCTTCTGCCCTACGCGCACAGATAGGCGTGCCGTGTGGGGGCTCGGTCGGCGCGCCGCGCCAGCCAGCTCAGCCTGTAGTCACCAGGCCCGTCTCGGCTAGGGAGTCGAGCAGCAGGTGGAAGTAGATGACCCCCGCATAGGGGTGCCAGCGCGCGAGTAGCTCCTCGATCCCTTCGTAGTCGAGGGTCCGCTCGATGTCGAAGAAGCGCTTCAGCTTGTTGCGGGCGCCGACGTCGTCGCCGGGAAAGACGTGCAGTCGGCCCAGGCCGCGCAGCAGCACGTACTCCGCGGTCCAGCGGCCAACGCCATACAGACTGGTCAGGCGATCAACAGCCGTCTGGTCGTCGAGGCGCTCCAGGGATTCCAGGTCGAACTCGCCGCCGGCGATCGCGGTGGCCGCCTCGAGGATCGTGCGCGCCTTGGCCGCGCTGAACCCCATCTGGTTGAGGTCCTGCAGCGTCACCGACTCGAGGTCCGTCGGACCGGGAAACGCCCGCAGCTCGTCGGGATCCTCGGGGACCGGGCGCCCGTGCGCGGCGGTCAGTCGGCCGAGCAGGTGGATTCCAACGGTGATCGACAGCTGTTGGCAGGCGATCCCGTTGACGAGCGCCTCGAAGACGGTGGGAAAGCGCGGCGGCCTCAGCCCCCGCAGACGCCCGGTGAGCCGAGCGAGCAGCGGATCGCCGGCGGCCATCGCCGCGAA
>QHBV01000306.1 GCA_003244035.1 Solirubrobacterales bacterium | reverse complement strand
GCGCTGGTGGCCGGCGACATCTTCGCCTCCGAGGACCACAACGGCACCCTGAAGACGATCCTCACCCGCTCACTGGAGCGCTGGCAGCTGTTCGTCGGCAAGGCGCTCGTGGCGACCACGTACGCCGTGTTCGCGATCCTGCTCTGCGGCACCGTCGCCGTGATCGCCGGCAGCCTGCAGTCGGGCTTCAATCCGCTGCAGAGCCTGTCGGGCACGATCGTCTCGGCGCCCAAGGCGCTTGGGCTGGTCTACGTGAGCCTGCTGCTCTACCTGATCCCGATCGCCGCGATCGTGTGCATCGGGCTGCTGCTGTCGTCGGTCACGCGCAACAGCGCCGCCGCGGTCGTGGGCACGCTGATGGTCTCGCTGCTGTTTCAGCTGATCGGCATCCTGCCCGGCCTGGGGGGCCTCCAGCCCTACCTGCTGAGCACGCAGTTCAACGCCTGGCAGGGGCTGCTGCGCACGCCGATCGACTGGAGTCCGATCATCCAGGCTGTGTGGGTGTGCGCGATCTACGGCGGGGCCGCGCTGAGTGCCGCGTTCCTCGTCTTCGTCCGGCGCGACGTGGCCGGTGGCTGACGGCGACCGGGTGCTGGTCGTCGACGACGACCCGCCGCTGCGCCGCATGCTGGCGCGCACGCTCAGCGCCGAGGGCTTCGACGTCACCGTCGCCGCCGACGGCGGGGCGGCCCTGGTGGAGGTGCAGCAGGCGCCTCCGGACGTGATCGTCCTCGACGTGGCGATGCCGGCGATCGACGGCCTGTCGGTGTGCCGCCGCCTGCGCAGCCGCGGTCTGCCGACGCCCATCCTGATGCTCACCGCGCGCGACGCGGTCGCCGACCGGGTGGCCGGGCTGGAGGCGGGCGCCGACGATTACCTGGTCAAGCCGTTCGCCGTGCCCGAGCTGGTCGCCCGGCTGCACGCGCTGACCCGCCGGGGCCGCAGCACCGACTCGGTGCTCGCCTACGCCGACCTGACGTTGGACGTGGCGGCGCGCAGCGCCAGCCGGGGCGGGCGGGCGATCGAGCTGACCGGCCGCGAGGTGGCGCTGCTGGAGCTCTTGCTGCGCGAGAGTGGACGCCCCGTCACCCGCGACCGGGCGCTGGCTGAGATCTGGGACGACGCGGCCGAGCCCAACGTCGTCGACCGCTACGTGACCCGGCTGCGACGCAAGCTGGGCGAGCCGCCCTTGATCCGCACGCTGCGGGGGACCGGCTTTCAGCTGCGCGCATAGACCCGGCCCTCGCCGCCCTCAGCGGCTGACGAGCAGCTCGTGGACGCCGTCCTCGGGGACGGGCTGGCTGAAGAGAAAGCCCTGGGCCCCGTCGCAGCCCAGCTCGCGCAGGTGGGCGAGCTGCACGTCGGTCTCGACGCCCTCGGCGATCACCGTCAGCCCGAGTGCGTGCCCCAGCTCCACCAGTGCACCCACCAGCGCCGAGTCGTCGGGCTCGGCGTCCAGCGCGGCGATGAAGCTCTGATGGATCTTGATCATGTTGACGGGCAGCTCGCGCAGGCTCTGCAGTGAGGTGTGGCCCACGCCGAAGTCGTCGAGCGCGAGGTTGACCCCCAGGCCGTGCAGGCCGGCCAGGGCGCTCGCGACGACGACCGGATTCTCCTGCACGGTGTCCTCGGTCACCTCCAGCCACAGCACGCCGGGATCAGCGCCCGCCGTGTGCAGGGCCCGCTCCAGGTTGGCCACCAGGTCCGGAGTGGCCAGCTGGCGGCTGGCGACGTTGACCGAGATCGTCATCCCGGGGCGCGACTGGCGCCAGCGGCGCACCTGCTCGAGCGCCTCCTCGATCACCCACTCGCCGATCGGCACGATCAGTCCGGTCTCCTCGGCCAGCGGCAGGAACTCGCTCGGGGAGATCAGACCCCGCTCGGGATGCTGCCAGCGCACCAGTGCCTCGAAGCCCACCAGACCGGTATCGCCGTTAATCGAGACCCGCGGTTGGTAGTGGACGCGCAGCTGTCCGTGATCCAGGGCGGCCCGCAGCGACCCCTCCAGCGACGTGACCGTCGCGGTCCGGCGGCGGGAGCGATCGTCGAACAGCTCAAAGCGCGAGCCGCCCAGCTCCTTGGCCTGGTACATGGCGGCATCAGCGTTGCGGATCACCTCTTCGACCGAGGACGCCGGATCGGTGACCATCGAGATCCCGATGCTGACCGCCACCGAGGTCTCGTCATCGCCCAGCGCCAGCGGGAGGCTGGCCGAGTGGCTGATGCGTTCGGCGATGAGCATCGCCTCGCGCTCGCTGTCCAGGCCCTCGAACAGGAACGTGAACTCGTCGCCGCCGAAGCGGGCCGCGGTGTCCATTGGCCGCAGCAGGCCCCGGAAGCGGTCGGCGAGCACGGTCAGCAGCAGGTCGCCGGCGGCGTGGCCGAGCGTGTCGTTGACCTCCTTGAAGGTGTCGACGTCGAGGAACAGCAGGCACACCGCGGCGCCCGTACGCCGCGATCGGTCCAGCGCGACGCTCAGCCGGTCCAGGAACAGTGCGCGGTTGGGCAGGCCGGTGAGCGGGTCGTGCAGCGCCTGGCGGGCCAGCTCCACCTCCGAGCGCTTGCGCTCGACGGCGTAGCTAACCGCGCGTCCCAGCGTCGCCGGCGTCACCTCGGCGGCCAACAGGTAATCCTGCGCTCCCAGGCGGACGGCCTCCACGCCGAGGTCGTCGTCCCGGTACTCGGAGAGCACGATGATCGGTGTGCTCGGGCCGGCCGCGCTGAGCTGCTCCAGCGCGTCCAGGGGCGTGCTGCGATCGCGCGGCAGGTCGAGCAGGACGCACGTCGCGCCATGATCGACGAGCTCCTGCGCGGCGTCGGGCACGTGCTGGGCTTGCGTGATCAGCAGCCCGCGCGGCCAGACGGCGCGCAGCATCTCGACGATCATCATCGCCGAGCGTGGATCCTCTTCCACCAGCAGAACTCTTGCCGGCTTCGCCGCCCCCACAGGATCCTGTGTCACCTGCGTGCCAACCTCCGTGTCGCTGATGACGAGATCTGGTCAACGATTGTAGCTTTTGTGCGCGAGGGCGTGGGAACCAGTGCTTTAACGCACCGAGGGGCGGGGCGTTGACGACCGTGCGCTCGTTGCGGGCGCGCCTCGCGATGGCCGCCGGCGCGGCCATCCTGGCCGCCGTGGTGCTGTTCGCGGTCATCACGGTGCTGATCGTGGACCACCGGCTGCGCGACTCGCTGGACAGCGCATTGCGCGAACGGGCCCTGCAGGTCGCACAGCTGGCGGTCTCGGCGCCCGCGGTGCTCAACGACTCTGGCGCGTTGGAGGGCCCGTCCTCCGGCCGGCAGATCTCGGTGCAAGTGCTGGACGCCCGCGGTCGGCTGGTGGCCCGCACGCAGGCGCTGGGAGCCGAGCTGCTGCCTCAGGACGCGCTGGAGCGCGCCGCGCGGTTGCGCGGACGCGCCGGGGTGGAGTCGGTGAACGTGGGCGGCCGTCCGCTGCGGATGTACGCGGCTCCGATCGCCGACGCCGGCACCCCGGCCTCCGGCGGGGTGGTGCTGGTCGCCTCCGACACCTCCGACATCGCCCATACAACCGGCAGCCTCGGCGTGGTGGTGGCGCTCAGCGGAGCCGGCGTGGTCGTGCTGGCGGCGATCGCCGCGC
>QHBV01000305.1:1414-2771 GCA_003244035.1 Solirubrobacterales bacterium | reverse complement strand
CGGCGCGCTTGAGCGGGCGCTCGCGCAGGCGAGGCAGACGAAACGGACGGCCCCCTCGGCCTCGCCTGAGCGCCCACGTGCGTGACCAGCCTCAGGCGCTTCGCCGTCGCGTGGCTTGCGTGACCTGACCGGGAGCCCGGGGGGCCAGCATCAGATCAACCGAGTCGATCACCGCCGGGAGCGACGGCAGGCTGCGCTTGGGTAGGTGCATCTGCGCTTGGAAGGCCCGCATGAAGCAGGCGCCGACGAACGTGGCGGCCACCGCCTGTGGATCGATGTCCGCGCGGACGCGTCCGGCGGCCTGCTCGTCGGCCAGGTAGTCGCTCAGCGCCTTGACGCCGCGGTGGGCGCCCAGGTCGTTAGCGGCCATGTAGGCAGCCAGCTCGTCTCGCGTGGCCGCGTCGGACTGCGCGGCGGTGATGGCCGGGAGGGCCTGCTCCAGGAAGCGCTCGATCCCATGGCCGAGACGCTCCAGCACCGTGCGACGGTCGGGGCCAGCGATCGCGCCCGCTTCGTTGAGCGCCAACAGCGGGGCCAGCCCCTGCTCGAACACGGCCTTTAGCAGACCCGCTCGATCGCGATAGTGGTAGAAGACGCTCGCCTCCGAGACGCCCGCCCGGGCGGCGACTTCGCGCGTCGTCAGACGCGAGATCCCTCGCTCGCGCAACAGCCCCAGAGCCGCCTCCAGGATCGCCTCGCGGCCTCCCGCCGGAGGGCGCCCGCGTCGTTTTGGCTGAAGCGCTGCCATGGGCCAGGGAAGAGTATCCGGGGGCTCTGGGCCGACCAGCGCCGGGTGGCCACTCGCGTGACCCGCATTTCTTGAGTCCATACTCAGTATCTATGTTATCCTGAGTTCGTACTCAGAAAAGGAGGCCGAAATGGCTCGCAAGTGGTGGACCCTCGTCGCCGTGTGCACAGGGGTATTCATGCTGTTGCTGGACGTGACGATCGTCAACGTCGCGCTGCCGGACATCCAACACGCGTTTCGATCCTCGCTGGCCGACCTGCAGTGGGTGATCGACGCCTACGCGTTGACCCTGGCCGCGCTGCTGCTGACCGCGGGCTCGATCGCCGACCGGGCCGGCCGCCGGCGGGTGTTCGCCATCGGCATCGTCGTGTTCACGATGGGATCGGCGCTGTGCGGCCTGGCCTCGGGGGCGACGTTCCTGGCGCTGGCGCGGGCCCTGCAGGGCATCGGCGGGGCGATCATGTTCGCCACCTCGCTGGCCCTGTTGGCGGATGCTTTCCGCCCGCAGGAGCGCGGAGTCGCCTTCGGCGTGTTCGGTGCGATCACCGGTGTCGCCGTGGCCGTGGGGCCGGTGCTCGGCGGGGCGCTGACCAGCGGGCTGTCGTGGCG
>QHBV01000305.1:0-1400 GCA_003244035.1 Solirubrobacterales bacterium | reverse complement strand
GGATCTTCTTCGTCAACGTCCCGATCGGCGTCGCGGCGCTGATCATCACTCTGACCCGGGTCTCCGAGTCGCGGGAGCCGCAGGCCCAACGCCCCGATTGGGGCGGTTGCGTGACGTTCACGGCGGCGCTGGCGGCGTTCGTCTTCGGCCTGATCCGAAGCCACCCGGACGGCTGGGGGTCGACGACGGTGATCGGCTCGCTGAGCGCTGCGCTCGTGCTGATCATCGCCTTCCTGGTGATCGAGCGCCGCTCCCGGGCACCGATGCTCGATCTCGGGCTCCTTCGCGTGCCCACCTTCGACGGCGGCCTGATCGCGGCTTGGACGGTGTCGGCGTCGATCTTCTCGCTGCTCACCTACGTGGTCATCTACCTCCAGAACATCCTCGGCTACACGGCGATCCAGACCGGCGTCCGGGTGCTTCCGTTGACCGGCGCGCTGTTCTTCACCGCCGGCGCGGCCGGCCGCCTGACCGGACGCGTTGCGACACGCTGGCTGATCGGACCGGGCTTTGCGTTGGTGGGCGCCGGTCTGCTGCTGATGCACGGCATCACCCCCGGCGACGACTGGACGCATCTGCTGCCGGGGATGATCGTGGCCGGCGTGGGGGCCGGGCTGATCAACGTCCCCCTCGCCTCGACCGCGGTGGGCGTGGTGGACCCGGCCCGCGCCGGCATGGCGTCCGGGATCAACTCCACGCTGCGTCAGGTCGGCATCGCGACCGGAGTGGCGGGCCTGGGCAGCATCCTCGCCAGCCGCGTATCGAGCTCGATCCTCTCCCAGCTCAGCGGCGGCCCTCTGGCCGCGCGCGCTCACCAGCTGGCGCAGGCCGCCGGCGACGGCCAGGTCGGACATGTGCTGGCCGGGCTGCCGGCCCCCCTGCGTGGCCTGGCCGCCCAGGCTTCGCTGAGGGGCTTCGTGGACGGACTGAACACGATCCTGCTGATCGGCGCGGTGGTCGCGTGCGCCGGGGCCATCCTGACGGTCGTCCTGGTGAGGCCACAGGACTTCGTGAGCGGGGTCGAGGCAGGAGGTGGCGATCCGGCGGCCGGAAGGCCGGTGCCCGCCGCGTAAGCGACATGCGGCCCGTCGCGCCCGACCCCCGCAGAGCGAGCGGGCGCGTCAGACTCCAGGGCTCATGGTGCCCGACCGCCACCGGCGCGACTTTCCTCTGGGAGCGACGATCACGCTCGCCGAGCTGGACACAGACCCCCACCCCGCGCACGCCCGGTTGCGCGAGCGCGAGCCGGTCTCATGGCTGCCGAGCCTCGACGGCTGGCTGGTGACCCGGCACGACCTGGCGCTGGCGGCGATGCGAGACGCGACGACGTTCACCGTCGACGACCCGCGGTTCTCCACCGGCCAGGTCATCGGGCCCAGCATGCTCAGCCTCGACGGCGA
>QHBV01000304.1 GCA_003244035.1 Solirubrobacterales bacterium | reverse complement strand
TTTCGCCACGTTGCACGGTCTTACCAAGTACCCCGGCTCGAGTCACCCTCCTCGGCATCGAGTCGACTCAGAAGCTCCTCCGTCGCCACGTCTCGCATCGTGCTCGCGTCACCCCACTCGTCGGGCTCGGCCTGCGGGATGCGCCGGTAACCGGCGGCGATTCGCTCGCCGATCGCAGCAGCGCTCTCCTCGCGCAGCGCATCCGAGACAAGCTCACGGATCAACGCCGAGCGAGACAACCCACGCCGAGTGGCGACTTCGTCGAGCACCACGAGAAGCTCATCCGTAAGCTGCACCATGGTCTGGGTCCGAGCCATAGCACTATCATAGCAATATGCTATTAGAGCGCGCGCTGCTGGACCGATCACCGCGCTAACCAGGTACCTTCGGCTCCTCCGACAAGACGCGAGCGGGCCGTACCGCAGAGTAGGCGAACACGATCAGCGAGGCGCCGACGGCAAGCCATGCACCCGAAGAGGTCACGCCCGCGACCAGGTCGGTGTCCAGGTGGACGCCATGGGGTGGGGCGATCGCCCAGCTCGCCAAGGCGAGCGTGATCAGCCATCGTCGCGGCGCCCTCAGCGCGATCAGAGTCGCCGGCAGCAGGACCAGGTAGTGGCTCCAGAGGACCGGGGTGAGCAGGAGCGAGGCGACGATCCCAGCGCAGAAGGCGACCCGCTCATCGTCGGTGCGCCGGCAGTGGACACACGCCCCGATCAGCAGGGCAAGGGTCAGCGTGAGCGCCGAGGCCTCGGCCACCGCCGGCGCAAGACCGGCGTTCATGAGCGCGCCGATCAGGCCGAATCCCGCCCGAGACTCGTGGGCGCCGAGCGCGGAGAGCAGCTGGAGGTACTTGATCGGCCCGATCGGGCCCAGCGCGAAGGAGAGCGCGAGCAGCGCCAGCGTAGCCGCGCTCGCGTACGCGAGCGCCCGGTATCGCCGTGCCAGCAGCAGCCACAGGAGCAGCGGCGCGAGGAACAGCTTGCTGGCCACCACCGGCGCCGCCAGCAGGGCGAGCCCGAACGGGCGCTCACGAAGCCGCCAGAGGAAGACCGCGCCCGCGAACAGCAGCGGGCTGAGCGCTCCAAGCTGCAAGCCCGTGATCATGAACGCCGAGCACAGCACGAGCGCCGCGGGCCACGGGTCGTGCCGGCCGCCCGAGACGCAGGCCGCGAGCACCGCGCACACGCACAGCACGAAGAACAACGCCGTGCTCGTGCCCGATGAGAGCCTCGCCAGCGCCACGAACGGCCACGCGGCGAAGTACGGGTACACGAACGATCCCCCCGAGTAGACGGCCCGTGAGCCGAGGCGTGGGTACACCGGCAGGCCGTGCAGCGTCGCGCGCCCGGCCCGCAGGAAGACATCGAGGTCGAGGCTGCGGCTCAGCGGCAGGAACAGGACCACGATCGCGGCCACCACCGCGAGCGGCAGCGCCGCGCACGACAGAGCTCTCAGCCAGCGCACCGGAGAGCTCATCGCCGGGCAGTTGTGATTGCGAGCACGGCCATCGTCGCGGCGACGATGGTAGGGCGGGCGCCCACCCTGCCGGCACGCCGGAGCGATGAGAATGCGCTCACCAACGCTTGCGCTCGGCGACGGGCCAAGCGCCAAATAAGATCCGTCCATGGCTCTCGGGCGGGTGTCCGCGATCGCCGTGTCCGCGAGCGCTCTCGCGCTCGGGATCGCCGTGTTTGCGAGCGCTCTCGCGCTCGGGATCGCCGGGTGCGGCGCTGGTGGCGCCAAGCCCAGCTCGGTGACGGCCGACCACTCGATCCGGCAAACGGCCACCTCGCAGACAGCCGCGCCGCGCCGCGCGACCACGATGTCCGCGCCCGCAGGGCCGCCGCGCAGATCGCCGGGGCCACCCTTCGCCGTCGGGCTGCGGGTGCTGACCTTCACCGACCCGAGCCGGCTGGTCAGGCTCCCGGGAGGCGGGCACGCGCCGCGCCGGCTGGTGACGCTGGTGCGCTACCCGGCGACCGGTTCGCCAACGCGTGAAGATGTCGCAGGGGCTCGACCACAACGGGCCGCCGGGCCGTTTCCGCTGGTGGTCTTCGGTCATGGGTTCGCGGTCACGCCCGCCATCTACACAACGCTGCTGCGGGCATGGGCGCGAGCCGGATATGTCGTCGCGGCGCCAGTCTTCCCGCTCGAGAACGCAGACGCCCCCGGCGGCCCCGACGAGTCCGACCTCGTCAACCAGCCCGCCGACATGAGCTTCGTGATCTCACGCCTGCTCGCCGCGAGCACCGATCCCGGGAGCGTCTTCACCGGTCTGATCGACGAGCACGCGATCGCGGTTTCCGGCCAGTCAGACGGCGGCGAGACCGCGCTCGCCGTCGCGTACGACCGCCCCTTTCGCGATCGTCGCGTGCGAGCCGCGATGATTCTCTCGGGCGCCGAGATCCCCGGAGTGGGAGGCTTTCGCTTTCCGGCCGCGAGCCCACCGCTGCTGGCGACGCAGGGCACGGCTGACGTAGTCAACCCGCCCAGCCTCACCCATGCCTTCTTCGACATCGCACCGGCGCCGAAGTACCTGCTGACGCTGCTTGGCGCCCCGCACCTCGGCCCGTACACGGACGAGCAGCCACAGCTCGGGATCGTCGAGCGCGTTACGGTCGCCTTTCTCGACCGCTACCTGAAGGCTCTCCCGAGAGCGGGCGGTCGGCTCAAAGCGGCTGCAGAGGTACCCGGCGCGGCTGCTCTGCAAGCCGACCCCTGAGCGCTCAGCGGGTGTAGATCGCAAAGAAGTCGCGGTCATCCGGCGTCAGGTAGCGCTCCGGGCTCCGAGGCATGCCCGGCAAGAAGTTGCTCGGCGATCCGGCATCGGGCTGCGCGTAGGTGATGAAGCTGACCCAGTAGGAGTTGATGTCGAGCTCCATCGCGCGGACCGCGCCAGCTCGGATCAGGATCTCCGCGAGCGATCCGACGGTCTGGTTATCCGCGGCCGCGTAAATCAGGTTGCCCTTGGCGTCGACGCCAAGCCCGGAGCGCCAGACACGAACCGCGTTGCTAACGGTGACGCCCCACGCGGGGCCGTCCGCGAGGTTGGGGTTCGGCGCTCCGCCCTGCACGATCAACGGCAGGTTCTGGCGCGCGAGCTCGACGCCCGGCGGCAGGCCCGCCCCACCGGACCATGCCTTGATGTCGACGCGGCCGTCGGCGTAGGCGATCAGGGTGGCCAATCCCGGTTTCAGCGACGCGTAGGTTCTGCCGCCGACGGCGAAGCCGCCGCCTGAATCCCGGAGCTTGAAAGCACTGTTGAAAGTGGCGAGCAGGCGCGGGCGCGACGCCGGTGGAACCTCCATCGCGCCACGCGGCAGGTTCACGGACGGCTCGAGCCGACCGGGATAGAGCGCGATCTTGGTCCGTGCCGTGTCGATCCAGGCGATCCCCGCGACATTCCGGGGATAGCTCGGGTCGCTGCGGAGCTCGGTGGTCTGCACGGGCGAGCTCGAGCCGCTCCAGCTCTCGCTGGGGACCCAGACGCCCTCGCCCGGCAGTGCCGGGGTGATCACAGGCGCGATGTTGGGCGGATGAACGCCGGCGGCGGCGGCGCGGGATTGGCGCGGCAGCGTGCGCAGCCCGGGCCCCCCCGTGGCGGGCGCGTTCAGCGAGTAGTAGAAGCTCTCGACCTTGGAGGCGATCGGCGCCGCACCGTGGTCGCGGAGCCACTCGAATGAGCGGATCGCGAAGTTGGAGTTCGAAGGCCCGGCAACCGCCGTGAGGTAGGAGATCGTCGTTGGCACGAGACACAGGCAGAGCGCGATCGCGAGGCTCCGGCGGGCACGACGCAACGGGCTCAACCGCGGCGGCAGCCGGCGGCGAAATGGTTGGTTGGTGAGGATCTCGTTGGCGTGCACGGGCGCAGATCGACGTCACTCGCCGGGGTTGAGCGTCATCCTGCGAGCGGGCACGTAGAGCATTCGCGCCAGTCTAGGTTCCTCCTGCGAGGGTTTCGGGGTCGCCTGAGAGAAGTCTCACCGGCCGCGGGGCAGGCGATCTCGAGCCCGTGCAGAAGCCTTCTACTAATTCGCTACGGTCTGCTGAGATGAGCACTCAACCCGCACGTCGACCTGCCTCGCCACCTTACAGGCATCCGCGCGCGCGCCGCGCCCCGGCCCACGGCGCCGCCCCACCGGCGATCAGGCTCGAGCGTCGTCGTCGCATCACGCACCTGCGCCGCCGCCGGCGTGACCTGCTCGTGGACGTGGTGATCGCGATCGTGCTGATGGGCCTCGGCTTGATGCTCACTCCCGGCCTGGGCGTGCTCGCGATCGTCGAGGTTCCCCTTGCGCTGGCGCTCGTCGGCACCATGATCGCAGAACGGCGGTTCCGCAGGCGGCGCCGCGCTGAATGAATCGGCGCTTCCTCGCGCTCGAGTCACACTGGGTTACACGAACCAGATTTCGGTGAGACGGCTCTCACCCCGGGTTCAGGTCCGGTTGATCGGCCTGACCTAGCGTTCGCCTTCACCGGCTGCTCAGCGGCCCGATTGTTCGATGCGCGTCGCGCTCATCACCGAGGTCTTCCTGCCCGCCGTCGACGGCGTGGTGACGCGTCTGCGCCACACGGTCGGTTGCGCTCGGACTGCCCACGCTGCTCAAAGAGGGACTCTCCTGGAGCGACCTGAGCCACCCGTCCGCCGGGCGCAACCGACCGGCGGCCGGCTGAGGACGCTCACACGGGCCGGAGCGGTCGTCGCACTTCTCTGCACGGCCGTGCTCACGGGCTGCGGAGGCTCAACCCGGCAGCCCCCCGCCCCGCCCCGCCCCGCCCCGGCGGCTGCGAGCAGCGCACGGTCGCAGCCGCCGCGCCCACCGGCCAAGCCGGGGCCACATCCGCCGGCGTATCCGATCCTGCTGCCGGGGGGCACGGGCGCGGTCGGCGCGGGCTTTACGGCGGCCGTGCGCTGGCGCGGTCACACGGCGGTCTCGATCGACAGGACGGCCTCCGGCGTCACGATGCTCGACTTCGATCAGCAACTCGTCCGGCTGGCGCTCCACTCGGGGACGATCGACGCCGGCGGATCGGGATGGTCCTACGGGCCCGCGGTGATCGGGGCGGAGCGCCCGCGGCTCGTGGCCGCGTTCAACGGAGGCTTCCGGCTCTCCGTCGGAGCTGGCGGCTTCATGTCCGGTGGCCGGGTGGCGGTCGCGCTGCGCAGCGGCCTCGGTTCGATCGTCACCTATGCCGGCGGCCGGACCGACATCGGGACGTGGAACGCAGAGGTGCCGCGAGCAGGGCTCGGGATCGAATCGGTTCGCCAGAACCTCACGCTGATGATCGATCACGGCCTGGCCGCGTCGACGATCGACTGCAGGCTGTGCTGGGGCGCCACGCTCGGCGGAGTGGAGGATGTCGCCCGCTCGGCGCTCGGGATCGCCGCCGATGGCGACCTCGTGTGGGCGGCGGGCGAAGGTCTCTCGGCCGCCACGCTCGCCGACGCGCTGCTGCAGGCACACGTCGTGCGGGCCGTCGAGCTCGACATCAACCCGGCCTGGGTCGCCGGCTACCTCTACCGCCACCGCGGTGCCGGCAAGCCGCTCGGCCCGATCCCGCTGGTGCCCAATCAGGTCGGCGCAAGCGGTTTCTTCCTGGAGCCCTACAGTCGCGACTTCTTCACGGTCTTGACGCGGTAGCGCATCGCCAAGTGACCTTGGGCAGGCCGCTCGCAGCCGCCTACTCCACCAGCGGGGGCTCGAGCAGCGATGCGTTTATGTGCTCGGAAAGGGCGGTGGCCGCCGCCCGCCGCGCCGCCAGTTCCCGGCGGTCCTCGTCAGCGCTCAGCAGCGCTGCCTGGTAAGCGGTGAAGGCGGCCTCCCATAGTCCGCGCATGCGGTCGGTCTCGAGCCGGGCCTGCCGGCGCATCGTCTCGACCGCCGCCGCGATCTCCTGCGCCGAGGCGTGGGCGTCGAAGGTCTGCTGGCCGTCGATCGCGCGCGCGAACGTGAACGTGTGCTGCGCGGTCAGCACTGGACGGTGCAGGACGCGCTCGATCCGCGTCGAGGCGTCCTCGAGCACGCGCGTGCCGACGCTGAAGCGGGGATAGGGCTGGATCGCAGCGAGCCACTCCTCCCAGCGGTCATCGACGACCCGCTGCCGGCGCTCGTCGATGCTCAGGCCGATGTACTCGGCGACGTGCACCCAGCCCCAATGGGTGCCCGTGAGCACGACGCCGGCCCCGCCCAGCACCGCGTCGAAGGCACTACCGGAGCCGAACAGGAGCTCCCCCCCGCCGTAGAGCAGCATCGCCGCCCCGCCGATCAGGGTCGTGCCGGTGAGCAGGGAACCGGCCCCGACAAGCCGGTCGTGCTGAGAAGATCGCGGCGCGGGCTCGTGGTGCTGCTCGGTGGCCGGCAGGCTCCCCAGATCCTCGCCCAGCAATCGCCGGTCGGGACCGACCCCGAGGAACGCCAGCACGCCGTCGATGTCGGCGCCCATCGGCCACGCACCCGCGGCGGCGCTCTAGGACCGAGTCGCCCCTGGCGACTGCGGGTTCGTCTGCCGCGGACCGGGGCGCGAGGCGCTCAAGCCGTTACCCGGGCGGGTCGCGGCGTCCGCGGCGAGATTGCCGGTGAGCATCCCCTCCTGAACCTGGTCCATCAACGAGCCGACCGAGGCCGGCGAGTGCGGCAGCAGCAGCGTGGTCATGTTGCCGTGCTCGCCCACCGATCGGATCGTGTCCATGTACTGGGTCAGGGCGACCAGGCCCATCGCCTCCTTGGCGTCGATGCCGTTCTCGCCGGCGATCACCGCGAGGGACTGCTTGAGTCCCTGCGCGATCGCCTCGCGCTCGGCCGCGACCCCTTCGCCGTGCAGGCGCATCGCCGCGGACTCGGCCTCGGCCTTCTTGATCCGCAGGGTCTTGTCACCCTCCCCCTGGGCCGTCGCAGCCTCCTGATTGCGGCGCGCGGCGTTGATGTTGTTCATCGCATCCTTGACGCGCTGGTCGGGCTCGATGTTCGTGATCAGCGCCTTGATGATCTCGTAGCCGTAGTCGGCCATCTGCGTCTGCAGGGTGTCCTGGATGTGCTTGGCGATCGTGTCCGCGTCGGCGTATGCCTCGTCGAGGTCCATCGTTGGGATGTGCGAGCGCACCACGTCGAAGGCGTAGGACTTCATCTGGACCTCGGGGTCATCGAGCTTGTAGAACGCGTCCTTGACCTTCTGCTCCTCGGCGCCGACCATGTACTGGATCGCGAGCTTGACGACGACGAACACGTTGTCCTGGGTCTTGGTCTCGATGTCGGCGTTGAGCTGCTCGACCTGCAGGCTCATCCGGCCGGCCACCGACTCGACAAATGGCGACTTGCGCTGAAGCCCGGGGCCGGCGACGCGGACGAACTTGCCGAACCGCTCGACGATCGCACGTTCCTGCTGCTCGACGGTGAAGAAGAAGAGGGGCATGAGGGTCCTTTCAGATCGGAGCAAGCACGCGAACTGCGTGCGCCGAGCTTAGACCTGTTCACCTGATCTTGGTAGGGCGTTCACGCGGAGTTCGTGCCGATCGGCCGATAATCCGCCGGCGTGGACGTTCCTTCCCTCAGCCCCGATCTCGCCCACACGCGGATCCTGTTGATCGGCAACGACGAGCTCACGGGCGTCACGCGCCGCGTACTGCGCGGCGCGGGATCGATCGTTACGAACCTGCGTGATCCCAGCGACCGAGCGATCCTGACCGCGCTGCGTCATCCTGTCGACACCGTTGTCGTGATCTCCGACGACGATCACATCTCGCTACGGATCGGGCTGGTCGTGGAGGGCGTCCGGCCCGGGGTCCCCCTGATCGTGACGGTGTTCGACCGCGACGTAGCCGACGAGCTCGAGCGGGCGGTGCCCAACGTGCGCGTGATGTCGATGGCCGACATCGTGGTCCCGACACTCGCCGGGCCGTGCCTCGATGATCGTCTGCTGTCGGTGCATCGCACCGCGAACGGCCTGCGCGCCGTGCGAGTGGTCGACGGCGGCCCGCAGATCGATCCGATCGACTTCCCAGGGCCACGGCGCCTGACCCGACTGATCGCCCACCTCGAGGCGATCATGCGCCCGCACGATCTGAGCGCCAAGGTCCTGATCGCCGGCGTGATCGGGTTCGCGCTGATGCTCGGCGTGGACGCGATCTCCGCGATGCTCGTGTTGCACGAATCGGTGATCGAGGGGCTCTACAGCGCGACGGACGCGATCGTGACCGTCGGCCCGGACCCGCTCGTGCAGCATGGCCCGAGCTGGTTCAAGCTGTTCTCCGCCGTGACGATGATCGGCGCGCTGGCTTTCACCGCGCTGGTCACGGCGGGCCTCGTCAATCGCCTGTTCGACCGGCGTCTGGTGGCGATCGCGGGTCGGCGCTGCCTGCCCCGCACGAACCACGTGGTCGTGGTCGGCCTCGGTCAGGTGGGGCTGCGCCTGTGCCTGCTGCTGCGCGAGCTCGGGGCGCCGGTGCTGGCGATCGAGTCCGATCCCGACGCCGACTACGTGGCGCGCGCAAAGGACTACGCCATCCCCGTCGTGATCGGCCACGGTGGCAGCGGCTTCGTGCTGCGACGGGTGTCGCTGCGGCGCGCGCGGGCGCTCGCCGCGGTCACCTCCGACGAGGTCGAGAATGTCGCGATCGTCGTCAGCGCGCACGCGGAGCGCGAGGAGCTGCGCACCCTGCTGCGGGCCGGTCGCGGTGAGGTTCGCAACGAGACGCGCGCGCTGCTGAGGCTCGGGGCCGTGCGCGACGTCTACCGGATCGGTGGAACGCTGCTGGCAGCCGCGGCGCTGGGCTCCCGGGCGAGCGAGGCGTTCCTGCACGAGCAGACGGTGTACCTCGTCACCCCCGAGGGGCTGATCGAGCCTTTTCACGAAAGCGCCGCCGCTGCGGGCTGAGTTATCGTCCCCTCGATGGGTCTCACGCGTCCCCCGGCGAGGCGTCGCCGGCGAGCCTCGCCGCCCAGCCTCGCGTAAGACCATGCTCGGCGTCGACGCAGGATCCCTTTTGGCGATCGTAGTGACGGCCGCGCTCGCGGGGACGCTTGGGTCGATCGTCGCGGGCCGCGGTCTGCTCGTCCCGGTGGTCGTCGTCGAGCTCGTGGGTGGTGTGCTGATCGGCCCCCACGTGTTGGGGGTGGGGTCGGTCACGAGCTTCACCGCCTTCTTCTCCGACCTCGGACTGGCGATGCTGTTCTTCTTTGCCGGACACGAGCTGGACCTGGGACGCATGCGTGGCGAGCCGCTGCGCCTCGGCGCGCTCGGGTGGGCGCTGTCGCTGGCGCTGGCCTACGGGATCGGCGGGCTGCTGGCCGCCACCGGAGTTGTGCTCTCGCTGCTGTTCACCGGCTCCGCGCTGGCGACGACCGCGATCGGCACGCTGATCCCGGTCCTCTCGGACGCCGGTGAGCTGCGCACGCGCTTTGGCACGTACCTGCTTGCAGCCGGGGCGGTCGGCGAGTTCAGGCCGATCCTGCTGCTCACCCTGCTCCTCTCGGCCGAGAGCACGCTGCGCAACGCGCTGATCCTGCTCGCGTTCGTGATCCTGGCGGTCGCCGTCGCCGCCCTCGCGGTTCGTTCCTCGGGCCGCGCGCTGTCGCTGTTCGAGCGCACCTTCGAGACGAGCGCTCAGCTCGCCGTGCGCTGGATCGTGGTGCTCGTGTTCGCACTCGGGCTGCTGGCGAGCAAGCTGGGTCTCGACCTGCTGCTGGGCGGGTTTGCGGCCGGGGTGATCACGCGCGAGGTCATGCGCGCCCACGAGGTCCCGGCATTGGAGTCCAAGCTCAAGGCCGTCGGGTTCGGGTTCTTCATCCCGTTCTACTTTGTCGTCAGCGGCGTGCGCCTCGATGTCGGGGTGCTGTTCGCGAACGTCTCGGGGGTTCTCAAGCTGATCGTGTTCTGTGCCCTCTTCCTCGTGGTGCGCGGAGCGCCGGTGCTGCTGCTCTACCGGAAGGTGCTCGGCACCCGCGATCGATGCGCGCTCGCCTTCTTCACCTCCCGCTGGTCCTTGCGATCACCACCGTGGCGCAGGACAGCGGTCACATGCAGGCCTCAACCGCAGCGGCTCTGGTCGGGGCGGCCGCGCTCTCGACCCTGCTCTATCCGATGATGGGCCTGCGACTGCGGGGCGCGGCTGCCGCGAAGGGCGCGGCGAGCGAGACCGCAGCCGCTCCGACGTGAGCGGCGAGACGCGCGGTCAGTCGATTGCCCGCCGGTAGAAGCCGCGCACGCCGATCGCCATCAGCCCCGCGAGCGACCCCACCAGCACCACCAGGCAGATCCACGGCTCGATGTGCGGGACCTGCGGGATCATCGCACCGCGCAGGCCCTCGCTGACGTAGGTCATCGGATTGGCCGCGGTGACCACCTGAAACCACGGCAGGCGCGAGAGCGACGGCCACGGGTACTGGCTCGCGCCGGTGAACAGCAGCGGCGTGAACACGAGCGAGAAGACGATGTTGATCTGCGCAGGCTGCACGAGCGTCCCGATCACGAGCCCGAGAGCGGCGCCGAGCAGTGCCCCCAGGATGACGATCGCCACGAACAGCGGGGCGCCGCTCCATCGCCACGGAATCGAGCCGAGCACGAGGATCCCTACCGGGACCATGATCGAGGTCGCGATGATCGAGCGCAGCGCCGCGAAGGCGATCTTCTCCGCTGCCACCAGCGCCGTGCTCAGCGGCGCGAGCAGCCGGTCCTCGATCTCCTTGGTCCAGCCGAACTCGGCCACGAGCGGAAACGCCAGCGACTGCATGCCGGTGATCACCGCGGTCAGCGCGAGCAGCCCGGGAAACAGCAGGTTGGCGTAGCCGCCGCGGGTGTAGCCGAGGCTGCCGAGCACCTTGCCGAACACGAACAGCAGGAACAGCGGCTGCAGGATCACCTGG
>QHBV01000303.1 GCA_003244035.1 Solirubrobacterales bacterium | reverse complement strand
CTTCGCCGGCGTCTACTACTGGTACCCGAAGATGACCGGGCGGATGTTCGACGACCGGCTGGGCAAGATCCACTTCTGGCTGACCTTCATCTTCTTCAACCTCACCTTCGCGCCGATGCACCTGATCGGGATCCAGGGGATGCCGCGCAGGGTCGCCGATTACGCGCAGCAGTTCGCCGCCTGGAACCTGTTCATCTCGCTGGCGAGCTTCGTGCTCGGCGCGAGTACGCTCGTGTTCATCTACAACATCGTCGCGAGCTGGCGCTTCGGCCCGCGCGCGGCCGCCAACCCGTGGCGGGCGCTGACGCTCGAGTGGCAGGTCTCCTCGCCGCCACCGATCTTCAACTTCGAAGCGGCGCCGACGGTCGTCGGCGGCCCGTACGAGTACGGCGTTCCCGGGGCGGTGCACGGGATCTTCAAGTCCCCCACGACGGCCGGGTCCAAGCCGGTCGCGGCCGGTATCGGAGGCCAAGCCACCGAGGAGCTCCCAGGATGAAGACCGTCCTCGTCGTCGCCAACGAGACGCTCGGCGGCCGCGCACTGATCGACGCCGTTCGCTCCCGTATGGCCGAGGGTGAGCCGCGCTTCGTCCTATGCGTCCCTGCGACCCGGCCCAAGGCGGGACTGGTGATCTACGACGACGCGGTGTTCGACGCCGCCCAGGCGCGAATCGACCTTGCGCTCGAGTTCGCCCACGCCGAGGGGATCGACGCGGTTGGCGAGGTCGGCGACCCCGATCCCTACAGCGCGACGATCGACGCCGTGCGCGAGTACAACCCCGACGAGATCATCATCTCGACCTACCCCGAGACGCGCTCGGGGTGGCAGCGCCGCGACCTGATCGAGCGGGTCCGCGACGCCACCGGGCTCCCGGTCGAGCACGTCGTCGGCGACCCCGACAGCGAAGGGCTGCCATTCGGGGTGACGCTCGCGGTCGCGAACCGTACCGCCAGCGGCGACGAGCTGTTTGAGGCGCTGAAGGAGAAGGCGCAGGGCGATGCCCACGACCAGGGCCGGCGCCTGTTCATCGTCGTCGTTCCGCAGGAGGGGGGCGACGGCTCCGCTTCCCGCCGCGCCCGCACGCGCTTGAAGCTCGTCCTCCGCCGGCTGAAGGCCGCGGGGTTGTTCGCCGCCGGGACGATCGGCGACCCCGATCCGTTCACCGCGGTCATGAACGGGCTTCAGTTCTTCCACGTCGACGACATCGTGATCTCGACCTTCGCCGAGACCAAGTCGGGCTGGATGCAGGCCGACTTGGTGCAGCGCGTGCGCAACGCGACCGGCAAGCCCGTAGAGCACATCGTCCACCGCGACCCCGCGTCGACCGCCGCCAGCTAGGGGGTGCCCGATGGAAGCCGCCTCGATCGGTCACGCCGAGCACCACGGCCCGCCCCCCGCACACCGCTCCTCGCGCGTCGAGGCCCCGACGCTCGGGATGCTGCTGTTCATCATCTCCGAGGTGATGATCTTCGGTGCCTTCTTCACCGCCTACTTCTTCATCCGGATCGTCACCAAGGACCCCTGGCCGGCACATGGCACCACGGTCCCGGAGGCCGTCGCCGGCGTCAACACCGCGATCCTGCTGTCCTCCTCACTGACGCTCCACTGGGCGCTCGTCTCGGTCAAGACCGGAAACCGCTTCGGTCTCAAGGCCGGAATGCTCTCGACCTTCCTGCTCGGACTGACCTTCCTGTTCGTGCAGATCAACGAGTACATCCACATCGGGTTCGCCCCCCACGACACCGCCCAGGCGACGGTCTTCTACTCGCTCACGGGTCTGCACGGAGCCCACGTCTTCATCGGCCTGTGCCTGCTGGCGATGGTCTCACTGCGCTCGTTCCGCGGCCACTACTCGCCCGAGAACCACCGCGGGATGGAGGTGCCAGGCATCTACTGGCACTTTGTCGACATCATGTGGGTCGTCGTATACACGACCGTGTACGTGCTGTAACGGGCGCCGCGCCGTGATCAACCCGCTGCGCTCCGAGGCCGACGCCTTCCGCGCGCTGATCTGGTTCGTGTGCGTGCTGGCGGTGATCGTGGTCGTGGTGCTGATCGCCAAGGCGCTCTGAAGCAGGGGTTCCGCGATCAGCGTCGCGCTCCCGATCTTGGTACTGCTGTTCTGGCTGCCCTACCGCCGGCGCGTGCGCACGCTGGCAGGTGCGGGGGCGGGCGCGCGGCGGCCCGTCCCGGGCTGGCGCCCGGGCTGCTACGGCGCCGGCCTGCTCGTGCTCGCGGTCGCGCTCAGCCCGCCGGTGGACAAGCTGGCGGATCAGCTGCTGGTCGCCCACATGGCCGAGCACTTGCTGATCGGCGACACCTCTGCCCTCCTGATCGTGCTCGGGATGACCGGACCGCTGCTCGCCCCACTGCTGCGCAACCGGGCGATCGCGCGTCTGCGCGTGCTCACCCACCCCGCCGTCGCCGTCCCGGTATGGGCGGTCAACTTCTACGCCTGGCACCTGCCGGTGCTCTACCAGCTCGCGCTCCGCCACGACGCGATCCACGGGCTGCAGCACATGAGCTTTCTGGGCTTCGGGATCGCCGTCTGGATGGGGCTGCTCGGACCGCTGCCCAAGCCGGCGTGGTTCGGCAACGGGGCACGGCTCGCCTACATCATCGCCGTGCGGCTGATCGGCACGGTGCTCGCGAACGTGATGATCTTCGCCGGAACCGTCCTCTATCCCTACTACCGTCCCGGCGACGCCAACTGGCACATCAGCCCGATGGCGGACCAGATCGGCGCCGCGGGGCTGATGATGGTGCAGGAGAGCCTGCTGACGATCGGCCTGTTCTGCTGGCTGTTCCTGAAGGTCGCCCGCGAAGCCGACGAGCGCCAGCGGCTGCTCGACTACGCCGAGGCCCACGGGGTCGAGCTCGACGAGCGCCGCGCCGCCCGCGCCGTCGCCGCCGGCCGGAGCGAGGAGCTGCGCGAGCGCCTGCACGCGCAGGCAGCGGCCACCTGACCAAGGCCCACGACAAGCCCGGCGGTTACTTGACCGTCAGCGTCCCCTTCATTCCCGCCGCCTCGTGCCCGTCGACGCTGCAGTAGAACTCATACGTCCCCGGCTTCAGCGTCGCGGTCACGGTCGACACGCCGCCGCCCGTGACCACGGGTCCGACCTGGTTCACAGCGCCTTTGATCGCGATGTCGTGCGGGACCGAGGACATGTTCTTCATCTTCAGGGTGACGCTGCCCGGCTTGGCGGTCGCGCTCGAGGCCAGGAACTTGAGCTGTCCGGTGGGGTCGGCGTCGATCTCGAGCGCCCCGTTCTGCTCGACGGCGGGCTTCTGATTTACGTTTGCGACGGCGAGCGCGAGTGCCCCGGTATCCTGGCCCGGCTTGGCCGCGACCGCCGCGACATAGCTGGCGACATTCTCGGCCGCTTGGCCCTTGAGCAGCATCGCCGGCATCACGTTGCCGTTGCTCGGGAACTGGATCCAGTAGTCGACGAGACCGCGGAAATCGTTGCTGTGATACCCGTCGGCGCGGTCCTGGCGGAACGCGGCGTCGAGGTTGGGGCCGACAGCCCCTGTCGCACCCGCGTGGCTGAGCGTGTGGCAGGAGCCGCACTTGGAGACGAACAGCTGCTTGCCGCGAACCAGGTTGGCGGTCGGGTGCTTGAGCGTGCACCCGCCCAGGACGACCAGCACCAAGGCCCCGGCGGCGAGCGCCACGAGGCGGCGAGGGATGCGTCGTGCGAGGGTCCTCACCATGATTGCGGGCGGCACTCTATCCGAGCTCACGGCGCCGTGGCGTCATCAGCGCCGGCAGGCGCCACCAGCGCTGGTAGCATCGCGAGGCGATGAGACTGCGCCAGAAGTACCGCATGCGGACCCCCTCCACCGGCCGCGAGGTGCTGATCGAAGCCGAGCCAGGGATCGCCTACACCGACCGCGAGACGGACGAACCGCTCGAGGTCGTCGCCCAGCTGCTTCCGCTCGCGCCGACGGCTTCCGACCTTCCGTGGGCGGTGGAGAACCTTCGCTTTTGCAACTGGTGCGACCAGCTCACGCAGAAGGACCTCAACGACTGCCCACACTGCGGCAGGCGAATGGACCCGCTCGGCGAGTGAGCAGCGCGATGCGCCGCCGCGCTCGACCCCTGGCCCTGGCCGCCGCGATCGCCGCGTCCGTCGCGCTGTCGGCTTGCGGAGGGGGCTCGAGCTCGGCCGACACCTCGGGCGCGCCGTCGCTGACGGTTCCGGGCGCCGCGGCCGCGAGCGTGGCGACGTCCGCAACCACGACCACCACCACGACGACAACCGCCGGCGGTTCGGCGGGTGCCGCCAGCTCCGGCGGTGGCTCCTCCTCGTCGGGAAGCGGCTCATCGTCCTCGGGCGCCGGCTCGGGCTCGTCCGGGACTGGCTCGTCCTCGTCGGGGAGCGGCTCCAGCGGCTCGACCGGCTCGGGGTCGACCTCGGGCGGCACGAGCGCATCGGGCGGTGCGGGCACGGCTGGCAGCAGCGGCTCGACCGGCTCGGGATCGGCCAGCGGCGGCGCCGGCCTCGGCGGCAACTCCTTCTGCCAGGCCAACCAGGGCGCCTGCTGATTATGGGGCCCGCTGACGCGGGCCCTGGTTTTTCTGTCAGCTAG
>QHBV01000302.1 GCA_003244035.1 Solirubrobacterales bacterium | reverse complement strand
CCACGGAACATGCAGGGGAGCCCTTTTTCCCCGTAGAGAACGATGACGAGGCCGCCCACCGTTATGCACGCGGCTACTTTCGTCCCGCGACGCAAGTGGCCACACCCTTCCTCATAGGCTCATCCGGTGGTCTAGGGCAAATTCACCTTCCAGCTGCCGTTCTCCTTCACGAGCGGCATCTGCAGCTCGCCACCGTTGACTATCCGCACGACCGCGGTTCCGGTGTTCCCGTACGTCTTCACGGCTCCCACTGAAGCTCCCTTGAATTTGCTGAAGCCGGTGAGGGCGTCGCTGCTCTGGGCAAGCTCCTGGTCGAGCGCGGCTTTACACGAAACGCCGGCCGGGTCTCCACTCTTCATTTCTGCGCTGACCGTAGCGCAGATTCCTGCGCTGTCGAGGTTGCCAGCGGCGGTGAGGAAGTCTTTCGCCGCCTGTTCCGCCGAGCCGCCGCCACTACAGCCCGCAAGCGCTAGCGCCGTTAGCGCCGCAACGCAAGCGGCCTTCGCGAAGCTCATGAAGCCAATGCTGACTGCCTTTTCGATGATGCGTCGGTGATAAATCACGGCCTCGCACCAGATCGAGGCGAAATCATCGGAGTCATGGGATCCTGGGCGAAGACATGAGCCCCCCGACCGGCCGCTTGGCCAGCGCAGCGCAGACCTTTCTCGCGGCAGAACGCCTCGCTCGCCCTTGGCGCGCTACATCGCCGGCGGCTCTCCTGGCGTCTCTTCTTCTTGTGGTTCTCGTACCTGCAGCGTCGGCCGCACGCCAATCGGTGCCACGGGGAGCGCTTCGTGCGCTGAGCGGACCCGGAGCATGTCTGGGGACGGGGTCTGGCTGCGGGCGGTTGCGGGGGGCGCGTGACTTGGGCACGATCGCGATTAGCCCGGATGGACGGACGCTGTACCTCGCGGCGCCTGACGGGATCGCGGTGCTGGCGCGAGACCGGCGGACGGGACGGCTGCGCCAGCTACGGGGGCGGGCAGGTTGCCTGCGCCGTGACGGCACTGATGGGTGTACGCTCGTCCGCGGGCTGCGCGGCCCGGGGAGCATCGGAGTCTCGCCTGATGGCCGGTCGGTGTACGTGACGAGCACCGACGGGATCGTCGGATTTGCGCGCAACCGCAGAACCGGCGCGATCAGGGCGATAGCCGGCCCGGGTGGGTGCCTCGACACCCGCCGCTCGTCGTGCGCGCCGTTGCGCGGTGTGACCAATCCGACTGGGCTGCTCGCTTCGGATCGCCGAACGGTGTATCTGGCGGGGCAGGGGCCGAGCAGCATCGCGTCCTCGCGTGGCGCGCTGGCGGTCCTCAGCCGAGACCCGGCCACGGGCAGCCTCACGCAACTGGCGGGCGGGGAAGGCTGCGCCAACGGCGCCGGCACGCAGGGATGTGGGAGCGCGCCGTGCCTGAACGCCTACACGGCGCTGGCGGTCTCCCGAGACGGGAGACGCCTCTACTCGGCGTCGAGCGATGCGACGGACGTTGAGTTCACCACGCCGGGAGCGGTGGCGACGTTCATCAGCGCGCCGGGGACGGGCGCGCTCACGTCGATCGGCTGCGTGGCTGGCAACGACGCCGTGTCTGACCTCGCGGTGGCGCCAGCGGGCCGCGCGGTGTTCGTCGCGGGGGTGTTCGGGAACCGCGGCTCGGGCGTGGCGCACGCGGGCATCGACCTGTACACCCCCGCCGCTGGAGGTGCGCTGGCGCGTCGGCGACAGCTGGCGTGCAGCGACTCCAGCGGCCGGAGGTGCTCAATTCCCTTCGGACCGGATGCGGAGACGCTAGCGCTCAGCCCGAGCGGCAACACTCTGTACGTGAGCGAGCTCGACGCCGGATTGGCCGTCCTGCACGTGAGCCGGGCCGGGCTAGCTCGCCTGCCAGGACGCTGGGGATGCGTCGTGTCCGCCTCGACATACATGCCGACGCCCGGCTGCGGGCGCACCCGCCCTGCGCTCGCCAGGGCGATGGTGGCTTCCTCCGACGGACGCAACCTCTACGTCGCCACGCTGGGCGACGGCCACGGCACCTATTACTCCGGTGGCGTGACTGGCTTTTCCGTCCAGCGCTAGCGCTGAAAGGCGACGATCCGGACACAGATTCCCGCGCGGTTGGACGGGCTGCCGTGGTCGCGCTTTGACTGGAAGGTGAGTCACCACGCATAGCGCCCGCGACGAGGTCATCGCACTCTCTCCCGCGGACCAGCTCGGTCTGCGCGACGTGCTGCGACGCGCGCTGGGAGGCGAGGTCCGAGACGACCAACTTCCGCGGCGAAGCTCACGGGTACCGAGGCGGAGGCAAGGCGAATCCTTAGGTTCGGTGGGAGCGCAACCGGATCTGGATCTGGGACGCCTCCCACTTCAGCAGATGCAAGCGGGTCGCCTACGCGATCGTCGACGTCGTCACCCGCTACTGGATCGGCTACCTGCTCAGCACCGAGCAGACGAGCACCCAGGCGCAGCTGCTGTTCGCTCGAGCGCTGGAGAACCAGCGGCTGCTCTCACCCGACGGGCTCCCGCCCAAGCGCGACCCCGAGGACCCGCCGATCCTGGTGGCGTGGTCAGACAACGGGTCGGAGATGACCGCGATCGATACCCGCCAGTTCATGGCGCTGATGGCGATCGCCCAGCACCACGGCCGGTCGGGCACCCCGACCGACCAGGCGCACATCGAGAGCTTCTTCCACTTGAAAGGCGACTGGCCGCACCTCACCGGTATCACCGACCCCGCCGTCCTCGATGCCGAGCTCGCCGGATCCGCACCGAGTACAACACGGTCCGGCTTCACGCGTCGATCGGGTACGTCACCCCCGATGACGAGCATCACGGACGCGGCCCCCAGGTCCGCCGCGCCCGCGCCGCCGGGATGCGCCGCGCAAGGGCCGAGCGGATCAAGCAGAATCGAGCCAGCAAGACATGACCACGCTCCCCGACACCGATCGCGCCCGGCGGAACCCGGCACGGAGGCCGCCTCGGAGCTCGCTCCGAGGACCCACCAACCCGCCCCGCCACAGCACTCAGCATTGGGTTGAACTGGCTATCCACTTCCGTCCCCCTCGTTTTGTAGCTTGACGGTGTGGCTGATCAGCATCCGCGGGCGGGGATCGAGTACCCGCGT
>QHBV01000301.1 GCA_003244035.1 Solirubrobacterales bacterium | reverse complement strand
ATCTCGTCGCGCATCTCGGGCTGACGGGTCACGGACTCGATCACCTTGCCGAACAGGATTCCGATCCCCGCTCCGGCACCCGCGGCACCGCCGCCGGCCCCGACGCCGAGGGCGATCGATTTACCGGCGGAGAGGCCGATCGTCTCGCCCGAGCTCGAGCTCGCGCTCGAGCTCGCTGCGATCAGCGGCTGGACGAGATGGAAGAGGAAGTGGGTCAGCATGACGGCAAGCTCCTTGTCGGGGGCTAATGGCGGGACACGGCGCCACCGAGGTAGATGGCGCTGAGGATGGCGAAGATGAAGGCCTGCAGGCCGGCGATCAATCCGACCTCGAAGATGAAGATCGCGACACCGAACGGCAGCGTGAACCAGCCCAGGATCTGCAGGCCGAGCAGCACAGCGAGATCTCCGGCCATGAACCCGATCAGCAGATGACCGGCGAGCAGGTTGGCCCACAGCCGGATGGTCAGTGAGATCAGCCGCAGGAAGTTGGACAGGATCTCCAGCGGGAAGATGAAGATCAGCATCTTCCCTCCCACGCCCTGCGGGATCAGGCTCTTCAGGTACCCCCCCGGGCCGTGGGCGCGGACGCCCTCGACGTTGTACGCGAAGAAGACGAGCAGGGAGAGCGTCAGCGGGAAGCCGACGTTGGTGGTCGCGGCATAGATCTGGAACGCCGGGATCTTCGTGCCGAAGAGCTTGAAGCTCTCGCTGGAGTTCACCGGCAGCGGGATATAGCCGATCAGGTTCGAGACGAGAATGAAGACGAACAGCGTGCAGATGACGGGAAACCATTTGTTGGCCATCCGCCTGTCCATGTTGTCGTGCGACATGGATTGAGACAGGCTGTAGAGCCACTCGACCGCGGTCTGCACGCGGTTCGGCCGCGTCTGCATGCGCTTGGAGACCCACACCATGATGCCGATTGTGAGCACTGCCGCGATCGCCAGGTAGAGGACGCCCTTGTTGAGGTCCACGGGCCCGAACAGGTGGACCCAGGGCAGCAGGTGGAACGCCTCTTGCGGCTTGTATATGTCGTTCTTTTGGCCCTTGACGCCGAACAGGAGCCCGAAGACGGCCAGCCCCAGGACGTACGAGACCACGACTCCGTAGGCGATCTTCCGCCGCTTGCTCATCCCCCGCAGCCGGGTCATCGCGTGCGCCCTCCCGGTGGCGGTGCCGGCCTGGTTCTCGCCGGTGCCCCCGGCGTCGCCGATGTCCCAGATGTCGCCCGTGTCCCCGGCGTCGCCCGCGGCACCGGGCCTGGTGTCGTCTGTGGCGGTCCGCTCATCACCCTGATCGCGAAGGCCGCCGAGTAGGCGCCGAGGATCACCAGTGAGGCGGTCAGCCCGTCCTGGCGGTGGCCTGCCACTCCCGCGATCACGATCGCGCCGGCCAGCAGCCAGATCCGTCCGAACGCCTCGAACAGGTTGACCGCGAGCGCGGTCCGCGGCTCAGCGACTTTTCTCGTCCAGTACCTGTCGACCATCGCGATGATGCGCTGCAAGACCCAAGCCCCCCCGCCCAGGGCATAGCCGAGCATCGGCGCCCCGAGCGCGAGCGCGGGGACCGCGACGATCGCCACCAGCACAACATCGACGTACCGTAGAACCACCATCGAGCGCTGTCGGAGGCTCGCGCCGGCGCCTACCGCCAAGAGAGGCTCCGGGGATCGCGCCGTGTCGATGAGAACCCGCAGACCTGCTCGCATTTGTGGGTGCGGTGGGGAAGGCGGGTCAAGTCCGTGAGATCGTTTGCGGTGCGAGGAGCGGCGCGGCGTAATCCTAGCCTCGCGCCGCCAAGGATGGGCCCAGCCCATGGCGTCTCGGCCCAATCCATTAGAGACTAGAGACCCCGTGCTCGCGCCGGCGCACCGGGACTCCGAGCCGGAGAATGATAGCGCACCGGCCAACAGTTTGTGCTGACCTTGTAACAGTACGTGGCGCCGCGCGACGCGCGACGCCAAATCGCTGCGCCTGGGAACGCTGCGACGCTTCGACTTCAGCGCCGGAAAGGGTCCCGGTGACCCGGGCCGGGATGATCGCGTCGAGTGGCACTCCCTCACCGATCGAGCGCCTGGACCAGTTCGTGCACCCGCTCCCGCTTGGCGACCAGCTCTGCCTCGAGTTGCTCGAGCTCCCGCCGGCGACACCGGACCAGCTCCAGCTGGGTGGCGATGTGGCCGAGCGACTGCTCGAGGATCCGCCGGCGAGTAGCGGGATCGTCGGCCTGGTGGTACTCGCGGCGCAGCTCGGCGCGAGCGCTCTCGGCATCCAACAGCTTCGAGAGTTGCTCGAGCGAGAGCCCAAGCAGGTCACGGAGGCGCACGATCTCCTTGATCCGCTCGATGTCGGCGCCCGTGTAGCAGCGATGCTTTCCCTGGGCACGATCCTCGGCACCTCCGAGCAGCCCGATCTCCTCGTAGTACCGGATCGTACGCGGCGTCGTCCCGGTCAGCTCGGCGACCTCGCCAATTCGCAGCGAGTGCTCCGCAGTCGTGCTCACGAAACCTGTGCCTCCGCGGCGGGCGCGGCGATGTGCTTGGGCCGGGCGGCGGCGACCGCCGCACCGAGTACCGACACCGCTGCGAGCGTCCACAACGCGGCGTGCATGTTGGCGATGAATGGAGTCAGCTGGGCGTTGGAGATGTGGTTCGCGAGCCCCGAGAAGACCTTGAACAGCACTGACTTGGGCACCGACGAGGTCACCACCGCGAGCACGAACGCGATCGAGATGACCGCGCCGGTGTTCTGCACCAGCACCCGCGCGCCGGCCGCGATCCCGCGGCGGTGGGCCGCCACGGTCCCCATCATCGCGGCAGTGTTCGGCGAGTTGAACATGCCCGAGCCGATCCCGACGATGAACATGTAGACCCCGCTCGGCAGGTAACCGGTTTCGCGCCCGAGGGTCGTCATCAACGCCAGCCCGGAGGCGGTCACGAGCATCCCCACCACCGCCAGCGTCCGCGATCCTCGCCGGTCGGCCCAGATCCCGGCCAGCGGCGAGGAGATCAGCATTCCGAGCGCGAGCGGGGCGAGCTTGACTCCCGCGAGGATCGGTGAGTTCCCCTGGACGCCCTGGAAGTAGAAGACGAACACGAACATCAGCGCGAACCGCGCGAGGCCGTTGATGAATGCGGCGCCGGCGGCCGCTGAGAACAGCCGGCTCCCTGTGAAGATCGTCAAATCGAGCATCGGCGCCCGGTGGTGGCGCTCGATCACGACGAACGCCGGCAGTAGCACGGCGGCCGCGACCAGGCCTCCGATCACCAGCGGCGAGCTCCAACCGGAGATCCCGCCCTTGGATATCCCCAGCACGAGTCCGGTGAGCCCGATCAGGAAGGTGACCGTGCCGGCGAGGTCAAAGCTGCGGTCCTCCGAGCGCCCGGTGATCTCCCGCAGGATCAACGCCGCCCATGCGCTCCCGGCGAGCGCGAACGGGACGTTGAACCAGAACACCCACGGCCAAGCGATCGCGACCAGCCCGCCGCCGAGCACGGGTCCGATCACGAGCCCGACCGCGGCCACCATCGTATTGGTTCCCATCGCCAGGCCCAGCTTCTCTCGCGGAAATGCGTCCGTGACGATCGCGGCAGCGTTCGCGAACAGGAACGAGCCGCCGATCCCCTGCAGGATCCGCCACAGGATCAGCTCCGTGCCGTTAGCCGCGAACCCGGCACCGAGCGATGCCACGGCGAACACCAGAAAGCCGCCGATATATGCCTTCTTTCGCCCGAACTGATCGGACAGGCGCCCGGCGGTCAGCACGAGCACGGTCGAGGCGATCATGTACACGAGGATCACCCAGACCAGCTCGAGCAGGCTGGTGTGCAGGCTTCGCTCCAGGTCGGGCAGCGCGATGATCAGCGTGCCCGAGTTGATCGTCGCCAGCAGCATCCCGAGGCTGGTGCACGAGAGCGCCCACCACTTGTAGGAGTGGTGGTCAGACGCGACCCCGAGCCGGCGCGGCAGTCGCTGTGGCGGTCGTTCGCGTGGGGGTGCTTGCAGCGTTGCAGGCAAATCGTTTCATCCTCTCCATCCGCGAAATTTGATTCTTACGTAAAGGTAAGGATAGCATGGGCTGATCGCCCGGGCACGAGCCTCAACGCCGGCGACACGCGCGCGAGCCTCTACCCGGGCCCCGGCTGGGCCGACTGGGGGTTGACGAAGGCCAGCTTCACCAGGAGCGTCTCCCACAGGTCCGCGACGAACAGTGCCACGAGCATCACGAGGAACGGGTCGATCGGCGAACGGAAGCGGATGAATCCGGTGACAAACACCGTGGTGAACAGACATGCCGGGATGAGCCACAGCCACTTCGGCGCTCGCCGTGCTGGCCCAGCGAAGAGGCCTCCGATCGCCAGCATCAAGAGCAGCGGCGAGCTGTCGATCTCGATCAGCGCGAGTGCGGGCGGAATACCGGTGTCGTGCAGATTGTTCACCGCGTAGCGAGCCTCGCCGATGTTGAACATGCGGATGGTGTTCCAGTATCCAACCTTGAGCACGTATGCAGGATCACTCTTGATATCGGCGATCGCTGCCGCCTGAAGGTGGTTGCCGTAGGTGACCTCGTTCCACCGCTCCATCCTCGCTTTGCGCAGGATGCGCGCATATTCGGGCGACCCGCCGTGCTCGGCCTCGATCCAAACCGCCGGAAATCGTCGATCCCCGCGTGACACCTGGTTGTAGGTTCCCGCGAGCGTGTAGCCGCTCTCGTCGGAGATGGGAATGAACGCGTGGAAGACGCTCCAGTTGCGCAACGCCCAGGGAGCGATCGTGAGAGACGCAGCGAGGATCACGGCGGCGGCGGGCATCCACGCGCTCAGCCGCCGTCGGCGTCGCGCCGGCGCGAACGCGAGCGCGAACGGAAGCAGCAAGAGCAATCCGTTCGTACGGGTCAGCGACGCGATACCCACCAGCACGCCGGTCACGATCGCCCATCGGTACTGCCGCTTCGCGCGGCGGGCTTCGAGCGCGGTCGCCACGGCCGCTAACAGGACCGGAACGAACAGTGCCTCGGAGATCAGCGCGGTGCTCAAGATCACCAGCGGCGGGGCGACGGCGCCGATCGCCAGAGCCAGCAACCCGACCCGTTTGCCCCACAGCCGCAGGGCGATCAGCCCGATGAGCGCGACGGAGAGCGTCCCGAGGAATGCGCCCGCCAGACGACCGAGGGATGGCGCCGCACGGCCGGCGATCGCGTAGACGGCAGCGAGGAACACCGGGTAGCCGGGAGGCCGGAAGGCGCTCGCCCCGCCTCCGGGAGCACGGTTGGTCGGTGGATAGCCGTGGCCCTGCGCGATCGATTGTGCGGTGCGGCTCAAATCCCCTGGATCGAATTGAGCGGGTGTCTCGAACGTGAGGGCGACCGTCGTCAGGCGCAGCGCCAGCGCCAGTGCCAGAACCACCCACGCGGCCGTGCTGACGCGCCTGAGCAGCCTGCGAGCGCAGCGTCCGCACCCGAGCTGCCGTGGGCGGACGGGATCTGCTCCGCTGGACCCGATGGCCGCGCCGTCTCGCACGGGCTCACCATGCTCGTTCTGACGTGCCAGCCGCCATCGCCGGCGCTGCATGTCCACAGGATGACGTGCTCATACCGTTCCCGTACTCCGGACCCGGCCACTTCGACTTTCCGGCCCGCGCGCTGGGGAGCGTCTCATCGCCCCGCGTGGCGCTCGACCGGCGGATCCGCGCAGCCTTACTCGAACGCCGCCACCGTCGCCAGAATCACGAACGTCGCGACCAGCGCCACCCCTTCGAACACGGTCGCCTCTCCATCGCCGGTGACCTGCCACACAATCAGCGCGGTCCCGAACAGCGCCCCGATGTACACGGGCGCCAGCGCGAACGTCAGCGTCGTCGCGGTCAGCAGCGAGACGAGCACGAGCAGCGGATACAGGAACGCGGCGATCTGCGCGACCGAGTTCTTGACGACGGAGATCGCCAGGTCCGAGCGGCCCTTGTAGGCGAGCACAAGGCCGGCGGCGTTCTCCACGGCGTTGCCGGCGATCGCGACGATCACCAGGCCGGCGAACGCCTGGGA
>QHBV01000300.1 GCA_003244035.1 Solirubrobacterales bacterium | reverse complement strand
CCAGCCAGGCTTCGACCTCCTAGCCGATCCCGGGCAAAGCCCCGACCGGATCACCGCGCTCCTTGCGGCGCTTCAGGCCCGCCTGGGTCGAGACGCTCAAGCCCTCCGAGTAGGAGTTGCGCGAGCCGATCACCGGTGAGAGCCACGCGCACCTGCTCGCGCCGCTGCAGCAGCTGGCCGGCGAGCTCGGCTACTCGCTCTGCGATATCGCCCTCGAGCACGGCGTCGAGGGCTGGTGTGACTCCGAGCGCCATCAGATCGCCGTCAACCAGCAGCTGCCAGCCAACGCCCAGGTGCGGGTGCTCGTACACGAGCTAGCCCACGCGCTCGGAGTCGGCTATGAGCAGTACGGCAGGGCGCGGGCAGAGGTGCTGGTGGACACCGTCATTTCAGTACGTGTCAAGGGCAACGGTGCGAGGACACGGCCGAAAGCGTGGGTGACGGGTGTCACCCAAGTGGGAATGGCCAGCTCGGTCGCTCGCCCATTGGCGCGCGTCGTTTGGGTCAGCGTCGCAGGGCTTTGAGGACCTCCGCGAGGAGGCGGGCGGCGTGCCAGCCAACGACGGCGGCGATGAGCAGCGCGATGGCCGGGTCGAGCCAGAACAGGCCGTGCGCGGCCAGGATGACGGCGCCAGCGATGGCGACGCCGGCCGCGGCGGCGGCGTCGGCGGCGGTGTCGAGCAGCACCGCACGGCGGTTGAGATCTTCGTCGTCGATGTCGCCGCCGAGCAGCAGCGCGCCGACGAGCATGACGACGGCGGCCACGCCGCTGATGATGAGGATCGGCAGGCCGTGGACCTCGTGGACACCGGTGAGCACCCGGACGGTGGCGGTGGCGGCGACCAGGACGCTGAGGATCAGCAGCCAGCCGGCGTTCACGAGCGCGGCGTAGTGGGGCGCGCGCAGGTAGCTGTGTGGACGGTCGCCGGCGGGTGGGCGTGTGCTGAGGTGGATGGCGAGCAGCGAGACACCGATCGCGGCGGCGTCGGCAAGGTAGTCGGCTCCCTCGGCGAAGACGCCTATGGAGTGTGCGCTGATGCCGACCACGACGAGCGCCCCGACCAACGCGAGGTTGGCCGCCAGCACGGTCCACAGACGCCAGGTTCGGGTTGTGGTGTCGTGCTCAGCAGACATAGTCAGAGCTGGTGACCCGACCAGAGCGGCCGGGCAGGCTTGAGGCCCTTTCAATGACATCACGCCGGCGAGCGCTGCCCACCCGACCGACAAACGCGCACCAGCCGATCGCTCGCGAGAGGTCGTTGCTGGCGTGTGTGCGGATCGCGGTGATCCAGACCGCGGTCGCCGAGCAGGGCATCGGGCCAGGGACGCTGACACTCCCTGCGGATCTTGCAAGCGGCCCTGGTGTACGTCAACACCCTGATGCTTCAGGACGTCCTGGCCGAGCCGACCTGGGCCGAGCTCCTAACCACGGCCGACCGCCGCGGCCTGACGCCGCTGTTCTGGACGCACGTCCTACCCTACGGCGAGGTCAACCTCGACATGAGCGGCCGCCTGAACATCGGCAAGCCAACGGTCGACCTGTGAACTGCGGCATCGCGGGGAGCTCCCGGCGGCGTTAGGGGGTACAGCCGCAGCTCACCGCCGGGCCGGCCACGGCGGCGGTCACCCGGCGAGCGCGCCCGGGTCGCAGCACCCGAACGCGGCGGGCTTGCGCGCGCGGATGATCGCTGCGGCGGCGCGCTCGTGCACGCGATGCGTTTCGCGGATCTCGATCTCGTCGAAGCCGGCCGCCTGGAGGGCGGCGCGAAACTCGGCGTCGGTGAGCGCGCCGGCGACACAGCCCGTCCAGGCGGCCATATCGGCGCGCGTGTCATCGTCCATGTCGGGGTCGGCGATCACGTCGGAGAAGGCGAGTCGGCCGCCGGGGCGCAGCACGCGGGCGGCCTCCCGGATCACCTGGGGCTTGTCGCCGGAGAGGTTGATCACTCAGTTGGAGATGACGACGTCGACGCTCGCGTCGGGGAGTGGCATCTCCTCGAGGTAGCCCTTGATGAACTCGGCGTTCTCGACACTAGCCTCCGCGGCGTTGGCGCGGGCGAGTGCGAGCATCTCGTCGGTCATGTCCAGGCCGACCGCCCGTCCGGTCGGAGCGACGCGGGACGCGGAGATCAGGACGTCGGCGCCTGCGCCGGAGCCGAGGTCGAGGACGATCTCGCCCCCGTGCAGGTCGGCGACCGCGGTCGGGACGCCGCAGCCCAGGGACGCCTCGACGGCGGCCGCGGGCGCACCGGTTGCGTCGTCGTCGCGGTAGAGCACCGCGCCGAACGCGACGCCGTCGGCGGTGGGCGTGCCGCAGCCGCTACCGGGGCCGCAGCAGCCCGACTCGGCCTCGAGCGCCCGGGCCTCACCGTGGGCGCCGCGCGCCGATTCGGTGGCGGCGCTCGCGTAGCGCTCGCGGACGGTTTCGCGGATGTCGCTCAGCTCAGCCATGCGGAGAGCTCCTTCAACGCTTCGGGGATGACGTAGTAGTAGGCCCAAAGACCCTGGCGCTCGGAGCCGACGATCCCGGCCTGGCGCAGCACCTTGAGATGATGGGACACGGTCGGCTGGGAGAGGTCGAACAGCGGCACGAGCTCGCAGACGCAGACTTTGCCGGCGTGCTTTCGCAGCACGTCGACGAGTTGCAGGCGGACGGGGTCGCCGAGCGCCTTGGCGACTTGGGCCATCTGATCGGCCTGCTGGCGTTCGACGTCAGGGTAGACGACGGGCTCGCAGCAGCGCTCACCCGCGGGGCGCTTCTGCTTGGGAGAGAGCTCCAGATCCACAGCCATCGATATACGTATATCGCTTGAACTGATGCTTGTCAATGGATAGAGTGGGCGTTGCATGTCCGCCATGCAACACACCGAGCTGACTCCCGGAAGTTCGAGATGAAGTACGTGCTGTTCGTGTGCAACCACGCCTCGACGGTGGGGGGGACATAGGGGCACACGTCGCCGCAGCCCATTCGTGACCGCCCAGTCCGTGTGCAGCTGCATCTCGGTCAACAGCCGCCGCGGCTTTCGCCCGGAGAGATCGATCCCGACCTCGTTCATCGCGTCGATCACCACCGGTCAGATCGCTCGCACTGGAGTAGATCCGGCTGACTCCGCGCGGATGTCGCTCGGCGCGTAGCGCTCGAAGAACGCCTGCGCCATCTGCGAGCGCCCCGCATCGTGGGGAGATACCCGACCCCGCCGGGTTGGCGCTCGAGGAGGTTCGTCCGATCCGCAAGGTCCGCGACCTGATCGAGAACAAGCTCGACGCGATCCGCTCTGACACGACCGCGCACCAGGCGAGACTCGCGCGGCTACTGCCGGCGCTCGCCGACAAGTTCAAAGACAAGCGCTCGGAC
>QHBV01000299.1 GCA_003244035.1 Solirubrobacterales bacterium | reverse complement strand
CGCCCGACGGTATCGCTCACGGCAAGCCCGCCTTGGGCACCACACGTCACACGTGAACACCTGGCCGGTGGCGTCGCCGGCGGCGCCTACGGCCCCGCTAACCACCGCTTAACCAAGGTAAGGGGCCTGCCTCGTGCGCCTAAGGGCCCGCCCCCCCATTCGCGCTGCGAACTACCGATGTGGCGCCCCGGAGCTTAGCCCAGACTGGGAACCAGCCAAAAGGCTCTTCCCCGTTACGAGCACGACCCAGGAGGCCGACGATGAGAAATCAGACCACTTCGCTCAGCGGCCGCGTCCGCGCGATCCGCAACCGCTCGATCGATCGCGCTCGCGTGATCTGGTCCGAGCTGGATTACGCCCAGCAGCGCATGTTCGAGATCCAGACCGGCCTGCGGCCCCACGGCCCGCGCCACGAGATCGCCGATCTCGAGCGCCTTTACGCATACCGTTCGCGTCGGGGCTAGCTCCACCGCCCGGCCGCCCGGGCGCCCCTCTCCTCCCCGCCCCGGCGGCGGTCGCGATCAGCGACCGCCGCCGCGCGCGGTCAGACCTCGCCGACTCGCGCCTGAGCGCTGTACTCGCGGTTGGGCAGCATGTTGGTGGCCATCGCCATGCGGTTGGTGAGGTTGTACATCGCCGCGATCTCGGCCACATCCCAGGCCTCCTCGAGGCTCAGCCCGGAATCGAGCAGCGACTGCAGGTCGGCCCGCGTGACCTCCCGTGGGCGCAGCGTCAGCTTCTCGGCGTAGGCGCAGATCGCGGCCCGCCTCGGGTCCAGATCAGCTCGGCGCCAGTCGTAGGAGATGTGCTCGCCCAGGATCGGGTCGCCCAGCTCCTCGCGCAACGCGGCGCCGTGGGCGACCAGGCAGTACAGGCATCCGTTGGCCGAGCTGACCACCACCGCGATCATCTCCCGGTCGGCCGCGCCCAGCTGTTCGGTGGCCTCGTGCAACTGGCGGAAGTGAGCAAACCACGCGCTCAGGCGCCGCGGGCGAAACGAGTAGACCCGGAACACGTTGGGCACGAACCCGAGGCGCTCCTTCGCCTTGGCGAACAGGCCGCGCAGGTCGTCGGGCAGCTCGGCCTCGTCGGGGACCGGAAACCACGACCCCGTGTCGTCGCGGGAGCCGTCCGGCAGCGCCTGAGGGGTCCTGCTCGCCACAGCTCTCCTCAGTGGAAGGGCGCCGATGCGGCGCGGGTGTCGGTGCCGGTCATCTTGAGCTTGACCACCGAGGTCGCCAGGTCATAGCTGCCCTTGATCGTGTATGTGCACGACTCTGTCTTGTGAAAACCGAGGCCCCCGGTGCACATGCCCTTGCCGGTGATGGTGCCGATGCCGCTGGTGTTGGGCACGCCCAGGGTGAACGTGTCCTTGGTCGTACGGGCGCCATCGCGGAAGAACGTGATCGCCCCGTCGTGAGCATTGACGGGATACGTGGTCCCGTCCAACGCCCCGTCCTGGATCACCGCGCCGCCACCGTCAGGCGAGCTCTTGACGCGGTAGACGTTCTCAAAGCGGGCGCCGCTGGTGCTGAGCCGCGCGCCCACCACGACCTCGGTGAAGTTGCGTTGGGTTCGTTTGCCCTTGACCGCCGCCGCCGCCGCCGCGGAGATGCACCATGCTCCCAGCGCCAGTCCCATGATTGCCGTGACCAATGCCCTGCGCATGTGGTGCCTCCCCTCGACGTGGATCTCCGACGTACTCTCGGTACCCGCAAACCGAGGCGTTGGAACGCCCGAGGACGCGAGCCGGGAGCAGGGAGTGAACCTCGGCTGACGGGGTAGCGACGGAGCGACCGAAAGGAGCCCGCCGTGCCCTACAAGCTGCAATCCGACGAAGGTGCTCGTGAGGCGATCCAGCGAGCTGCCCGCGAGCAGCTCGAAACGGCGCTGCACGCACTCGACGAAACGGTCGCGCACGACCCCGTGACAGCTATCCACACGGCCCGCAAGGCGGTCAAGAAGGAGCGGTCGCTGCTGCGCCTGGCTCGCGCGACCGTGCCGCCCAAGCAGCGGCGCGCGGCGAACGCGACGCTGCGGACGGCAGCCCGGGGGCTGTCGAACGCGCGCGACGCCGAGGTGATGATTGAGACACTCGATCAGTTGTCCGAGCGGTTCGCCGGACAACTCCCGGAGGGCGCGTTCATGGCGGTGCGCGTCCGCTTCGAGTCAGAGCGCGACGCCGAGCGCGCGC
>QHBV01000298.1:1198-7161 GCA_003244035.1 Solirubrobacterales bacterium | reverse complement strand
CGATGGCGCCGTACGTCGACGGCGAGCTCTCGCTGCCCGTGACCGACGAGCTCGCCCGCACGAACCTGGCGCTGCCAATCAGCCCGGTGCTCGACGCCGCCCAGGCACGCGAGGTCGTCGCCGCGATCTCCGGGTCACTGACGTGAACGTCTGGATCGATCTCACCAACTCCCCACACGTGCTCGTGATGCGGCCTGTGATCGAGAACCTGCGCGCGCGCGGGCACGAGGTGCAGGTGACCGCGCGGGACTTCGCGCAGACCCTCGGCCTGTGCGAGCGCTTCGGGATCGAGCACACAGCGATCGGTCACCACCGCGGCGAGGGGTTGGCGGCGAAGGCGGGGGGCCTGGCCGCCCGCTCGCTGGCGTTGGCGCGGTGGGCCAAGCGCCGGCCCACGGGCCGGCGCTTCGATCTGGCGGTCGGCCACGGCTCCAACGACATCACGGTCGCGGCGGCGCTGCTGCGGATCCCTTGCGCGACCACGTTCGACTACGAGTGGGCGACGGTTCAGCACAACGTCAACTGCCGCCTCGCGCAGGCAGTGGTCGTCCCCGCTGCGATCCCGCCTGAGCGCCTCTATCGCTACGGCGCCCGCGGCAAGATCCACTTCTACGAAGGTCTCAAGGAGGAGTACTACCTCGCCGACTTCGAGCCCGACCCACGCGTGCCGGAGGAGCTCGGGCTGGATCCCGCTCGCCCGATCGCAGTCGTTCGCACGCCACCGGAGGTCTCGCTCTATCACCGCTTCGAGAACGGCCTGTTCGCCGCGGTTCTCGAGCGCCTGCGCGGCGAACAGGCCGTCGTGCTCCCGCGCACCGAGCAGCAGCGCTCGCAGCTACAGCGCACGGGCGGCCTGATCGTTCCCGACCACGCGATCGACGCCCAGTCACTGATCTTCTACGCGGATCTCGTCGTGTCGGCCGGCGGCACCATGAACCGTGAGGCGGTGGCGCTCGGCACTCCGGTGCTGACGGTGTTCGAGGGCCGGCTCGGGGCCGTCGACGCGCGGCTGATCGCGCAGGAGCGCCTGCGCCGCCTGCGGCGGGCGCCGGACATCGAGCTGGTCAAGCGGCCGCCGGCTGGGGGGCCGGCGGCCGCTCGCGTGCGCCGCGATCCGGCGGTGCTGGTCGACCTGCTGCTGAGCCCAACGCGGATCTGACGGCGCCAATGTCCGCACCCGGCCCGCGGCGCCTGGGCCGTCGGCTCCCTACGAGGGAGCACACCGGGGAATCTCGCTGCCGGCCGCGCGCAACATTTGAGCTGACGCAGGGTTTACACGGAGCAGGATAGTGTCCGATTGGGCCGCTCCGCGAGGCTCAGCTCGACTTGGGAGGAACTGGATTTCAATGCTGCTTGGGCCAAAGCGATTGACGCTTGCCGCGGCCTCTCTGCTGACGTCGCTGCTTCCAAGCCTGCTTCCGGCGACCCCCGCCCCCGCCGCGCCCTCTTCACTACCCGTCAGCGCGTTCCCGAGCCCCGGCAGCCACTTCGTCTCGCCCAAGGGCCAGATCGCGTTCCGGGGGCTGAGCCCCGCCCAGCTGGGGTCGATCGCGGTATTCGGCTCGACCAGCGGCGCGCATGCCGGAAGGGTCCTGGCGGATTCCGACAATGCCGGCGGCAGCTTCATCCCGAACCGGGCCTTCAACGCCGGGGAGCTGGTCACGGTCTCCACCTCGCTGAACCTCGTCGGCGGGATCGGCGGTCGCTTTCAATTCAGAGTGGCCACGCCCGCCGGGCCCAACCGCTACGCCCCGCTGCCGCCGGAGCCGCGAGTGCGTGGCGACGTGCTTCGCTTCCACTCGCGCCCCGATCTCGCTCCCGCGGCGGTCAAGGTGGTCAAGCGCTCCCGGACCGCCCCTGGTGACATCTTCGTTGCGCCGCAGCAGGGCCCAGTCCAGGACGGGCCGATGATCCTCGGGCCCGGCGGCGGGCTGATCTGGTTCAAGCGCATCCCGCCGCGGGACTGGGCGACCGATTTCAGGGTCCAGCAGTACCAGGGCAAGCCGGTCCTGACCTGGTGGCAGGGACTTCCCAGCTCAGGCGTCGGCGTCGGCGAGGACGTGATCAGCGACGCCGCCTATCACGAGACGGCCGTCGTGCGCGCGGCGAACGGGCTGAGCGCCGATCTGCACGAGTTCCAGCTCACTCCGCAGGGGACCGCGCTGATCACCGCCTATTACCCGGTGTACGCGGACGCCTCGGCCGTGCGCGGAGCGTCCAAGCACGAGATCGTGCTGGACTCCGTGGTCCAGGAGATCGACGTCCCGACCGGTCTCGTCCTGTTCCAGTGGGACAGCCTCGACCACGTGCCGGTGACCGACGGCTACGCCCCACCGCCCTTGACCACCCGGTCCCGGTTTGACTATTTCCACGTCAACTCGGTCGACCAGGACCGCGATGGCAACCTCGTCGTCTCGGCCCGCAACACGTGGGCGGCGTACAAGCTCGACCACCGCACCGGCGCGACGATCTGGCAGCTGGGCGGCAAGCACTCGAGCTTCAAGTTGGGGCGGAGCGTCGCCTTCGCGTTCCAGCACGACGTGCGGATCCGGTCGGGCGCCGACGGCCTGGTCACGCTGTTCGACGATGGTGCCGGGCCGCCGTCGGTCCACCGCCAGTCCCGGGGCCTCACGCTGCGGCTCGACCTCGTGCACAGGACCGCCACGCACGTGGCCGAGCAGCAGCACTCGCCGGCGCTGCTCGCCAACTTCGAGGGCAACGTCCAGCAGCTGCCGGGCGGCGACGAGTTCGTCGGCTGGGGCCAGCAGCCGTACTGGAGCGAGTTCAACTCGCGCAGGCAGATGATCTTCGACGCGCGCTTCGTCGCTCAGAACTCGAGCTATCGCGCATACCGCTTTCCGTGGAGCGGCACGCCGCAGGCGCCACCGGCGATCGCAGCGAGCAGCCGCGGCCGCGCCACGATCGTCTACGCGAGCTGGAACGGCGCGACCAGCGTGGCCTTCTGGCGTGTCCTGGGAGGATCGAGCTCGAACGCGTTGAGGAGCGTGGCGACCGTGCACAAGCGGGGGTTCGAGACGACGATCTCGCTCGGCGCTCGGCGCTACGTTGCGGTGCAGGCGCTCGATCGGTCCGGACACAGGCTGGGGCAGTCTTCGACGGTTCGAGCACAACGCTGACCAAGCCACCGGGGGGAAAGGGATCTCAATGCTGCTTCGCGCAAGGCGACTAGCCCTTCCGGCAATCTCACTGACGTTGCTGTTCGCAGGCCTGTTCCCGGCGACCTCGGCCCCCGCCGCCCCCTCTTCGCCGCCCGTCAACGTGTTTCCGAGCCCCGGCAGCGGGTTCATGTCCCCCAAGGCCCAGATCGCGTTCCGGGGGCTGAGCGCCGCCCAGTTGGGATCGATCGCCGTGTCCGGCTCGACCAGCGGCGCACACGCCGGCAAGGTCCTTGCGGACTCCGACGGTGCCGGCGGCAGCTTCATCCCGANNGCCGGGGAGCTGGTTACCGTGAGCACCTCGCTGAACGTCGTGGGTGGGACCGGTGGTCGCTTTCAGTTCAGGGTGGCGGCGCCTGCCGCACCGATCCGCTATGCCCCGGTGCCGCCGGCGCCGCGGGTGCGGGGCGACGTGCTTCGCTTCCATTCACGCCCCGACTTGGCGCCCGCGGCGGTCAAGGTCATCAAGCGCTCCTCGCGGACCGCTCCCGGCGACCTCTTCGTCGCGACTCAGGACGGCCCGGCCCAGGACGGCCCGATGGTCCTCGACCCGGGTGGCGGGCTGGTCTGGTTCAAGCGCGTCCCCCATGGGGACGCGGTCACCGATGTCAGAGCCCAGCAGTATCAGGGCAAGCCGGTCCTGACCTGGTGGCAGGGGTTCATCGGGGCCACCGGGATCGGGGTTGGCGAGGACGTGATCAACGACAGCTCCTATCACGAGATCGCCCTCGTGCACGCGGCCAACGGGCTGAGCGCCGATCTGCACGAGTTCCAGCTGACTCCGCAGGGGACGGCTCTGATCACATCCGAGTACCCGGTGTACACGGACGCCTCGGCGGTGCGCAACGGGTCCAAGCACGAGGTCGTGCTCGACTCGGTGGTCCAGGAGATCGACATCCCGACCGGGCTCGTCCTGTTCCAATGGGACAGCCTCGACCATATGCCGGTGACCGACACCTACACCCCACCGGTCAACCGCCTGTCGTTGCTCGACTACTTCCACGTCAACTCGGTCGATCAGGACGGCGACGGCAACCTGGTCGTGTCGGCGCGCAACACGTGGGCGGCGTACAAGCTCGATCACCGTACCGGCGCGACGATCTGGCAGCTGGGTGGCAAGCATTCGAGCTTCAAGCTGGGCGCGGGTGCCGGGTTTGCGTTCCAGCACGACGTGCGGATCCGGTCCGGCGCCGATGGCTTGGTTACGCTGTTCGACGACGGCGCCGGGCCGCCGACCGTCCACAGCCAGTCCCGGGGCCTCACGCTGAGCCTCGACCTCGCGCGCGGGACCGCTACGCGCGTCGCCCAGCGGCAGCATTCGCCGGCCCTGCTCGCCAACTTCGAGGGCAACGACCAACAGCTGCCCAATGGCGACCACCTCGTCGGTTGGGGCCAGCAGCCCAACTTGAGCGAGTTCGACTCCCGGGGGCAGATGATCTTCGACGCACGCTTCGTCTCTGCGAACTCGACCTACCGTGCCTACCGCTTTCCGTGGCGCGCCGCGCCGGACACGCTCCCGGCAGTGGCCGCNNCCCTCGTGGCGTGTTCTGGGGGGGCCGAGCCCGCACGCGCTGAGAAGCGTGGCAAACGCGCGCCGGCGCGCGTTCGAGACAGCGATCTCGATCGGCGCCCAGCGCTACGTTGCGGTGCAGGCGCTCGATCGGGCCGGGCATGCGCTGGGGCGGTCTCGGACCGTTCGAGCAGAACGCTAACGAAGGTCTCCCGGCCGAGCGCCTAGAATCCTGCCTGCATGCGCCGGCGGATCAGATCCGCGGCCTTTCCCGTTCACCGCCACTCGCTGCCACAGCTCCTGGTGGACGGCGTGTTGGTCGCGCTCGCGTACTTCCTTGCCTTCCAGTTGAGGTTCGAGCTGCACGTCACGGGTCGCTACGACGAGCTGCTCGAGGCGACGATGCCGTGGGTCGTTCCGGTCACGCTGGCGGTGCTCGCCGCGTTCGGCCTGTACCAGCGCCTGTGGACATTCGTCGGTCAGCGCGACTACGAGGCGGCGATCAGGGGCGTGGTCGTCGCGACGCTCGTGATCGTGGGTGCGATTGCGCTGCTGCACCCGGTCCAGACCGCTCCTCAGTTCCAGCGCTTCCGGCTCGAGTCCACTGCGGTCACGCTGCCGGCGAGCGTGATCGGCTACTTCTTCCTGCTGCTGCTGGCGCTGCTGCTCGGCGCCCGCTTCCTCGTGCACCTGGTCACCGAGGGCCGCGTGCGCAGCATCCGAGTCGGCATGGGCGCGCGGGACGTGCTGATCGTCGGCGGCGGGGACGGCGGCCGGCTGGTGGTCAGGGAGCTCGTGCGCAACCCGCAGCTCCGCTTGCGCCCGGTCGGGTTCGTCGACGATGACCCCCGCAAGCAGGGGATCAAGCACGAGCATGGCCTCAGGGTGCTCGGGACGACCGCCGCCGGGGACCTCGCCAGGGTGCTGGACGAGGTCGAGCCCGACGAGGTCGTGATCGCGATCCCCTCCGCGCCTGGAACCCTGCGGGCGCGGGTCGTGACCGCGTGCCGCGCGCGTGGGATCCGCGTGCGCACGATGCCGACCGTGTTCGAGCTGCTGCAGGACGGCTCCGGCCAGCTCAGGGTCACGCGTCAGCTGCGTGAGGTGCGGGTCGAGGACATGCTCGGGCGCGAGCCCGTGCTCGACGAGCTCGGGCGCGTCGGCGCCTATCTCGCCGGGCAGGTGGTGCTCGTCACCGGCGCCGGCGGGTCGATCGGGGGCGAGCTGTGCCGACAGATCGCGCGGGTGGGTCCGCGCCGCCTCGTGCTCGTCGACCA
>QHBV01000298.1:0-1172 GCA_003244035.1 Solirubrobacterales bacterium | reverse complement strand
CGGATGGCCATCCCGGTGCTCGCCGACTGCAAGGAGGAGGAGCGGATGCGCGAGGTGCTGAGCGAGCACCGTCCCGCGGTCGTCTTCCACGCGGCCGCGTACAAGCATGTGACGATGATGGAGCTCAATCCCGTGGAGGCGATTCGCAACAACGCGCTCGCGACCCGGCTCGTCGCCCGGATCGCGGGCGAGGCCGGCGTCGGGACGTTCGTGCTGGTTTCGACCGACAAGGCGGTCCAGCCCGCGACCGTGATGGGCGCCTCCAAGGCGCTCGCCGAGTGGGCGGTGGAAGCGGCCGCGGCTACGCACCCGGGTACGACGTACGCGACGGTTCGCTTCGGCAACGTGCTCGCGTCGTCGGGCTCGGTGGTGCCGATCTTCCGCCGCCAGATCGCCGCGGGCGGCCCGGTCACGGTCACCGACCCGCGCATGCGGCGGTACTTCATGACGATCCCCGAAGCCGTGCAGTTGATTATCCGCGCCGGCTCCCTGCGCGAGCCGGCGCGTGTGGTTGTGCCCGGGCCGGCGTCGGCTAAGCCGGGGTCAGGCGAGCTGTTCGTGCTGGAGATGGGCGATCCCGTCAAGATCCTCGACCTCGCCGAGACGATGATCCGCCTGTCCGGGCTCGAGCCGGAGCGCGACATCGCGATCGAGATCGTGGGGTCGCGCCCGGGCGAGAAGCTCCACGAGGAGCTGTTCAACCCGTACGAGCGTCCCCAACCCACTCCCGCGCAGAAGATCCTGCGCGCCGAGCGCGAGCCGCTGGATCCGAGCTGGGTCGAGGACAGCTTCGCGCGGATCAACCTGCTGGTGCTGGAGGGAGATGCGGCGGTGCTGGCCCAGCACGTCTCGCGGCTGGCGGGCGCACGCACGCTCCCGGGCGACATCCCTCCCGCCAGGATCGCGACGTAGACTGAGGATTGACGTGATGGGTCCCCTTCCGCTCGCTTTCTCCGTCCACCACTTCATCTCGTCGGTGGGCGCCGACGCCGGCTTTGCCGCGATTCTCGGGATCGCCGTCCTGGTGCTGCTGCACTTCGCCCAGGCGCGTGAGACCTCGGCGCTGCGCGAGCGAGCGATCGCATCCGAGCAGCACGCCGCCCAGCTAGAGGGCCGCCTCACCGCGCTTGCCCGCTCGCAGACTGCCCAGGCGCAGGCCCCCCAGCCGCAGG
>QHBV01000297.1:12918-33119 GCA_003244035.1 Solirubrobacterales bacterium | reverse complement strand
GCCTCGATCATCACGCCGCGCAGCTCGTGGTACTGCGCTCCCGCCTCGATCGACAGCGTCGCGCGGACGTCACGCTCGAGGTTTCGCGCCTTCTGCGACTTCGCGTACGTCCATGCCCATAGGTCCTCGCCGCGAATCACGTACCAGAGCGGCACCAGGTGCGGCCACCCGCGCGGACCGTTCGTCGCACACGTGACGATGCGCTCCTGGTTCAGAAAGCTCGCCAGCTCCGGCGCGCTCATCTCGATCTGCTCGCGGCGGCTCACACGGCGGTTGCGGCCGCGGCTTGGATCCTCTCGGCGGCGGCGAGGATGGCTGAGCGGGCGTCCGGCGGCTCGAGCACCACCGCGTCGCCTGCCTCCTTGAGCACCTCGCGCGCGAGCCAGTCGGTCCCGGCGAACGGCAGCTCGACGATCACCGACCCGTCCTGCAGCTCGGCCAGCACCCTGCGCTGCTCGCGTGCCCAGCGGGCGCGCTCCGGGGAGATCCACACGCGTGCGCGACGCGAGGCGGGAACTTCCCCCGTCCGCGGCCATCCGTCCACATCGGCCGCGGGGTCCACGTCGGGGCGCGGCTCGAAACCCTCGGCTGTGACGGTCGCGGACTTGATCCGATCGAGTCGAAAGTGGCGCACGCTCTCGCGCGAGGGGTCGAAGCTCGCCACGTACCACCCCTCGCGGCCGTTGATCAGCGCGTACGGCTCGACCAGACGGGCGGAGAGCTCGTCCTCGTTCTCCTTGAAGTACTCGAACGCGAGCAGGCGGCGCGTCGCGATCGCGCGCGAGACGACCGTTGCCAGCTCCTCGTCGTCGGCGCCAAGCGCGGCGATCTGCAGCCCCGCCCCCGCCGGGTCCTCGCCGAGCGCCGCAACCACCTTCTCGCGCGACGATGCGAGCGATCCCTCCGGGATGTGCTCGCCGATCAGGTCGATCGCGGCCACCAGCGCCTTCGCCTCGACCGGTAGCAGCCGGGCCGGGCGAGCGAACGAGTCCCCGTAGGGCTCTGGGTCGACCTCGATCGTCCCGTCGGGGCCGATCTCGGCGTACAGCACGTAGGTCCCAGCACCGAAGTTGACGACGTTGAGCACGGAGATGTCCTCGCGCAGCTCCTGGTCGGACAGCCCCAGCTCCCGGCAGGTATCGCCGGCGTCGAGGTGGCGCCCGGCGCGACCCGCTTCGATCAGGATGCTCGCGAGCGTAGCCAGCCGCGCGAAGCGTTCCGGCCGGATCGTCGCGTCGGGATGGTGCCCGTTGCCCTCGGCGTCCGCGGGCTCGCCATCGGCGGTGGGCGGCTGCACCGCGCTCACATCCGCTTCTGGCCCGCCGCCGGCGGCTTGGGGCTCGCCGGCGGCGGGAGCGGCGTGCTCTGGCTCGCCGGTGTGCCTTTCCGCCAGCAGCTCCAGCCGCTCGCGCAGCTCGGCAACAAGCGCGGGCGGCCCTAGGAGGCGGGCGTGTTCACCGAGACCGAGCACCCACGCGATCAGCTGGCGCGAGTTGGAGTACGAGGTCACCAGCACGCGGTCGCCGTGCTCGGCACCCGGTGCTCCCTCCACCGCCCGCGTGCTTCCGTAGCGACCGAAGTGGCGCTCGATCTGCCACGCGATCCGGCCGCCGATCCAAACCTCAGCCGTTCCGATCGGCTCTCCGAACTGCCAGTCGATCCGGCTCGCGTATGCGCGCGGGTCGAAGTTGACCGGGCGCTGGAAGTCGTGCTCGGCCTTGGTCGCATAGCCGACCTTGCCGCGGATCCGCGAGAGTCGGAAGACGCGGATCGCGTCGCGCTCGTGCGAGCGGCCGACGAGGTAGAACTGCGCGCCCTGGAACAGCAGCTGATAGGGGTCGACGCGACGCGTGCCCTCTTCGTCGCGCTCCATCGTGTAGTAGTCGAACACGATCGTCTTGCGGCGGAAGATCGCCGTCTCGATCTTCGCCAGGCGCTGGGAGACCTCGTGCCCGCCGGCCTTGCCCGTGATTCCAAGCGCGACCGTGCGCTGCTCGGGTGAGCGCAGCGGGCTCGGGCGGCCCCACGAGATCTGCTGCAGCGCGAGTCGCAGTGGCTCGGCGTACGCAAACTCGCCGTCGAGCAACTGCAGCGCGGTGCGCAACGCCGCCAGCTCGGCGTCGGAGAACTCGATCGGCGGCAGGTGGAAGTTCTCGGGCGGCAGCGAATAGTTCTCCTGCTCGACGAGCCCATCGACAGGCTTCTCCACCGCGAGCACGATCCCGAGCGCCTCGAGCTCGGAGCGATCGGCATAGAACCGACGCGCGAACGCGTCCTCGTTCATGATGCTGTAGCCCTCGACATCGCGCCTGATCTCCGGGGCGGTCACGGGGCGGCGCTCGGCCATCAGATAGGAGATCAGCGAGAGCTGGCGGATCAGCTTTTCGGTGTCCTTGGCCATCCCTGGACCAACTGTAATTGGGCCAGCACGCTTCCGGGCCGAGCTGATCCGGAGCGCACGCTATTTGCACGGATTTGGCGCGCGGTCGTCACAATCGCGATACGCTGCGCTCAATGGCCGGAAGCCACAGGGCAGGTTGCTCGGCTTGCCGTTCAACTGGTCGCGGCTGACGCGCGAGGACTTCGGCAAAGGCGTCTGGGATCCTGACGATCCACGCGTCTTCACACCGAAGAACTACGGCTGGGGCTACGGGCTCAACTTCGCCGCACTGAGCCGGCGCCGGCGTCGGCGCCGGCGCTCCTCGTGACAAGACGCTGCCCAAAGCGCAATCCATGATGGAGTCGCGCGTCGGGTAGCTGTTCAGGCAGCCTCGCGCTCGCGCTCGTTGGGCGCGGCGAAGTAAGCGCCGCCGCCGAGCGCCTTGTCGTAGGCGGACCACTGCTCGCCGGCGCGCAGCTCGTGCTCGAGCCGGTCGAAGCTGCCGAGCCGGCCCCCGAGGTTGTCGATCATGTGCACGAGCGTCGCCTCGCGCGTGCACGGCACGACGGGGCTGCCGTGCTCGAGCGATCCGTGGTGGCTGAGGATGATGTGCAGCAGCGACTGCTCGAGTGCCGGCGGGAACCCGTCGAGGCGCTCGATCGCCCGTCGTACGCGGTAGTAGCCAAGCGGGATCTCACCGTGCAGCCGGCCGCGGTCGGACATAGAGATCGCCCCGCCGTGCAGCTCGTAGGTCTCGAGCTTGCCGATGTCGTGCAGCAGCGCGCCGGCGACCGCGACGTCGCGGTCGATTCCGGGGAAGGTCGCGGAGACGGTGCCCACCGCCTGGGCCACCGTCAGGCAGTGCTCGAGTAGCCCGTGACGGTAGGCCTGGTGATAGCGCTTGGCCGCCGGCGCGTCGCGATAGCTCGCCCACGACGGCGACCCTTCGCCGAATACGATCGCCAGCAGGCGCCGCAGGTGCGGGCTCTGGACGGTCGCGATCAGCTCGCGCAGGTCGGCCTCCATCTGCTCCGCCGTGCGGCTAGGGCCATCGTGGAGATCCGCGAGGGAGTACTCGTGCTCATGGGCCACGCGCAGGCTCTCGACGGCCAGCTGCGCGCCGAAGCGAGCGTGCACTGAGTACTGCCCGGTCGCATGGACGACTTCCCCGGGACCGCACAGCTCGCGGGCGCCGGCTACGTCCTCCCACACGATCGCCGGGACGCTCCCGGTGCGGTCGCCCAGCGTCAGCTTCAGGTACTCATCACCATCCCGCCGCCGCCGCACCTCGACCTCACGAACCAGCAGGGCCTGCGCAACCTCGCATCCGTCTGCAAATTGCCGAACTTGCATGGTGTTGCGAAGATAGAGCGGGGTGCGGACGGCAATCGTCACCGGTGGGACCGGCGGGCTCGGCGCCGCGGTCGTCGCGCGGCTGCTCGATCAGGGCTGGCGGGTCGTGGTCCCGTGGGTTGCCGAGCGGGAGCTCGAGCGCGTGCAGGAGCGCAGCGGGCTCGAGTTGATCGAAGCTGACCTGTTCGACCACGAGGCCGTGGCGGCGGTCGTCTCCGCCGCGGTCAAGCCCGGGTCTCTGAACGGCGTTGTCAACCTGGTCGGCGGGTTCGCCGCCGGCGGGCGCGTGCACGAGACTCCAATCGATGTGTTCGAGCGCCAGTTCCGGCTGAACCTGCGTCCGACCTACCTGGTCACGCAGGCCGCGCTCCCCTACATGATCGACAGCGGCGGCGGATCGATCGTGTGCGTCGGAACCCGCGCCGCGCTGCAGCCGTTCGCGGGCGCCGCGGGCTATGTCGCCTCGAAGGCGGCGGTGATCGCGTTTGCGCAGGCGGTCGCGGTCGAGTACAAGGACGACGGCATCCGCGCCAACGCGGTCCTGCCCAGCGTGATCGACACCCCCGCCAACCGCGCCTCGATGCCGGATGCCGACCACGACCGTTGGGTCGAGCCGGCCGAGATCGCCGGCGTGATCGCCCACCTGCTGTGCGACGACTCGGCGCCCGTGAGCGGTGCCGCGATCCCGGTGTACGGTCGGGCGTGAGCTTGCGGCTGTACCCCCGCTCGCCCGCGCGCCGGCGCCGCGTGCTCGCCACGGACGGCGCGGCAGCGCTATGCCTGGTCGTGTTCGCGGTGCTCGGCCTGGCGACCCACCACGCCGTCGCGAAGCTGGCGAACCTGGGTGTCGGCGTGGTCCAGGGGGGGACGTCGGTCCAGCACGGCTTCGACTCGGCCGCCGGCGCGGTCAGCGGCGTGCCCGTGATCGGGAGCCAGCTCGCTGCCGGCTTGACCGAAGCGGGCGCGGAGACCGGCGGGCGGGCGGTCGCCGCCGGCCGGCAGGGAGAGAGCGACGCCCGCCGCCTCGCGACGCTGCTTGGATGGCTCATCTTCCTGCTGCCCAGCAGCGTTCTGCTCCAGCGGTTCCTCCCGCAGCGCGTGCGTGAGGCGCGACGCAGGGGTGATGCGGCGGCCGTGCTCGCGGTCGATGCCGGTGACGGCCGCCTGCGAGTGGTCGCCGAGCGCGCAGCCTTCTCACTTCCGTTTGCGGTGTTGCTGCGGCACACCCGCGACCCCCTCGGCGATCTGGAGGCCGGCCGGTACGAGGCGCTGGTGGCGGCCGCGCTCGAGGACGCCGATCTCTAGTCGGCGGGCCCTACGACGGCGAGGGCGTACATTCGGTGCTCCACCGCAAAGGAGCTACATGACCGACAAGAGAATCCAAAACGCCAGGGGCCGCCTGAAGGAGGCCGCTGGAAGCCTCTCCGGTGACCGCGCCCTCAAGAGCCGGGGCATGGCCGACCAGGCGGCCGCGTCGGCGAAGGACGCGATCGACAAACTTGCCGAGGGGGCCAAGCGCCTGCTCGCCGAGCGCAAGCGGTAGGAACCCGCTACTGCAGGCGCGCCGCCGTGGGCGGCGCGCCTGATTTGGTCTGATTGCGGACGATCGCGGGGCGCCCAGGATTGCCCGAGCGCGCGCGTGGGTACGTCCAATAACCGATGGCGGCTAACCGTACGGACCTCCTGGCGAGCATCGAGCGACTCGACGTCTCGGCCTACAAGATCCCCACCGACTACCCGGAGTCCGACGGTACCGCGAAGTGGGACTCCACCACGATCGTGCTGGTGGAGGCTCACGCCGGAGGGCGGACGGGGCTCGGCTGGACCTACGGGTCCCCGGCGAGCGGCGCGGTGATCACCTCGACGCTGCGCGAGCTCGTGATCGGCCACGACGCGCTGCGGGTGACTGCGGCGTGGGAGGCGATGGTCGCCGCGTGTCGCAACCTCGGGCGTCCCGGTGTGGGCTCGATGGCGATCGCGGCGGTCGACACGGCGCTGTGGGACCTCAAGGCCCGGATCCTGGACCTGCCGCTGGCGACGGTACTCGACGCGGCGCACGAGTCGGTGCCGGTCTACGGCTCGGGCGGGTTCACCTCGTACCCGGATGATCGCCTGGCGCAGCAGCTCTCCGGCTGGGTTGAGCAGGGAATCCCGCGCGTGAAGATGAAGGTCGGGCGCGAGCCCGACCGCGACATCGAGCGGGTGCGGGTCGCGCGCGAGGCGATCGGGCCGGACACGGAGCTGTACGTCGACGCCAACGGCGCCCTGACCCGCGCTCAGGCGCTCCACTTCGCATGCCGCTACGCGGAGGACTTCGACGCGAGCTGGTTCGAGGAGCCCGTCTCCTCCGATGACCTGGAGGGGCTGCGCCTGCTCCGGGACCGGGCACCCGCGGGGATGGACATCGCGGCCGGGGAGTACGGCTACAAGCTCGACTACTTCCAGCAGATGCTCTCCGCCGGCGCGGTGAGCTGCCTGCAGGCGGACGTCACCCGCTGCGAGGGGATCACGGGCTTCCTGCGCGTCGCCGCGCTGTGCCAGGCGCGATCGCTCGAGCTCTCGGCGCACTGCGGACCGTCGATCCACGCGCACCCCTGCTGCGCGGTCGTGCCGTTTCGCCACCTGGAGTACTTTCACGACCACGCGCGGCTGGAGCGGATGCTGTTCGACGGCGTGCTGGCGCCGGAGAATGGAGCCCTGTGGCCGGATCTCGAGCGGCCGGGCAACGGGCTCGAGCTCAAGCGCGCCGACGCCGAGCGGTTCGCCATCTAGCCAAAGGAGCCCCGACGATGCACATCCCAGTCAAGCGCCGAAACCGGAGACCGGAGCACTTCATCGACCGCGCCGTTTCGAACGTCGAGCACGGCCGCTTCGAGCGCTCGCTGTCAGGGCTGACAGCGTTCGCCGCCGCTGTGACCACCGCGGAGATCTACTTCGAGCACTACCGCGCGAGCTTCGGGCACAAGATGATGTGGAGCCCGATCGTGGTGACACCGCCGGTGATGGTGGCGGGGATCGGCGGGGTCTTCAGTCGCAGGTGGGCGAAGCGCTACCTGCCGATCACGTCGCTGATCTACACCGCCAACGGGCTGCTGGGCGAGTATTACCACGCCCGCGGCGTGGCCCGCAAGCCCGGCGGCTTCGGGATGGCCAGCTACAACGTGCCGATGGGCCCACCGATCATGGCGCCCGGGTTGATGACGATCGTGGGGATGATGGGCCTGCTGGCCGCGCTGCTGCGCCGGGAGGACTGACCCGCCGTGGCCAAGCGCGACCTGACCAAGCCCGACCATCTGCCCAATCTGCGCGAGGGTGGCGAGCCGCGGCATCCGAGCTGGCTGCCGCGCCAACGCCGGGGGACGACCCCGCAGATGATCGGCCGCTATCCCGACTACGACGTGTTCGATGCCGTCGACACCTGGGACGACGCGACCCGCCGGGTCGTGCAGGCCCGTCTGGACCCGCCCGGGCAGCTGCGGTTCTTCACCGTGCAGGAGGCGCCAACCCTGCGGGCGCTGTGCGACGTGACCACGGCGCAGGACGCCGATCCGCGCGTCCCGGTCGCCGAGATGGTCGACGACAAGCTCGCCTCTGGCCGGCTGGACGGATTCCGCTACGCGAACATGCCGCGCGACCCCGACACCTGGCGGCTGGTGCTGCGCGGGCTCGACCACAGCGCCGCCGAGCGTCACGGCGCTCAGAGCTTTGCCTCCTGCGACCCCCAGGAGCAGGAGGCGATCGTCAGCGACTTCGCGAGTGGTGCCTTGAAGGGCGGGGCGTGGGACGAGCTCGACGTCACGCGGGCGTGGTCGGTGTGCATGCGCGCGATCCTGGCCGCGTTCTACTCCCACCCGTGGGCGTGGAACGAGATCGGCTTCGGCGGTCCGGCGTATCCGCGCGGGTTCATGCGCCTGGGCCCGGTCTCGACCCTGGAGCCGTTCGAGCGCGCGGGCGCCACCAGCGAGGACCCGGTGCGGGTGGCAGGGGCCGGAGACGCGATTCGCGAGGAGGAGCCGGAGCAGTGATCCGCGGCCTGCTCAAGGGCGCGATCGGGCCCAACGCCAACGACTCGCGCTTCCTGCTCGACGTCCATCGCCGGGACCTCCCGGGCCAGGACACGATGGCCCGCTACGCGGACTCCGACGAGGTCGACCTCGTGATTGTGGGCGCCGGCGCGGGCGGCTCGGTGCTCGCCCAGCGCCTGGCTCGTCACGGCTGGCGGATCGTGGTGCTCGAAGCCGGGCCGTTCTGGCACCCCGACGAGGACTGGGTCTCCGACGAGGCCGGCTCGCACCGGCTGTACTGGACCCAGGAGCGGGTGATCGGCGGCGAGGACCCGATCGAGATGGGCAAGAACAACTCGGGGCGGGGCGTGGGCGGCTCGATGGTCCACTACGCGGGCTACTGCCCGCGCTTTCACCCCTCGGACTTCAACACCCAGACCCGCGACGGCGTCGGCGTCGACTGGCCGATCTCCTACGCCGAGCTGAAGCCCCACTACGACGAGCTCGAGCGCGAGCTGCCGGTCGCCGGCCAGGACTGGCCCTGGGGGGACCCCCACCGCTATCCGTTCTCCCCGCACCCGATCTCGGGCGCCGCCGAGACCCTCTGGCGGGGCGCGATCGAGCTCGGGATCGAAATGCGGGTGGGGCCGGTGGGAATCGTCAACGGGACCTTCGGCAACCGCCCCCACTGCATCTACCGCGGCTACTGCCTGCAGGGCTGCAAGGTCANNAAGGCCAGCCCGTACGTCACCCATCTCCCCGATGCGATCGCCCACGGCGTCGAGATCCGCGCCGACAGCATGGCGACCCGCGTCGAGCTGGACGAGTCCAGCGGGCGGGCGACAGGGGTCAGCTACGTGCGCGAGTCCGACGGCTCCCAGCGCCTGCAGCGCGCGCGGATGGTCGCGGTGGCGTGCTACTCGATCGAGACGCCGCGGCTGCTGCTGCACTCGACCTCGAAGCGGTTCCCGAGCGGCCTGGGCAACGGCGAGGACCTGGTCGGGCGCTACGTGATGGTGCAGGGCGCCGCCCAGACGGCCGGGCGCTACCCCGAGGAGCTGCGGATGTACAAGGCGCCGCCGCCGGAGGTCTCCTCCGAGCAGTACTACGAGACCGACCCCCGCCGCGGGTTCGCGCGCGGGTTCTCGATTCAGACCGTCTCGCCGATGCCGATCGGGTGGGCCGAGCACGTGCTCGCCGACGGCCACTGGGGCCGCTCGCTGCGCGAGTACATGCGCGACTACAACCACTGGGCCTGCATCGGGGTGCTCAATGAGCTGCTGCCATATCCCGAGAACCGCGTCACGCTGGCCGACGAGCACGATTCCTACGGGATGCCGGTCGCGCGCTTCGACTACACGCACTCCGAGAACGACAAGGCCAACATGGACTACTCGACCAAGGTGATCACGGACATCCTCAAGGCCTCGGGCGCCCAGGACATCCTCACCATTCATCGCTACGCGCACCTGGTCGGCGGCGCGCGGATGGGCGCGAGCCCCGAGCACAGCGTGATCAACTCCGATCACCGCGTGTGGGGGGTGCCCAACCTGTACATCTGCGACGGCAGCGCCTGCCCGACGCAGGGGTCGGCCAACCCCGCGCTGACGATCATGGCGCTCGCATCCCGCCTGGCCGATCGCCTGGCCAGCGGAGCCGCCGCGTGAGCGGCGAGCGGCGGCCGCGGGTGGTGATCGTCGGGGCGGGCTTCGGTGGGCTCGCGTGTGCCCGTGCGCTGCACGGCGCCCCGGTGGAGGTGGTGTTGGTCGATCGCCACAACTACCACGTGTTCACCCCGCTTCTCTACCAGGTCGCCACCGCGCTGCTCGAACCGGCCGAGGTGGCCCAGCCGGTCCGCCAGCTGCTGCAGAAGCTGCCGGGCGTCGACTTCCGGCTGGGCGACGTGACGGGGGTGGACCTCGACGCGCGAGTGGTGCAGAGCGACCGCGGGCCGCTGGCCTACGACCACCTCGTGCTCGCCGCCGGGGCGGTCAACGACTATTTCGGCAACCGCGAGATCGCGAAGCGATCGCTGGGGCTCGGCACGCTGTCCGAATCGCTCGCCCTGCGCAATGCGGTGCTCGAGCGCTTCGAGCAGGCCGCGTGGACCGAGGACCCGGTGCAGCGCCGGCGGCTGCTGACCTTCGCCGTCGTCGGTGGCGGTCCGACCGGGGTCGAGTTCGCCGGCGCGTTCGCCGAGCTCGTGCACGAGGCGCTCGCGCGCGATTACCCCCACCTGGATCTCGACCGCGTCGAGATCGTGCTGGTCGAGGGCTCGTCGGCGCCGCTTTCCACTTTCGCCCCCAAGCTCCAGCGTGCGAGCCAGCGCGCGCTGGAGGGCAAGGGCGTGCGGGTGCTCTCGGGCGCCAAGGCGTCGGCGATCGACGAGCAGGGTCTGCGGCTCGACGACGGGCGCACGATCGGAGCCGCCACGGTCGCTTGGGCGGCCGGGGTGCGCGCCGCGTCGCTGGCCGACGGACTGGAGTTGGAGCAGGGATCGCACGCGCGACTGAAGGTGCTGCCCACGCTGCAGGTCCCCGGCCGGCCCGAGGTGCTCGTGGTGGGCGACATGGCCGCGATCCCGCAGGCTCACGGCCGGCCCGAGTCCCTGCCGATGCTCGCGCAGGTCGCGATCCAGAGCGGGCGGCACGCCGGCGAGGCGATCGCCGCGTCGCTGCACGGCCGTTCTCCTCAGGACTTCCGCTACCGGGACCTGGGCACGATGGCCACCCAGGGACGCAACGCCGCGGTCGCACAGATCGGCCCGCTGAAGCTCAGCGGGATGCTCGGCTGGCTGGCGTGGCTGCTGGTTCACATCGTCGCGCTCGGCGGCCTGCGCACGCGGCTGCTGGTCCTGATCAACTGGGCTGCCGCCTACCTGCTCACCGAGCGACCGGTCCGGCTGATCACCGGAACCACGGAGAGACCCGACGAACAGGAGGCATGAGCATGCTGCTCGATTCACGCAAGGCGATCGTCACTGGAGGCAACACGGGGATCGGCAAGGCCAGCGCGCAGCGCCTCGCGCGCGAGGGCGCGAGCGTGTGCGTCAACTACTACTCCGACCAGGAGGCCGAGGGGGCGGACCAGCTCGCGGCCGAGTTGCGCCAGGGCGGAGCGCCCAAGGCGATCGCCGTCCAGGGCGACGTCGGCCGCGAGCAGGATGTCGTGCGGCTGGTGAGCCAGGCTGCGGAGGAGCTCGGCGGTCTCGACCTACTCGTCAACAACGCCGGGATCGAGAAGCAGATCCCGCTGCTGGAGATGGGCCTGGCTGACTGGAGCGCGGTGCTGCAGACCAACCTGACCGGCGCCTTTCTGTGCCTGCGTGAGGCGGGCAAGGTGATGGCGGGGGCCGGCGGCGGGGTGATCGTCAACATGTCGAGCGTCCACGAGTTCATCCCGTGGCCGGGGTTTGCGCACTACTGCGCGAGCAAGGGCGGGATCAAGCTGCTGATGGAGACCGCCGCACGCGAGCTGGCGCCGAAGAAGATCCGGGTGCTGAACATCGCGCCCGGGGCGATCATCACGCCGATCAACAAGTTCGTGCTCGACGACCCCGAGCAGGAGCACGCGGTCGAGAGCGAGATCCCGCTGGGCCGGATGGGCAGCGCCGAGGAGATCGCGGCCGCGGTCGCCTGGGCCGCCAGCGCGGAAGCCGGCTACATCACCGGGACGACGATCGTGGTCGATGGCGGCATGTCCCTGTATCCCAAGTTCGTCTGAGAGGAATAGAGAATGAGCGAGAACGTAAGCCAGTACATGCTCCGCCGGCTGCTGACCGATTGGGGCGTGCAGCGGATCTTCGGCTACGCCGGCGACGGGATCATGGGCTTTCTGGGCGCGATGCGCGGCGAGGCCGGAACGGACCGCCCGCGCTTCGTCCAGGTCCGCCACGAGGAGATGGCTGCGTTCATGGCGTGCGCCCACGCGAAGTTCACCGGGGAGGTGGGGGTGTGCATGGCGACCTCCGGACCCGGCGCGATCCATCTGCTCAACGGCCTGTATGACGCCAAGCTCGATCACCAGCCGGTGGTGGCGATCGTTGGCCAGCAGGCTCGCGCGGGGCTCGGCGGCAACTTCCAGCAGGAAGTGGATCTGCAGAGCCTGTTCAAGGATGTCGCGCACGAGTTCGTCGAGGTCTGCATGGACGCCACGCAGGCGCGCCACCTGGTCGACCGCGCGGTGCGGATCGCGCTGTCCGAGCGGACCGTGACCTGCATCATCGTCCCCAACGACGTCCAGCAGGCCGACGCCGTCCCCGAGCCACCCCGGACCCACGGCACCGTGCACTCGGGGCCCGGCTTCCTGCGCGGGCGCAGCGTGCCCAGAGAGGCAGACCTGCGCGCCGCGGCGGAGATCCTCAACGCCGGCGAGCGCGTGGCGATGCTGGTCGGGCAGGGCGCCCTGCACGCCACCGAGGAGGTGACCGAAGTCGCCGAGCTGCTCGGTTGCGGGGTCGCCAAGGCGCTGCTGGGCAAGGCCGTGGTCCCCGATGACGAGCCGTGGGTGACGGGCTCGATCGGGCTGCTCGGCACCAAGCCGAGCTGGGACATGATGATGGAGGCCGACACGCTGTTGATGGTCGGCTCCTCGTTCCCATACTCGGAGTTCCTGCCCGAGCCGGGCCAGGTGCGCGGTGTCCAGATCGACATCGACGGCAAGATGCTCGGGATCCGCTACCCGATGGAGCTCAACCTGATCGGTGACAGCGCCCAGACGCTGCGCGAGCTGATCCCGCTGCTGCACCGCAAGACCGACCGGTCCTGGCGCGAGAAGATCGAGCACGAGGTCGGGGAGTGGGGGAACCTGATGGACGCCCGTGCGCACGAGAGTGCCGAGCCGATCAACCCGCAGCTGCTCTTCCACGAGCTCTCCAAGCAATTGCCCGACCGGGCGATCATCAGCTCGGACTCGGGCTCGTCGGCGAACTGGTACGCGCGCGACGTCAAGCTCCGCAAGGGGATGATGGGCTCGCTGTCGGGGACGCTGGCGACGATGGGTCCCGGCGTCCCGTATGCGATCGGCGCCAAGTTCGCCCACCCCGACAGGCCCGTGTTCGCGCTCGTCGGCGACGGGGCGATGCAGATGAACGGGCTGGCCGAGTTGATCACGGTCGCAAAGTACTGGCGCGATTGGGCCGATCCGCGCTTCTACGTGATGGTGCTCAACAACCGCGACCTGAACCAGGTCACCTGGGAGCTGCGCGCGATGGCGGGTGAGCCACGTGTGCCGACCACCCAGGACATCCCCGACGTCGCCTACGCCAAGTGGGCGGAGCTGATCGGGCTGAAGGGGATCCGCGTCGATCGCCCGGATCAGGTGGCCGGCGCGTGGGAGCAGGCGCTGGCCTCCGACCGGCCCGTCGTGATCGAGGCGGTGACCGACCCCGAGGTNNCCGCCGCTGCCCCCGCACATCACGATCGAGCAGGCGAAGTCGTTCATGTACTCGCTGCTGGGTGGCGACCCGCATGCGGGACGGATGATCGTCCAGTCGGCCAAGCAGAAGCTCGAAGAGTTTCTGCCGGGCAAATGACCCCCCGTGCCCGGGCTCGCGCGGCGAGCTCGTCGCGAGCCCCGCGTCCGGTCGCTCCCTCCGGGAGCCAGTTCGAGCTCAGCCACGGCGACCAGCGCGCGATCGTGGTCGAGGTCGGAGGCGCACTGCGCTCCTACCTGGTCTCCGGTCACGAGCTGCTCGACGGCTACGGCCGTGCCGAGCGCTGCACGTCGGCCCGAGGGCACTCGCTGATCCCTTGGCCGAACCGATTGCGCGACGGTCGCTACAGCTTCGAGGGCACCGAGCACCAGCTGCCGCTGACCGAGCCCGCCAATCACAATGCGATCCACGGGCTGGTGCGCTGGGCAAACTGGGCGCCGGCAGCCGCACGCACGACCGAGCGCGTGCGGATGGAGCACATCCTCCACCCTCAGTCCGGCTGGCCGTTCGCGCTCGCGCTGGCGATCGAGTACTCGCTGTCAGACGAGGGTCTGTCGGTTCGCACGAGCGCCACCAACGTCGGCGCGGGGCCCTGTCCCTACGGCGCCGGCGCGCACCCCTACCTGACCCTTGGCACGGAGCGGATCGACGCGCTCGTGCTGCAGGCGCCGGGGCAGCGACACATGACCACCGACGAGCGCGGGATCCCCACCGGCTCAGAGCCAGTCGACGGGACCCAGTTCGACTTCCTGGCGCCGCGCGAGCTCGGCGAGACCCAGCTCGACACGGGCTACGCGGACCTGCGCCGCGACCAGGATGGGCGCGCCCGCGTGCGCCTCGCAACGGCGGAAACCGATCGCCGCGCGGCGCTGTGGCTCGACGAGCGCTACCCCTACCTGATGCTGTTCACCGGCGACTCGCTGCCCGAGCCCGCGCGCCGCCGGTGCGGCCTGGGGATCGAGCCGATGACCTGCGCGCCCAACGCGCTGCAGTCTGGCGAGGGCCTGCAGGTCCTGGCGCCGGGCGAGTCGTTCACCAGCGCCTGGGGCATCTCGCCCGAGTAGAGCGCTCCCGGTGACCGACGAGCGCACCGACGAGCGCGCCGGCGAGCGCGCCNNCGAGCGCGCCGGATCCCGAATCCCGAGTGCCCATCTGGCCGGCTTTGGGGGATTTGGTTCCATCATGGACCCAAATCCCCCAGTCATCACGATCGATAGGAGCACAGCATGAGCAGGAAGAGGCCCGAGGTAGTCGTCGTCACCGGCGCCGCCGGCGGCGTCGGACGGGCGATCGCACACGCGTTCGCCCGGCGGGGCGCCCAGGTTGGGCTGCTCGCCCGCGGCTCTGAGGGCTTGGCCGGCGCGCGGCAGGAGGTAGAGGCGCTCGGGGGGACGGGGTTGGTGCTCCCCACCGACGTCGCCGACCACGACCAGGTACAGGCGGCCGCGCAGCGCGTCGAGGACGAGCTGGGACCGATCGACGTTTGGGTCAACGACGCCATGGCGACTGTGCTCGCGCGCTTTGTGGACACCACCGCGGAGGAGTTCACACGCGCCACGCAGGTCACCTATCTCGGCGCCGTGTACGGGACGATGGCGGCGCTGGAGCGAATGGTGCCGCGCAATCGGGGCACTGTCGTACAGGTCGGCTCGGCGCTGTCCTACCGGGCGATTCCGCTGCAGGCCGCCTACTGCGGGGCAAAGTTCGGGATTCGCGGCTTCACAGATTCGATCCGGACCGAGCTGATGGCCGACAAGAGCAAGGTGTGGATCACGATGGTTCAGCTGCCCGGGGTAAACACGCCGCAGTTCAACTGGTGTCGCTCGAAGCTGCCAAAGCATCCGATGCCCGTGCCGCCGATCTACCAGCCCGAGATCCCGGCCGAGGCTGTCTACTATGCCGCCCACCACCACCGCCGCGAGCTCTGGGTCGGCTACAGCGCGATCCAGGCGATCGTCGGCAACAAGATCGCGCCCAAGCTGGCTGACGTGTACCTGGCCCGGACCGGGATCTCCTCCCAGCAGATGCAGGACGTCCCGGGCGATCCGGGCCGCCCGGACAACCTGTTCGAACCGGTCGACGCCAAGGCCGCCACCCACGGGCGCTTCGACGAGCAGGCCAAGACTCGCAGCCCGCAGCTCTGGGCCACGACGCACCGGCCCCTGATCGCGGGGGCGCTGGGCGGTGTCGCCGCCGGCGCGGTTGCGCTCGCGCGGGCGGCACGATGACCGCCCCGACCGTCCCGTTTGGGGCCGGGTTTCCGCACGTGCTGCGCGAGTACGCGCTGCTCGCCGACGGCGAGCGCGGGATCCTCGTCGGCCCGCGCGGGGACTTCACCTGGATGTGCTTCCCGGGCTGGGACGGCGATGCGATCTTCAGCTCGCTGATCGGCGGCGCCGGGGCCTACGCGGTCACGCCCACGGGGCGATTTGTGTGGGGTGGCTACTACGAGCACCCCGGGCTGATCTGGCGCAGCCGCTGGACCCTCGACGATGGGGCGGTGGTCGAATGCCGCGAGGCGCTCGCGCTGCCCGCTGACCCCCGGCGGGCGGTGATCATGCGGCGGGTCTCAGGCGTAGAGGGCAGCGCGCGCGTACTGGTCACGCTCGACCTGCACCACGACTTCGGCCGCCGCGCGGCCAGGGACCTGCGCCGCCAGGATGACGGGACGTGGACCGCGCGGGTGGGCGAGGCGCATGTGCGCTGGGGCGGCGCTCCCGGGGCCAAGGCGCAGCGGCATGGCAATCGCGGCACGGAGCTGGAGCTGGAGCTGGACCTCAGGGCCGGCGCCCACCACGACCTCGTGCTCGTCTTCGACCGCGAGCCCGAGGCGCCGCTGCCCGAGGTCGAGCATGCGTGGCAGGGCACCGAGTCCGCCTGGCGAGAGCGGGTCCCCGAGCTTCAGGACACGGTCGCCCCCCGCGACGCGCGCCACTCCTACGCCGTGCTGACGGGGCTGACTAGCGCCGGCGGCGGCATGGTCGCGGCGGCCACGACATCGCTGCCCGAGCGCGCCGCCGAGGGCCGCAACTACGACTACCGCTACGTCTGGATCCGCGACCAGTGCTACGCCGGCCAGGCGGTCGCGCGCGCCGGCGCACACCCGCTGCTCGACGACGCGGTGCGGTTCGTGTCCGAGCGGCTGCTCGAGCACGGCCCCGAGCTGAAGCCCGCCTACACGACCACCGGGGGCCGCGTGCCCGACCAGCGCCAGCTCGACTTGCCCGGCTACCCGGGCGGGTACGACATCGTCGGCAACTGGGTCAACCAGCAGTTCCAGCTCGACGCCTTCGGCGAGACGCTGCTGCTGTTCGCCTCGGCCGCCGACCAAGACCGTCTCGACGCCGAGGGCTGGCAGGCCGCGGAGATCGCCGCTGAGGCGATCACCGGGCGCTGGCAGGAGCCCGATGCCGGCATGTGGGAGATCGAGCCCGACGCCTGGACCCACAGCCGGCTGATCTGCGCCGCGGGACTGCGCGCGATCAGCCAGCGCCACCCCGCCGGGGAGCGGGCCGCCGGCTGGCTGGCGCTCGCCGACCGGATCACCGCCGACACCTCCGCGAACGCGCTGCACCGAACGGGTCGATGGCAGCGCTCTCCCGGCGATGAGCGCCTCGACGCGGCGCTGCTGCTGCTGTCGATTCGCGGCGCGATCCCGGCCTCGGATCCGCGCTCGGTCGCGACCCTGCGCGCGATCGAGCACGAGCTGACGGAGGACGGTTACTGCTACCGCTATCGCCCCGACGAGCGGCCGCTCGGCCAGTCCGAAGGGGCGTTCCTGCTGTGCGGGTTCCTGCTGGCACTCGCCCATCAGCAGCAGGGCGACCTGGTGAGCGCCGCCCGGTGGTTCGAGCGAAACCGCGCCGCCTGCGGACCCTCAGGGCTGCTCTCGGAGGAGTTCGACGTCGCCCAGCGCCAGCTGCGCGGCAACCTGCCGCAAGCGTTCGTGCACGCGCTGATGCTCGAGTGCGCCGTAGCGCAGGCGCACGCGAGCCCGTGAGCGCCGGCTCCCCCAGCTTTGTGCGCGCCCTGTGGGTCGGTCGGGTGCTGCACGGGTCGGCGCTGCTGCTGGCGCCGGTCGGCGATCCTCTGGGTGACCGCGGGGCGCGCGTGTTCGCGCGCGTGCTGGGAGCGCGCCAGCTGCTGCAGGCCGCGGTCGTGCGACCCGGCAGCGCGCGTGGGCAGGTCCTCGCCGGCGCCGCAGTCGACGGCGCCCACGCGGCGTCGATGGTGTTGCTCGCGCTGGTCGACCCGCGCCGCCGCGCGCTCGCCGGCGCGAACGCGCTGGCGGCGAGTGCGTTCGCGCTTGGCGGACTGTGCGAGGCTGAGCGCGGCTGACCGAGACTGCGCCGCGAGTTGGTCACGCCACGGCCAAGCCCGCCTGCGTAGCCCCATGGGTGCATGGGAGATGTTGTGATGCTGTAGCATCATCGAGGGTGCGGACGACCCTAAACCTCGACGAGGATGTCGTGACAGCGGCGCGCGAGCTCGCCGTGGATCGGCGCCGGTCACTCGGCTCGGTGATCTCCGAGCTCGCACGACGGGGGCTCACGCCGGCGCGGATCGAAGCCGACGGTGACCTTCCGGTGATTCGGGTGCCGCCTGGCACGCCGCCCATCACTCCGCGGATGGTGCGGCGAGCGCTCGACGAGGACTGACTTCGACAATCGGGCTGCTCGACGTGAACGCGCTGGTGGCGCTGGCTTGGGACTCGCATGTCCACCATGCGGCCATGCGTGCGTGGTTCGGCGTCAACAGCAACGCCGGCTGGGCTACCTGTCCCGTGACCGAGAGCGGCTTCGTGCGGGTGTCCTCCAACCCAAAGGCGCTCCCGAGCTCCATCCCAGTCGAAGCTGCTCGCCGGGTGCTCTCGGCGCTGCGTAAGGCCAACGGTCACAGCTTCCTCGCCGACGACGTGTCGGCATGCGACGCCGACGTGCCGCGGATCGCCGGCCATCGGCAGGTGACCGATGCGCAACTGCTCGCGTTGGCGCGTCGTCACGGAGTCCGCCTGGTGACCTTCGACGCCGCCCTCCTCACGCTGGCCGAAGGTCGGGATGTGACACTCCTCACGGCTTGAGCAGTGCGCCTGGGGCGCGGGCCAGGCTACGCGGTACGTGGCCCTCGACATCTGGCATCAGCCCAGCACCTGCAGGCCCAGCCACAGGGCCAGCGTGCTCAGGGCAAGGATCGGGGGGACGGTGAGCAGGCCGAGGCGCACGAACACGCCCAGCTCGACGCCCGTCCCCTCGTGGCGCAGGACGCGGCGCCACAGCAGCGTTGCCAGCGAGCCGACGTAGGTCAGGTTCGGGCCGGCGTTGACTCCGATCAAAGCCGCGAGCACGCTCCCGGGGCCGGCGGGTGCGGTCACCGGGACGAGAATCAGGGTGGCGGGAATGTTGTTGACGAGGTTCGCCAGCACGGCGGCCACGGCGGCGATGCAGAGTAACGAGCCCAGCGAGCCGCCGACAGGGACGATCGCGCGGATGGCGCTGCCGATGCCGTGGGCGGTCGCGGCACGCGCGATCACGCCGATGCCGAACACGAACAGAAGGAAGGCGGGGTCGGTCGCGCGAACGAGCATGCGCGGGCTCGTCGCCCGTCGAAGCAGCGCATGGGCGCCGAGGACCAGCGCCCCTGCGAGCGCGATCCATGCCGGGTCGATCCCAGCCGGCGAGCTGAGTGCGAACCCGGTCAGCGTCGCGGCGAGCACCCCGAGCGCGAAGCGCGGCGCGGGGATGGCGGTGGGGGCGGGGGCGGACGGCGCAGGGATATCCACCGGCGCAGGGATGGCCGCCGGTGCCGGGACGTCCGCCGGTGCCGGGGAGTCCGCCGGCGCGGGGCGGTCAGCCGGCGTGCCCACGCCGGCCTCGAGCCGAGCCCCGTGGGTGCCGACGCGGGCCACTCCGGCGAGGTCGGCCGCAAAGAAGCGCGTGAGCACGGCCCACTCGACCGCGATCGCGACCGCCCACGGAAGCGCCATCAGCAGCGCGAAGCGCGCGAACGACAGGCCCGTCGCGCGGAACGCCAGCAGGTTAGTCAGATTGGCGATCGGCAGCAGCAGCGACGCCGAGTTGGCGAGGTGCGCGCAGGCGTAGGCGTGTGGGCGCGGGCGAGCACGCACGCGCCTGGCGGTCGCGAACACGACAGGGGTCAGCAGCACGATCGTGGCGTCGAGGCTGAGCACGACGGTCGTCGCGCAGGCGGCTATGAAGACGAGCGCCAGCAGTCGTCGCGGCTGACCCCGCGAGCGTGTTGCGATCGCTGCTCCCGCCCACTGGAACACCCCTTCGCTGCGGCATCCCTCGGCCAGCACCAGCAGCGCCGCGAGCAGTCCGACCGTCGGCCCGAGCGCGCCGAGCACGTCGGCCGCGCGCTCGAGGCCCAGCTCGCCGGCGGCCACCATCAGCGCGGCCCCCGCCACCGCCACAACGGCTTCGGGCAGCCAGCGCCGGCGCACGATCGCGGCGCCCAGCGCAACCGCGAGCACGACGACGGCGAGCAGCTCGCTCAGAAGCCGATCCTTGGCTCGGGCTCGAGCTCGTATCCGTGCTCGCCGAACTGCCGTCCGGCGGTGTGGGGGATCCCGCGCGCGAGCACGATCGCCCCGAACTGCGTCTCGCCCAGGCCGGAGAGGCAGAGATCGTCCGCGATCGACAACGCTCCCCACGGCGCCGGTTCGGCGGCCGTCCGGAGGGGCTCGGTTGTCGTCTGCTCCGTCATGCTCGTGCGCTCAGTCCAGCTTCGGCGGGGGATGAAATAAAAGGGCGACCCCGGCAGGGGTCGCCTTAATGTTGAAATGCCTGAAACCCCCGGCAATCTCGCTACTCCGGGCGACTCCCTGCGACGGTCGGTACCAGCATGCCCCGAAGATAGCCGAGCCCAGGATGGTGGGCAACTGCGAGTTGCGTCTATCGCGACGGTTCCGCGGTTGTTGACCGGCGAACGCGAAGCTATGCCGCGAGCCGGCGCTCGGCGAGCTCGAGCAGCTCGGCGAGGATGCCCGCGAGCTCGAGCGAGAGCTCGGGGT
>QHBV01000297.1:0-12860 GCA_003244035.1 Solirubrobacterales bacterium | reverse complement strand
TCCGAACAGACCGGTGCTCGCGCCGATCACCACGACCGGCTTGTTGCGCAGCACGGTTCGCTGGACGGGGCGCGAGGCCCAGTCGACCGCGTTCTTGAGCTGCCCTGGAATCGAAGAGTTGTACTCGGGCGTGGCAAATAGCACCGCGGCGGCCGCCGCGATCGCCGCGCGCCACGCGTCAATTGCCCGTGGGGGGCTGGCCTCGTCGTCCTCGTCGAACGGCGGGATCGCCTTGAGCTCGAGCCGGTCGAACTCGACAAGCTCGGCGCCGGGCGGCAGCAGGTCCGCCGCCGCCCGCAGCAGTCGCCGGTTGTACGAAGCTCGCCGGAGCGAGCCCGCCACGCCGAGCACGCGCATCGCGCTCAGGCCCCGCTCAGCGCCAGCTCGAGCTCGACCGTGATCGTGACCTCGTTGGCGACCGCGAAGCCGCCCTTCGGCAGAGGCGCGTTCCAGCTCAGGCCGAACTGGGTGCGGTCGATCACCGTCTCGAGCGCGATCCCGAGCTTGGTGACGTCGCCGAGCGTCACCGCCGGCCCTGAGACGATGCCACGACCGTCGACGCGATACGTCTGGTCCTTGATCGTGAGATCGCCGTCCACGACGAGCTCGTCGCCGGTACGGCGGATGTCGGTCGAGGCGAAGCGGATCTCCGGGTAGCCCTCGAGGTCGAAGAACTCGGGAGAGCCGAGGTGCGCCTGGAAGTTCTCGTCCTTGACGATCAGCGAGCCGGCCTGCACGGTTCCGACGAGTTGGGCCTTGTCCTGGTCGACCGTCAGGATCGCGTCGAACTGCTCGAATCGTGCGCGGAAGGTCGCGACGATCATGTGCTTGACCGCAAAGCCCACGGTCGAGTGGGTCGGGTCGAGCCGCCAGGTGCCGACGGGAAGGCCGGTGGCGCTTTCGAGGGTGGTGGTGGACATCGAGATCCTTTCGTAGGGGTCTTATTCGGACCATGGTCCGCTACTGACTCGTACCGTAACATAATCGGACTGTGGTCCGCTTGCACTCCATCCTCCCGGTCGACGCGTCGTACGATGCAGGGGTGCCGGAGCCGGTCGAGCTTCCGCTGGTGCAGAGCCAGCGCAGCGAGCGCGCCGACGCCGCGCGCAATCGGCTGGCGATCCTGCGGACGGCAGAGCGCATGCTGCTCGAGCGTGGGATCGACTCGATCACGATGGACGGCCTCGCGTGCGAGGCTCGCGTGGGCAAGGGCACCCTGTTCCGCCGCTTTGGCGACAGGGCCAGCCTTTTTCACGCGCTCCTCGACGAGAGCGAGCGGCGCTTGCAGGAGGGGTTCATCCGCGGGCCCGCGCCGCTGGGACCGGGAGCGCCGCCGGCCGAGCGCCTGGTCGCCTTCGGTCATGCCCTGCTTAGACTGACCGCGGATCGCGGCGACCTGCTGCTCGCGGCGATGCCGTCTGCCCCCAGGTTGCGCTACCAATCCCCGGTTCATGCCGCCTACCGCACTCACGTCGGCAGCCTGCTCTCCGAGCTGGCGCCGGACGACGCGGATTACCTGGCCGACGTGCTGCTCGCCAGCCTCGCGCCCGAGCTGGTCATCCATCAGCTGCACACCGGCATGACGATCGAGCGACTGATGGATTCCTGGGAACAGCTCGTGGGCCGGCTCGCGCGGCCTGCTGGCCGGGGCTGATCGCAGATGGGCTCGATCTCGGATCTGATCAGCATCGTGGACGCCGACCCCGACCTCGGCGAGCTGCTCGACGAACCCCAGCGACTGGACGCGCGCCGGCAGGCGCTCACCCGCATGCGTCGTCTCACGCCGGGCAAGTGGGACGCCGCGGGCGCGCGCGAGCCGGATACGCACCATCAGGGCTTTCTGGTCATCGACGGGCTGATAACCCGGGAGGTCGAGGTGCTCGGTCGTCGATGTGTAGAGCTGCTTGGTCCGGGCGATGTCCTGCGCCCGTGGCACTGGGACGCCGAGGGATCGCACGTCCACGCCGAGGTGGGGTGGATCGTGCTCGAGCCGACCCGTTTGGCGGTGCTCGACCACGGTCTCGTGACGCGAATGACGCCGTGGCCGCAGCTCGGCCTGGAGCTCTTCAACCGCGGCACACGGCGCGCCCACTCGCTGGCGATCGTCCTGGCGATCACCCACCACCAACGCCTCGACGACCGGCTGTTGCTGACGCTGTGGCACCTGGCCGAACGATGGGGGCGGGTTCGGCCGGACGGGATCGTCGTCCCGCTGCCGCTGTCCCACCAGCGGTTGGCCGACCTGGTCGGGGCCCACCGGCCATCGGTGACCACTGCGATCGGCGATCTGACTCGCGCGGGGACGGTCAGCCGGGGAGCGGGGGGATGGGTGCTGCACGGCTCGCCGCCAGAGCAGCTGCGTCACCATCGCCTGCTCGGGATGAGCACGACCACGTGATCGGCTCGGGGCTGCGGACGGTGAGGCCGGGCCGCGGTCATGCGCTCGCGCTTGCGCCCTCCTGCGGGTAGACTCCGGGCACCATTTCTCCCGACGCAGATCCGTCTCCCAGCGGCCCATCCCCGTCCGCTCCGCCCGGCGGCGACGCCTCCCCGCCTGATGCCGCCGCGCCGCCGCGGACGACCGCCGCCGGGAGCGGCGCGAGGCCCTCAGGGCGCCGGCCGGAGTCCCGCAACATGCTGCCAGCCCGCGGTCGCCGGCGGCTCGGCGCCGAGCGTGTGCTCGTGCGCGTCGTGGCAACCTGCGGGATCGTCGGGATCGGCGTCGCGCTGGGGGCGATCCTCGTCTCGAGCAAGGTACAGGGCTGGATCACCGGCTTGGTGGTTGCGATCATCAGCGTCGTGCTGTCGGCGGTGCTGTGGTCCTCGCGGCAGCTCTGACGCCGGCGCCGGGATGAAGGAGCTGCGCGGATCGGCGAGCACCCACACCTCCGCGGGCGTCAAGGAGTGTGTCGGCTTCTTCGCGGCGGTCGAGGACTACCCGAGCTGGTACCCAGAGGTGGTCAGGTCGGTCGAGGTGCTCGAGCAGGGCGCGGGCGGGCATACGAGCAAGGCGCGGGCGGTGCTGCACCTGGCGCGCGGTCCGATCGTGAAGGACTTCGATCTGGTGCTGGAGGTAGTCGTTCAGGCGGGCGCCGTGCAGCTCAGGCGGCTCGCGCATGATCCATCCGATCAGGAGCGGTTCGAGGTCGGCTGGGTTGCACGGGCGGATGTCGATACGAGGCTCGACCTGCTGCTCGTGGCGACCCTTTCCGTTCCGCGGCTGATCCCGCTCGGGGGGGTCGGCGACGCGATCGCCGGCGGGTTTGTCACGGCTGCGAGCAGGGCACTCGGCGATCGGCACGGATGAGGGTCACCCGAATACCTGTGCGAGCAGCTCGTAGGAGCGCCGCCGAGCCGCGTGGTCGTGCGTGATCGTGACCACGATCACTTCCTCGGCGCGGTACCGGTCGGCCAGTTCCTCGATCCCCGCGCGGACGGCCGCGGGGTCGCCGACGATCCCCCGGCGCGCCGGAGCCGCGCCTCCCGTCCACTTGCCCTCGCGCTCGCCCTCGCGCGCCAGGAACACGACCGCCTTCTCCGGCGGCGGCACCGGGATCAGCTCGCCGCGACGCAACAACCTCAGCGTCATCTGGCTGCTGGTCGCCAGGTGCTGCGCCTCCTCGTCGCTCGGGGCGCAAAGCACCCACGCGGCGACCGCGGTCATCGGCTGCTGGAGCTCGCGCGCTGGGACGAACCGCTGACGGTAGAGCGCGGCGTTCTCTGCACCTTCGGCATTGATGAAGTCGGCGAACGCGTACGGCAGCCCCAGCTCGGCCGCCCAGATCGCGCTCTGCGGCGAGGACCCCAGCAACCACGGCGCCGGCAGCTCGGGACGGCCGGGAAGTACCGGGGCCAGGCGTGCGAACGGGTGGTCGGCGGAGAGGCTGTCGTCGAAGTACGCGAGCAGCTCGGCGAGCTGCTGGGGGAAGTCGTCGGGTGAGGGCTCGCGGCGATCGCGCTGCAACGCGAACGTGGTCATGGGATCCGTGCCCGCGGCGCGTCCGAGCCCGAGGTCGATCCGCCCCGGGTAGAGCGCGGCGAGGATCGTGAACGTCTCTGCCACCTTCAGCGGGCTGTAGTGGGGCAGCATCACCCCCCCGCTCCCGACCCGGATCCGCTCGGTCGCCGCCGCGATCGGGCCGATCAGCGCCTCGGGACTGGCGCTCGCGAGCATCGGGCCGCCATGGTGCTCGGCGACCCAGTAGCGGTGGTAGCCGAGCTCGTCGGCGAGCCGGGCCAGGTCGAGCGTGTTGCGCAGCGCCTGCGCGCCCGTCGATCCTTCAGAGATCGGCGACTGGTCGAGCACGGATAGGCGCATCGGTCCGGATACTAGGCTGGAGCGTGCTCGGGTCGGTTGGGCACGGTGCGGAGCATCAAGGTTCGTCGGGCTCCGCGGCGAAACCCATCTTTACGTAAAGGTCAGATTCCGCTACGATGCACTCATGACAAGCGCGACGAGCGAGATCGACGGCGGGACTCAGGGGAGCTCCGCATCGGAGGAGGTCGGCGGGCGGGCGCAGGGCGAGGCCCAGCCGGCCGTTTGGACGGCTGGGATCACTGTGCGCTTCGGAGAGATGACCGCCGTCGACGGCGTATCGCTGGAGGTTCCGCGGGCCACCGTCTTCGGTTTGCTGGGGCCGAACGGCGCCGGCAAGACGACGACCATGCGAGTCTTGACGACTCTGCTTCGCGCGAGCGAGGGCGAGGCCCGGGTCAACGGCTTCGACGTGCGCAGCGCGAGCCTGCAGGTGCGCGCGTCGATCGGATACGTCCCGCAGGCGCTGTCGGCGGACGGCGCGCTGACGGCGCGCGAGAACCTCGAGTTCTACGCGCGCGCGACAGGAGTTTCCCGCCGCGAGCGCCGCGACCGGATCGTCGCCGCGGTGCAGGCGATGCACCTGGAGTCGATGCTCGACCGGCTCGCGAGGACCTTGTCAGGCGGCATGCTGCGACGGCTCGAGGTGGGAACGGCCTTGCTGAACCGCCCGGCGGTGCTGTTCCTCGACGAGCCGACCGTCGGCCTTGACCCCGGCGCCCGGGCGCTCGTGTGGGACCGTCTGCACGCGCTCCGCGAGGACGCCGGCACGACGCTGTTCGTGACCACGCACATGATGGAGGAGGCCGAGCGCCACTGCGACGAGGTCGCGATCATCGACGGCGGGAGGTTGATCGAGCAGGGTGCGCCAAGCGAGCTGCTCCGGCGCAACCAAGCCGGGACGCTCGAGGATGTGTTCACCGCTGTGACCGGTCGCGGCGCCGAGCCCGAAGGAGGAAAGCTTGCCGACGTCCGCACCCAGCGCCGTCTCGCCCGGCGCTTGGGCTGAGCCACCCGCTGCGCTGCGCGGCAGCGCGATCAGCCGGCTCTGTGCGGGCGTCGCCGCGATGGCGCAGGCTGAGCTGCGCAAGCTCCGCCACGACCACCTGGACATCTTTACCCGCGCCGCGCAGCCGCTGTTGTGGCTGTTCATCTTCGGCACCGCGCTGCGCCACAACCGCGCGCTGTCGGCCGGCGTCAGTGACTACCGCGCGTACCTGGTGCCGGGAGTGATGGCCCAGGCGGCGCTGTTCATTTCGATCTTCTTCGGGCTGGCGGTAATCTGGGAGCGCGACGTCGGTCAGCTGCAACGGTTGCTCGCGACGCCGCTGCCCCGCTCCGCGCTGGTGGTCGGTAAGGCGGTTGGCGCCGGCGTGCGCGCGCTCGCCCAGGCGACGCTGTTGCTGATCGTGGTGGCCGTCGCCGGGATTGGCCTGAAGTGGACCGTGCAAGGGGTGATCGGCGCACTTCTCCTGCTGCTGCTGGGGACGGGCAGCTTCGCATGCATGTCGATGCTGATCGCAGCCGCGGTGCGCACGCGGGAGCGCTTCATGGGCATCGGCCAGCTGGTGATGATGCCGCTGTTCTTCGCCTCCAGCGCGCTCTACCCTTTGTCGATTCTGCCCGGCTGGCTGCACGTGATCGCGCGCGTGAACCCGCTCACCTACGAGGTTCAGGGGTTGCGCCAGCTGCTGCTGGGGCGCGGCGCGAACGGCGAGCTGTGGCTCGACTTCGTTGTGGTGGCGGGCTTCTTCCTCGCGATGGTGGCGGCCGCGACACGCGCCTATCCGCGCGCCATCCTGTAAATCAAACGAGGGAGGTTCGATGCAGCTGAGCACGGAGTGGATCGAGTACCCGTCTGACGGCGAGTCCGTCACCGGCTATCTCACGCGACCGTCAGGCGTGCGGGAGCAGCTGCCGGCGGTGATCGTGATCCAAGAGGTCTGGGGGCCAGACGCGCACATCTGCGACCTCGCGGATCGCTTCGCGACGGCGGGCTACATCGCGCTCGCGCCCGACCTGTACTCGCATGGCGGGCGTCCAGCCGAGCTCGAGCCCGAGCGGATCAAACAGGCCAAGGCGTTGCTCGACTCGCTGCCGCCGGCGGCCTGGAGCGACGAGTCCAAGCGGGACGAGGCGCTCGCCGAGCTGCCCACCGAGCGGGCGCGCGAGACGCGCGAGACGCTCGCAGCGCTGCTGGCGCCCGGGCGGCCGATCGAGCGTTACCTGTCGGATCTTCGCGCCGCTCTGGGGCGGCTGCGGCACGATCCCGATTGCGATGGGCGCGTGGCGGCGGTTGGCTTCTGCCTCGGTGGCGGATTGTCGTCCATGCTCGCCTGCGCGGAGCCCTCGCTCGCTGCCGCGGTCGTCTTCTATGGCTCCTCGCCGCCGGCCGAGCGCATCGCCGACATCGGGTGCCCGGTGCTCGGGCTCTATGGCGAGCGGGACGAGCGGATCCTGGCCGGCGTCCCGGCATTCGCGTCCGCGATGCAGGCGGCCGGGAAGGACTTCGAGTCCGTCGTCTACAGCGGAGCGCCGCACGCCTTCTTCAATGACACGCGGCAGGCCTATCGACCGGCGGCCGCACGCGACGCGTGGGCGCGAACGCTGGGGCTGCTCGCGCGCGTGGCACCGGCGCCCACGGTTACCTCCGGCGCCGGCACATAGCGGTGCCGCGGGGCGGCGGATAGCCGCACCCCCCGCCTGTCGGGTTAGCGGCGCCAGATGGTTGGCATCGCCACTTGGGTCCGCGAGTGTGTCCGATATGACCGCTACAGCCAGGACCGATGATCTCCTGTTCGTGGACTCCGAGACAGCTGCGCCGCTCGCCCCGATCGGCTCTACTCCGGTCGGGATTGGGGCCGCGATCGCGTCCGTCGGGGTGAGCCTGCCCGCGACCACCATCCCGAACGCGAGCATCAGCGCGCGGCTTGGCGTCGGCGAGGACTGGATCGAGCGGCGCACGGGGATTCGCGAGCGGCGCGTGGCGGAGCCCGCCGAGCGCCTCGCTGACCATGCGACGCAGGCGGCGAGAATTGCGCTGAAGCGCGCAGATGTAAGTGCCGAGGAGGTCGACCTGGTGCTGGTCGCGACCTCGACCGCGGATGAGATCCTCCCCAACGCGGCTCCGCTGGTAGCGCACGCGCTGGGCGCTCGCAGCGCCGGCGCGTTCGACATCGGCGCGGCGTGCACGGGCTTTCTGTCCGCGCTGGCGGTGGGCTGCGGGCAGATCGAGGCCCGCCGCGCGCGCTGCGTGGTAGTGGTCGGCGCGGACTTCATGTCGCGGCTCACCGACCCCGACGATCGCTCGACCGCGGCCGTGTTCGCGGACGCAGCTGGCGCTGCGGTGCTCTGCGCGACCCGTGGGTCCGGACGAATCGGGCCCGTGGTGCTGGGCGCCGACGGCGCCGGGGCCGAGCACATCGTCGTGCGCCGTGACGAGGCGGTGGTCCGGATGCGGGGTCACGAGACGTTCAAGGCCGCGGTGTCCAAGCTCTCCGAGTCGACGCTGCAGGCCGCCGCCGCCGCCGGCGTCGATCTCGACGAGATCGACCTGTTCGTCTACCACCAGGCCAACGGGCGGATCCTGACCGCCGTCGGCGAGCAGCTCGGGTTGCCGCCCGAGCGCGTCGTCGACTGCATCGGCGACTACGGCAACACGTCCGCCGCGACGCTGCCACTCGCGCTCGCCCTCAGCGACGACGAAGGACGCCTGGGCGATGGCGACAGGGTGCTGCTCGGCGCGTTCGGCGCGGGTTTCACCTGGGGTGCGACGGTGGTTGAGTGGGGGGCATCGTGAGCGTCGCACTGGCAGAGCCCGAAGTCGTCCGGCTCTCTCCGCTCGAGCGCCTGCAGGCGCTCTGTGACGAGGGATCGCTGCACGTGATTCGCTCCGAGGTGCGCTCGCCGGTGATGGGAGAGAAGGCGCGCAGCGGCGACGGCGTGGTGGGCGGCTCCGGGCTCGTCGACGGACGCCCGGTGTTCTGCTACGCCCAGGACGCTAGCTACGTGGGCGGCTCACTCGGCGAGGCGCATGCGAACACGATCGTCCGCGTGCTCGAGCTCGCGGGTCGCGCCCGCGCCCCGGTCGTCGGCTTCGTCGCCTCCGGTGGCGCCCGCATGCAGGAGGGCATGGCAGCCCTCGGCGGCTATGCGCAGATCTTCCACCGAACCGTGCAGCTCTCCGAAAAGGTGCCGCAGATCTCGATCATCACCGGCCTGTCGGCGGGCGGCGGTGCGTACGCGCCCGCGCTGACCGACTGGATTGTGATGACCGAGGGCTCGAGCATGTTCCTGACCGGTCCCAGTGTCGTTCGCGAGGCACTCGGCGAGGACGTGACCGCGGCCGAGCTCGGCGGCCAGCGCGTGCACGAGCGCAACGGCGTGTGCCATTTCGTCACTCCGACCGTGCGCGACGCCGCGCACCTGGCGCGGGACCTGCTCGGCTACCTTCCTTCTCACCGCGACGAGCGGCCGCCACTGGCGGTACCCCGTGCGTGCAACGGACGTGACCCGGGCGTGTACGTCCCATCCCAGGCGCGCCGCGTATACGACATCCGCGACGTGGTCCGCTGCGTCGTCGACGGCGGCGAGATGCTCGAGATCGCCGCCGGCTGGGCGCGTAACCTCGTGACCGGGCTGGCGCGAATCGACGGCCGCACGGTCGGCGTGATCGCCAATCAGCCGCGCTATCTCGGCGGCGTATTGACCGCAGCCAGCTCGCACAAGGGCGCCCGCTTCGTCTCCAAGTGCAACGCGTACGGGATCCCGCTGGTCGTGCTGGTCGACACCCCCGGCTACATGCCGGGCACGCGACAGGAGGGCGCGGGTGTGATCCACTTCGGCGCGACGCTTGTGCACGCCTTCGCCGAGGCGACCGTACCGCGCTTCACGGTGATCCTGCGCAAGGCGTTCGGGGGCGCCTTCATCACGATGAACTCCAAGGAGCTCGGGGCCGATTACGTGTTCGCGTGGCCGCAGGCCGAGATGGGCGTGATGGGGGCCAAGCCCGCGGTGGGGATCATCCATCGGCGAGCGCTCGCCGCGGCCGACGATCCGGAAGTGGTGCGCGACCAGTTGGCCTCCGACTACGCCGATCAGCACCTATGCCCGCAGGTCGCCGCCGGCGATGGACACGTCGACGAGCTGATCGCCTCCTCGGACACCCGGGCCCGCCTCGTGTGGGCGCTGCGGTCCTTCAAAGGGGCTGGATGAGGACAGCCGGCCGCGAACGTGGGCGCGATGCCGGTCACGAACGTGAGCGCGATGCCGGCGATGCGATCCGGCTAAGGACTGGGTTCACCGCGATGGAGCTGCTGGCGCGCTACCTCGAGCAGCTGCTGACCTTCGCCAGCCGCAGCCGCTGGGGCAAGCGGCAGATCGCCCGAATCGAGGCTTTTGCGGCGTGATCGTCGCGCTCGCCGACACTGCCCGCTTTCGCACCGATGACTGCGACGAGCTCGTGCTCGCCTCGCTTGCCTGCCCGATCTGCCTGCGCACAGACGACGTGAGCTGGGAGCTGGAAGCCGACGGGTACGATCCATCGGTGGAATGCACATGCGGTCGCTGCGAGGAGCACTGGCGCGTCTACGTGACGCAATACCAGGCATTGAGACTTGGGTTGATGGCTGTCCGCCCGCTGTAGGCGCGCGGCCATGAATGAAGGCGGCGCGGCGACCGGTGCCTCCGCCTCCACGGAGGGCGTGAGCATCGAGGCGCTCGAGCTGTTCGTCGAGGTGCTCGCGCAGTCCGAGGAGGGAGCCTCCACCGGCGACGGTTTCTACGACCGGTTGTGCGACGCGATCTGCCGGCTCGCACGGATGCGCCGCGCGGTCATCTTCCTTTATGACAGTGCGCGCCGGCGGGTGCGCGCCGCCGGCGCGCACGGGATGGACCTCGAGCAGTTCGCCGGTGCCCATGTGACGGTCGAGTCGGCGCCGATCACGGCCAGGGCACTGCGGGAGGACAAGGTCGTCGAGGTTGTCGGCGATCTCAGCGGCCAGGTATCCGACGAGTACGCGGCACTCGTGTCCGAGCCGGCGCGGCTCGTGTGCACGCCGATGACGGCGGGGGGGCGCGCGGTCGGCGTGATCCTCACCGACCGCCTGATGTCGGCTCCGCCGCTCGACGACGCCGAGCGGGGACTGCTGTGGACGCTCGGCAAGGCGGCCGCGCTGGCCTCGGTCGCGCGGATCGTCGCGACCGCTGCCGAGAAGGCGCGCGCGCTCGAGCAGCGCATCGACCTCGCGCGCGAGATCCACGAGGGCGTGATCCAGCGCCTGTTCGGCGTCTCGATGGCGCTCGACGGAGATGGGGACCTGCCAGCCGACGCCCGCGTGCGCTGCGCGAGCGAGACCCAGGTCGCGCTGGCCGACCTGCGTAGCGCGCTGCAGCGCCCGCTGGGACGCGCCCCGCGCGCTACCAGGACGACCTTCCTCGCCGAGGTCGACCGGCTCGCGCGCGTGCACCCCGACCTCGGGGTGACGCTCGAGTCCGGCGGCGAGGGCGACGTCCCGGCGAGCCTCGAGCCACTGGCCCAGTCGGTGCTGGCCGAGGCGGTCCGCAACGCGCACAGGCACGCCAGTCCGACCCGCGTCAGCGTTCGGGTCGGACGCCTGGACGGCGCGTTCGTGCTCGAGGTAGCCAACGACGGGGTCATGGGCCACCAGCGACAGGCGGGCATGGGGCTCCGGCTGGCGGCGCTCGAGGCGCTGCAGAGCGGGGGTGTGGTCGAGTTCGGCGAGCGCGACCTGGGCACGTGGCAGGTGCGTCTCGTAGTCCCGCACGATGACTGACGAGGAGCGCAGCCCCGAGCGGCTGAGCGTCCTGGTCGTCGACGACCACGACGTCGTGCACTGGGGATTCCGCTTGATGCTGACCCAGCAGCCGTGGGTGGAGCGCTGCCTGAGCGCCCACACCGGGGAGGAGGCGATCTCGCTGGCGAGGCGCTACCAGCCACACGTGGCCCTCGTCGACCTGTTCATCGGCGAGGAGTCGGGCGCCGAGATCTGCGAGCAGCTCCGCGCGGCGGAGCCGGCGATCCGCGTGCTGCTGATCTCGGGCGCGGGCGAGATCTCGCCGCAAGCGGCGCGCGCGGCGGGCGCGTCCGGATTCGCCTACAAGGACTGGCCGGCGCGGCGAATCGCGAGCGCTGTGCGCCTGGTCGGGCTCGGCAAGACGATGTTCGACCGCCACGACCAGCCGGGTGCGCTGGGCCTGTCGGATCGCGAGCGAGCGGTGCTCGAGCTGATGGCATCGGGGTCAACCAACCCGGAGATCGCCGGGACCCTCCATCTCTCCAAGCACACGATCAAGGAGCACACGAGCGCCGTGTACCGCAAGCTCGGCGTGCGCAACAGGATCGAGGCGGTGCAGCGCGCCCAGCGGCTGGGGCTGTTGACGTGACGTACCCGCGGTAGCTAGGCGGGTACGAGCGCCACCGCGGCTTCCGGCGTGGCGACTCGGAAGCTGAAGGACTCCTCTATATAGAGATAGACGCTGTCGGCGTCGTGGTGGGCGTAGCCCACGGCGAGGTCCTGACCGGATTCGAACAGGAAGTCCCCTCCACGCTGGCTCAACACGATCGCGCCGCGGACACCCGGGGACCACACGATCGGCCCCCCCAGGATCTTGCGCAGGTGGTCCAGCAGCGGGTAGCCGCCGTGTTCGGTGGTCTCGATCACGGCGGTGTGGTCCTCGGCGCCTAGCGCCAGCCCGTACGGTCCGCCGATCCCCCCCCGCCGCAGCAGCGCGACCGCTCTGGCGACGTGGCTGGGATATTCCTCGAAGTTGGCCCCCCGTGGGATCTCGGGGTGCGGCGAGGCCTCGGTTATCCCTTGCATCCCAGCTTCTGACCAGCCATGGAAGACCGCCGTGTTTTCGTTCACCGCAAGGTTCCGCGCGGCCGCGGCCAGGTCGTCGAGGTCCACGTCCTGCGCCCCGCGGTCGGCGGCGCGCAGCTCCTGGCGTGAGACCGTGAACGGCGCGCGCACCTCGGCCAGCGGCAGGACCCGACGACGTAGGGCCGTGACACCGTCACATGGCGCGCCGGCGACCGCCTCGGTCCGTCCGAGGTTCGTGGCCGAGTGCTCCCACCCGTGCGGACCGGAGAAGTCGACGAGCCGTCTCGCCGCCAGCGCGAAGGTGAGTCGCTCACGCGCCTCCTGGTCCAAGAGTCCCCATCCAGCCGAGGTGATCGGGCCGTGGGAACGCAGCAGATGGCTCTCATTCACAGGCCCCCTCCCTTCAGGCTGCCGATGCCGAGCGAGATCGATCCGTCCGGCGGCGCCTCCACCGCCGGAGGATCGTCATCCGCGGCCGCCTCGGCCGCTTCGCCATGCTCGACGATGTCGCCCTTCTGGAAGAGGATGCCCTGGGCGATCTCGCGCCACTCCGGCTTCTGGCGCAGCAGGAACTCGAGGTCCATGCTGAAGTGCTTGTACTCCTCGCCGATCGCGTTGCTCATCACCGCACGCGCCACGGCGTCGGGCTCGAGCGCCAACCGCTGCTCGTACCACCCGATGGCCTCCGCCTCCTCGGTCAGCGA
>QHBV01000296.1 GCA_003244035.1 Solirubrobacterales bacterium | reverse complement strand
TCGAACGCGCGATCGACCACGGCCCCAACGACAACGCCAACGCCGCCAGCCTGGCCCGCGAGGTCCCACGGCTCCTCACCTCTGACTCCCTCGAGGACGCCGTCCAAGCGCTCGGCGGCACCGACGACGAAGGTCTACCAGTCATCGATGACGACAACCAAGTCGTCGGATGGATCACCCACCGTCATGTGCTGCGTGCCTACCTCGCACGGTACCGCAGCACCGACCGTCCAGAGACCGAATCCCCGGGCAGCGTGGCCTGAGACATATGAGCACCGCAGTGATCCAATTGCTTCAGGCGGATCCTGACCTGGCGGAGAACATGACTCCTCGCGCGAGAGCGCAGGCGACGGGCTTGATCCGCGCTCGGGTGTTCCGCGTGGCGAAGGGACCGTGGCAGCCACCGGATATCAACCATGGCACGACCGGACTGCTTGTCCTCAGCGGCCTCATGATTCGCTCCCTGCGCTTCGGGCCGGTTTCATCCTGCGAGGTCGTGGGCCCGACCGACATCATCCGCCCGTGGGAGAACGACTTGATTCCGAGCCTTCTCCCGGCGCTCGCCGACTGGCGTGTCTTGCACGAGGCGACCGTGGCGCTCCTCGACGCACCGGTAACCGCATTGATCGGGCGCTGGCCGGAACTGTCGGCGGCGGTGTCCGGCAGGCTGCTTCGGCGCTCCCGCTCGTTGGCGTATCTGATGGCCGCGCAGCATTTCGTCAGAGTCGAGGATCGATTGCTGGCAACGCTGTGGCACCTTGCCAGCATGTGGGGACGAGTCACACCGGAGGGAACCGTGGTGCCGTTTCGACTGACCCACGAGATGATGGCGAACATCATCGGCGCCAGACGGCCCACGACGACGATCGCGATTTACTCGCTCACCGGGCAGCAGCTTCTCATCCGTAACGCTGCCCGTTTTTACGTACTCCTCGGGTCCGCCCGACTGGAGTCGCGCCCGTCCGCCTGCAGCGATCATCGAGCTGTAGGCATCCCCCCGAGGAGGGGTGTCACTCCCCTCGCTTCCGGCGACGTGGCTCGCGATCGTGGCGGCACGCGAAACCGTCAGACGCGCGCGAAACGGCGTACCGGCGCTAGGCCCGCGCCCGGCTGGCGACAAGACCCGTCAGCGCGGTGGCGACGATTCCGGACAGGATCTCGCGGCGGTGCAGCGAGAGCCAGGTCACAGGGTCCTTGGCGTGGGCCTTGTCGTCAAACGGGCCGTGGGCACCCTGATCTGCGTCCTCGTCGGACGGCTGATTCAGGTTGGACCCCAGGCGCGGGAGATCTTGGTTGGTCTGCTGTCCGCTGACGCCGGTGCGGGCCAGGTAGAAGTCGGCGAGCTTGGGCGCGAGCCGTTCGCCGAGGATCGTGTAGGCGGTCGAGATCCCGATCCACATATTGCGTCGGGGATGCTCGGCGAGGAAGAGGATTCCCTTGGCGGGAAGCTCGGGCTGAAAGATCGGCGCCACTGGCATCGGATGCTCGGGCATCTTGTTCAGGTTCCAGTTGAACTGCGGGGTGTTGAGGCCGGGGAGCTGGATCATGCAGATCTTGACCTTGCTCTTCTCGTGCATGAGCTCGGTGATGATCGACTCAGTGAAGCCCTTGACGGCGTGCTTGGCGCCACAGTAGGCAGACTGCAGCGGGATCGATCGATAGGACATCGCCGAGCACACGTTGATGATCACGCCGTGGTCACGGGGACGCATCCGCTCCAGCGCCGCTCTGGTGCCGTTGACCTGACCCATGTAGGTGATGTCGGTCATCGTGCGGTACTCCTCGGGGGTCGTATCCCAGAAGAACGCCAGCGCCCCGACGAAGGCAACATTGACCCAGACGTCGATCTCGCCGAGCTCACGCTCGACCTGACCAGCCGCGGCTTCCACGGCGTCGTTGTCGGCGACATCCGTGGGAATTCCCACGCTCTTGCCACCCGCCGCCTGGACATCCTTGACCGCTTCCTCGAGCCCGGCGCGACCCCGCGCGAGCACCGCGACGTCGTAGCCGTGTTGGGCGAACTCTCTCACGGTCGCGCGGCCCACGCCAGCCGTGCCCCCGGTGACGACCACCACCTTACGTCCGCTGTTGGCTGCCATGATCGGTCACGCTCCTGTCTGACTGAAGTCGGCCGGCCTGCGAGCTCCACGACACCGGCGAGTGGTAGGGCAATACCCTGGGGCGGCCAGGCCGAACGCGGCGAACCGAGCCCGAGCGTTCAGGCAGGTTGGATAAGCCTCTGACCGGTCGCCGGTCAAGCTCAGTCGTAGGTCCGTGCAGGACGGACGGTCGTTCGGCGTGCAGTCCACTTGGCCGCCGTGCTCATCCGCCAGAGCTCGGCTTGCACGACGGCAGCCTGGAGACGTGTGTGCACGCGACTCCGACGCGAACGGTTCGCGTCTTCGCCGGCCGACTGCGTTGGATTGGTGCCAGCATCTGCGCGTCCGTTCATCGGTCCAGTATGGCGCTCCGTGCGGGGCGCCCACCAGCGCTTTGGTTTGACTGATGACGAAAGCTGCGAGGGCACTTTTGCCCGTCATGTCGGGTCATCATCGGTCAGGGCTTCGTGCGAGCTGATCGCCAACTCCAGTGCGGCGATGCCGAGATAGATAACGGTCGCGGTGAGGCCGCCGATCAGCCATGCCGCGAAGCCGTGGATCATCGCCACGAGCGCCGCCGCCCCGAGAGCCAGCCCGACGGCGAGGATCTGGACCAGCCCGGTCTGGATCAGGTCGCGCCGTCCCGGTGAGAGTGGGGGCTCGTTCTCGCGTTGACTGAGCACTCCCAGGACCGCGAAGCCGGCGACTGCGCCGATCAGGAAGAGGAGCGTGTCAGCGACCGCTGGGGTGCCGTGAGAGCGCTCGAGTACTGCGCCGGTGGTCCAGATGGTGAGCGTGTACCCATATGGGATCGCGCTGCGACCGACTACCGTCGTCAGTGCGCGCGTATAGAAGCGCCCGCCAGAGCCCGGCATCATCTCTCGCCCCCTTGGCCGCCCTCGATCATCGCCGGGCGTGGTCAATGGCGGCGGCAGCGTTGATGAGCGCGAGATGGGTGAGGGCCTGGGGGAAGTTGCCGAGCATCTCGTGTCCGTCGGCGCCCATCTCCTCGGAGTACAGGCCGACATCGTTGGCCAGCCCAACCAGCTCGTCCATGAGCGTACTGGCCTCCGGGACACGTTGGAGGCGGGCGAGTGCGTGAGCTGTCCAGAACGCGCAGGCCAAGAAGGTTCCCTCGGTGTTGGGCATGCCGGTGTAGCGGTAGAGCAGAGGTCCCGCGCCGAGCTGCTCACGCAGCCGATCGACTGTCGCATGCAACCGCTGGCGGTCGCTCGGTTCGTAGTCCATGAAGATGCCGACCAGCACGCCGGCATCGAGCTCGTCGCTGTCGGCGCTGCGAGCGTAGGCGCCGAGCGTCTTTGACCAGCAGCGTTCCTCGACGAAGTCGTGGATGCGGCGCGCGCTTTCGCGCCAGCGCGGGCTGTTCTCACCCGGGATCTTGCCCGCGGCGGCGAGCTTCATGGCCCGGTCGAGCGCGATCCAGCACTGCATCTTGGATGCCGTGTAGTGGAGGCGGGTGCCGAGCTCCCAGATCCCGGAGTCGCGCTCGGTCCAGGCTTCGCAGACGTAGTCGGCGATCCCGGCCAGCCGCTGAGCGACGTCGTCATCAAAGCCGTGACCCCGGTCGGCGTACAGGGTGGCGGACTGAAGGAGATCACCGTAGTTTCCGAGCTGACGCTGGTCGACGGCACCGTTTCCCTCGAGAACCGGTCGAGAGCCCCGGTAGCCGGCGAGATCGAGTGACTGTTGGGAGATCGCCGGGCTGCCGTCCAGACGGTAGAACGGGTGAAGCCGCGGGTGATGTTCGCGCGAGGCTTCCATCGCCCAGGCGAGGAATCGGCCGGCCTCCTGATCGTCGCCGAGTTGCATCAGTGCGTCCACCGCGAACGAGGAGTCGCGCAGCCAACAGAAGCGGTAATCCCAGTTCCGTGAGCCGCCGATCGTCTCTGGCAGCCCGGTCGTCGCTGCTGCGGCGATCGCGTGCGTGTCCGCGTCGACGAGCATCTCAAGGACCAGGCCGCTGCGCAATACGGCCTCCCGCCAAGGTCCGTCGTAGGTGGCTGCGCGCCATCGCTCACGCCACCAGACGATCGTGGCGTCCAGACGCGCCTCGATCTCGCCGCGAGCCGGGAACGGCAGTGGTCCGTCAGCGATCGAGATCGCGCTGAGGGCCAGCAACGCCGGCGTCCCGGACTCGATGGTGACACGGCCGCAGACGGCGTCGCCATCGATCCACGGTTCTCCTGCGGCCCAGGCCTGGACGACCACGGCGTCCCCATCCCGGGCCGCGACCACTCCATCGGGGTGCGACTCGATCAGTGCCGGCCGATGGGTGTGCGCAAACCGCGGCGCCACCCGCCAGGCAAGTCGGACCTGGCCGTGCAGTCCTTCGATGCGACGGGCGAGTTCGCGCACCGGACGTCCGTCTAAGGGGATCGTCAATGCGTCCGTGACCCGCGCGCAGCCGCTGGCGGTGTGAAAGGTCGTTTCGAGCACGTTGGTCTCGGGCACGTAGCGGCGCGAGACCTCGTAGTCATCGGTCGGAGCCAGCGCAAACCGTCCGCCACGGTCTGAATCCACAAGCGCGCCGAGGACGAACGGCCCGTCAAAGCCCGGCAGGCACAGCCAATCCACCGAGCCGTCCAATCCGACCAAGGCAACGGTATGACGATCTCCGATCGCGGCATAGTCGCGGATCGGCAGGTAGCCGTCGGTTCGCTGTGGACGTCGTCGCTGCACCGCTGTGCTCGTATCGGACGTCATCCGCGCCGCTCCGAGTCAGGACGGTCATCGCCGCCGGGATCTGCGGTGTGCGCCTCGAGTCTCATCACGCTGGTCCTTTGCCTGGACGAGGTCGGCTGAGATATGTGCGGAAGGCTCGTTTCCGGAGCCGCCTGCAAGCGAGCGTGATCCAGCGGAGTCGGGCGTTGCTCGTGCTCTGACGTCACCCGGTCCCGCAGGCGGCCGGTCGCAGGGGCGCCCGCTTGGGCGGCACGAGCGGCACGCTGCTCAGTCAGCGGGATGCCGTGGCGCGTTGCGAGGTCGAGCAGCGATTGGCGATCCTCGTCCTGACGGACAAAGCGGTGAAACAGCCAGCCGAGAACCAGGGTGGTGAGAAGCACCTGCTCGATCATCATCACCCCTCCGGCCAGGCTCTGGTCAGACACCGGGTTCAGGCCTCGGGCGGCGTCGCTCACCCGGTAGACGGGGTACAGGACCGTCTGGGCCCAGATCAGGGCGTTGGCCAGGACCGCACCGGCGAAGCGGACGAGCATCACATAGCCGAGTCCCCACCAGCCCGCGAACCACCGAGGCTTTGGCAGCGGTCCGATCAGGGCCAGCCAGAGCAGGATCCCGAACCAGAGCATGCAGGCATGTTCGAGGGCGTGGATGAGGTCGTGCTTGATCGCCAGTTGGTAGAACAGGGGCAGGTGCCAGGCGTACAGGTCTGCGGTCCACAGGGTCAGCGCGAGGATCGGGTGTGACAGTCGCCGGAGAGGGCGCGTGGCGCGCACGCGCAGGAGTGGCTGGAGCACGGGGCCGGTCAGTCCGAGCACAATCAGCACTGAGGCGAGATCCCCGATCGCGATGTGCTGAATCATGTGGACGACCAGCACCCCGTCGGCCAGCCCGTCGAGCGGCGGCACTTGCACCACGGTCATGACCAGCACGCCGGCCAGGAACGAGACCTGCCGCCAGCGTCTCACCGGCCGTCGCTCGCGAGCCAGCGTTCGCGCGCGTTCACGGTAGAGCAAGAAATAGAGCAGGCCCACCCCGCAGGGGGGCACGAACTCGGCGAGGTGCAGTGAGCCCAGGGCGGCGAGGGGGGTCATTCGGCCGACGGGGGCACCCGGGTGCCGGAGGTGGCCCGTCCGGCGCGACGGGAATGGTCGACGTTCATGTCGCTTGGCCGGCTCGTGCTGCGGTCAGCGAGCGGGCGTGCTCCTCGGCCTCGTGCTCAGCCTGCTGCTGTTCGGCGTCGATTCCCTCCGCGGCCACTCGGCCGCGGCAGAGCCGGCGCGTGAGCACGAACAACGCCAGCGGTATCACCCAGATGCCGATCCGGAAGATGTACAGCTGGGTGTCGTAGCTCAGGCCGAGGAGCACGAAGATGCGGTCGGCGGATCCGAACACGAAGATCAGAAACACCCAGGTCAGGAACGCGACCCCGAACGCGGTTCGGTTGGGCGCGTCACGCGGCCGGTCGGCCAGGTTGTGGACGCCGCGGTCGCCGGTGAAACGCCGTTCGATCCAAGGGAACGCTCCGAGCACGCCGACCACCACCAGCGGGAACAGAGCACCCCCCCAGAACGGGTTGGGGATCAGCGTCCAGTGCCCGATCGTGACGTCGAAGCTCGGCATCAGACGCAAGGCGCCGATCAGCCACCCCAGATACCAATCGGGCTGGGCGCCGTTGGTGCCCAGCCACGGCTCGAACGGGCCCCACTGCCAGATCGGGTTGATCTGCACCAGTCCTCCGAGCAGGAACAGCAGCGCCGCGACCGCGAACAGCAGCGACAGCGAGCGGGGTGCCTGGCCGGGGAACATCGGCACGCCGACGATCCGGCGGTTGGTGTGCCTGCGGTCGCGTCGAAATTGTGCGTGGTGGCGGGCGGCGACCAGCCCGAGATGGACCGCGATCAGCGTGCCGAGCAAGAGCGGGAGCAGGAGCACGTGGCCGATGTACATACGCGATTCGAACTCGTGCCTGCCGGGAAACGGGGCGCCCCAGATCGCGAGCGCCAGCGGCCCTCCGATCACCGGCAGCGAGAGCGCCACCCCGTAGCCGATCGCCAGGCCGATACCCGAGAGCAGGTCGTCCACCATCGAGTAGCCGAGATAGCCCTCGAGCAGCGTCGTGAACAGCAGCGTCACGCCGATCAGCCAGGTCAGGTCGCGCGGCTTGCGGAACGCACCGGTGAAGAACACGCGCAGCAGGTGCAGGACGAGCGAGGCGACGAATACGTCCGCGGCCCAGTGGTGGGTCTGGCGGATCAGCAGCCCGGCCTTGTACTTGAAGGAGATGTCGATCGCCGAGCGGTAGGCCTCGCTCATCTCCATCCCGCGCAACGGCGCGTAGACGCCGTGGTAGGTCGTGTGGCCAAGGCTCGGATCGAAGAACAGGGTCAAGTAGATGCCGGTGGCGACCAGGACCATGAACGCGTACAGCGCGACCTCGCCCAGCAGGAAGGACCAGTGGTCGGGGAACAGGTAGCGCAGCCCCTTGCGCAGCAACGGCGCCGAGGCGCTGCGCTCGTCCAGAAAGCGGACGACGTCGGGAATGGGGCCGGTGCTCATGTCGGTCGATCTGCTCGGACGCCCCACCACGACGGGCCGACGGGACCGGAGAAGTTTCCGGCGGCGCGCAGGCCACCTGCGCCGTCGACCATCAGCGGCAGTTGCGGCAAGGACCGTCCCGCCGGTCCGTAGATCACGGTCCCGCCGGTGGCGGGGTTGAAGGTCGAGTAGTGGCATGGGCACACCAGCGCGGGGCCGGGCTCGACCGGTGCGAACGTCGGCTTGCGATAGAGCGCGATCGCGCACCCGGCGTGGGTGCAGATCTTCGAGTAGGCCAGGATCCCGAGCGGCGCCCACTCCGAGCGCGCCGGCGGGAGCTCCAGCGCCGCCGGCGCGAGCTTGACGACCACCACGGGAGATCCGAGCAGCTCCTGGTCGGCCCCTTCCGGGAAGGCGGTGTAGAACGTCTCCGGCTGGATCTCCTGTGCGCTGAAGGGGCGTCCGTCGGTGTCGACGAGCCGCGCGCCCCGGCGCCACGGGGTCTGATCGAGCGGACCGGTGTCCCAAATCGGCCCGACCGAGAGCACCGGCGTGAGCGCTGCCAGCCCCAGCGTCCCCCCGGCCGTGGCGCCGGCGCCGAGCAGCAGCCGCTTGCGGGTGATCCGGCTGCCGCTCTCGTGCACGATCTCCGCGACCTCCTCCTGCGCTTCGGGGTGGCCCTCAAGGGGATAGTCCTCCTCGAGCTGCTCGGTGACCACGAGCCGCTTGCCGGTCACCGCCAGCGCGGCGGCGATGCAGGCCAGGCACAGCCCGAGACAGATGCCCAGCAGCTCGTTGGGGATTCTCGACGGGCTGTACTCGGCATACACGACGATGAAGCCCACGGCCGCCACGGTGGCCGCACCCAGCAGCAGGAGCACGACGGTCTCGGCGCGGCGCTCGGGAGCTCCCTCGGCGACGATCGGCCCTGCGTCCTGCGGCTCGTCCTCCTCAGGACGTGAGCGGCGGGCCGCGCGGCCGAGCCACAGGGTCACGACGGCGAGGAGCCACCGCCACGCTTTCATGAGCGCAACCTCTCGCCGAGCACTACGCAGACCCCGACCAGCGCGATGATCGCGATCAGCCAGGTGATGATCCCCTCGGGGAAGGGACCGAGGTTGCCGATCCCCCAGCCGCCGTGGTCATCGGGGTGCCGGGTGCTCAGCACGTAGGCGACGATCGAGTTGAGCTGGCGGTCGTTGATCTGACTGACCGGGAAATGCGGCATCAGGTAGGGGCCGATGCGCACCGCCTCGGCGATCTCGGTGGGGGTCGCGTCCTGCAGCGCCGGCACGCGTGCCCCGGTGAGGAAGCCGCCCTGCGCGACCACCTGGTGGCAGCCGGAGCAGTGCTCGGTGAACAGCGTCAGGCCATCGCCGAGGCTGCCCTGGCTCGGCTGGGGTCTCGGGATCGCCGGTCCGGCGCCGAGCGAGGCGACGTAGGAGACCAGCGAGCCGATCTCCTTCTGCGAGAAGAGGACCCGCTCCCGCTCGGGCTGGCTGTGGATACTGCCGAGCGGCATGTACCCGGTCCGCAGGTAGAAGTCGGCGGAGAGCGCGCCGACCCCCCGCAGCGGAGGCCCGGCGCCGAGGGTCTCACCCGCGCCGGGCCGGGGCGCCTGGATTCCGGCGCCGCCGATCCCGTGGCAGCTCGCGCAGTTGCCGGCGAAGAGCTGGGAGCCCAGCTCCAGCGACGGGGCCGACGGCTCCTGGGTGGGCCGGACGATTCCCGACTGCGGCTGGGCCTGCGCGGGCGCGGCTGATCCGAGCGCGGCCAGCGCGCCGAGGAGAATGACGCGAGCGGTCCGGGTCATGACTGCTGGCAGAGCGGGAGCAGCGACACGCCGACGCCGCTCATCACGATGATCGCCAATGCCAGCGGGTTGACGGTCACCCCCACCGTCGCCAGGAAGTGCAACCGGCCTCCGGGCGGCTTGCTGCCCGCCTCTCGGGTGGCCATCCAGATCCTGATCGCGACGACCTCCGCCAGCACGGCGACGAGCGTGCCGGCGGCGGCGAGCGCGATCGACCACGCGTGCACCGGCAACTGAAAGCGGGCATCGGGCGAGTCGCAGCGGGCGATGCCGAAGGCGTGGGCCGCCACGAACTGCACCAGCCAGGCGGCCGAGCCGCCGAGGACGCCGAACCACGCAAGCACGTCGGAATGGGCGAGAGGCTTCCTCATAGCGACGGTGAGAGCTGCGTCAGCACCACGAGCACGGCCAGCGCGTTGACCACGTGCCAGTACAGGGCGACCGTGCGCACCGCGGTCAGCCGGTAGTTGGTCAGACCGCCGATCCCCACCCGCCACAGCACCGCGGCACCCAAGAGGATGCCGAACAGCACGTGGGCGTGGTGGGCGGCGAGCATCGTGAAGTAGATCGATCCGTAGGCGCTGTCACGGGGGCTGAACATGTGCAGATCGTGAGCAAAGAGGAGAACCTGGCCGGCGAGATAACCGCACTGGACCACGATCGCCAGCGCGATCAGCCACGAGGTCCTCTGGGCGTCGCCCGCGCATGCCGCGCGCGCGGCGAGCAGCATCGGCACGCTGGTCGAGACCAGCACCGCGGTCGCGATCAGCGGGAGGACCACCGACGGCGCCTTGATCCCGGCGGGTGGCCAACGTCCCCCGTTGAAGTCCAGATAGAAGTAGGTGGCGATCAGCGAGCCGAACACCGTCGCCTCGGCGCCCACGAACAGCGCCATTCCCCACCAGCCGTTCGGTTGCGCCTGGCGCTGGCGCGCGAGCTTCGCCGGCCCCGCCGCGCGCGCCGCGCGGCGGGCCTCCACGCCCGGAGTGATGTCGCTCACGCTCCCGGCTCCTTGCCGTGCCAGGCGAATACCACGAGGAGATCCACGACCAGGAATCCGGCGGCGATCGTGTAGTGCCCGAGCAGCAGCATCCCGAACATGCCGAACAGCAGCAGCGCCGCCACCGGCGGGCGACCGGAGTGCGAGGGCATCTCGAGGATCTCGTCCAGCTCCGCGTCCTGTACGGTGCTCGCGGGCGTTTCGTGCCCTCGTTGCAGCAGGTCCTCGCCGCGGTCGAGTCGGCGCGAGTCGTGCTCGCGGTCCTTGGAGTCCCACATCGCGTACGCGCTCGTGACCGTGGGGATGACGGCGAAGTTGTAGGGCGCCGGTGGGGAGCTCGTCGCCCACTCCAGCGTGTCTCCGCCCCACGGATCATCGCTGGCTCGCTCGCCCTTGAACATGCTCACCACGAGGTTGGCGACGATCAGCAGGAGCCCGGCCGTCAGCAGGTATGAGCCGATCGACTCCAGGAAGTTCAGGAACGTCCATCCGAGTCCGGGCGCGTAGGTGTAGATCCGGCGGGGCATCCCCAGTATCCCGAGGAAGTGCATCGGGAAGAAGGTCACGAACGTGCCGAGGAAGGTCAGCCAGAAGCTCGCCTTGCCGGTCGCCTCGTGGTACATGCGCCCGGTGAGCTTCGGGAACCAGTAGAACATTCCGCCGAGGATCGGGAAGACCGCGGCGCCGAAGATCACGAAATGAAAATGCGCGACGATGTAGTAGCTGTCCTCGACCTGCTGATCGAACGGGATCGCCGCCACGGTGATCCCGGACAGCCCGCCGATGATGAAGAAGACGATGAATCCGACGATCCACAACAGCGGTGTCTTGAAGTTTGGCGTGCCGGTGAGGATCGTCGCGATCCACGCGAACAACTGGATCGCCGACGGGATCACGATGATCAGGCTGACGGCGGCGAAGTAGATCGTCGTCACCGTCGCCAGGCCGACGGCGAACATGTGGTGCGCCCAGACGCCGAAGCCCAGGAAGGCGACCAGGATCTCCGACAGCGCGACGAGCGGGAAGAACACCATCTTGCGGTGCACGAACGTCGGGATGATCGAGGTGGCGATCCCGAAGGCGGGCAGGATGATGATGTAGAC
>QHBV01000295.1:1043-10059 GCA_003244035.1 Solirubrobacterales bacterium | reverse complement strand
CTTGATCGTACCGATGGCTCGTGGCGCGCGGGGTCCGAACCGAGCAACTGAGCCGCAGCACGTGTCGCGTATCGCGCAACGGCAAGAGTGGCGTGTCGTGTGCGCGGGCCAGGATCGCGGATCGGCGCGGGTGTCGCATCGCTCGACACATGCAGGATGATGTTCCACGTGATGCGACTCGCCGATTGGTTCGCCGAGCGGAGCGCCAGGGGGATGCTCACGCGCGCGGTCGGTGCCTGGCTGCTCGTCGGGCTCCCGGTCATTGCAGCGCGGATCTGGTGGTCGGTCGCCGCCGCCGTTACCGTCTTCGTGGTCACCGTGACGCTGTACGTGGCGGCATCGGTCCGCTACATGCACCGGCACCGCCGAGAGCCCTGACACCGGCTGCAGGCAATGGGCAGAAGCCCGATTCCCCAACGCCGGCCTACGCCACGATTCCGTAGTGGATCGGTTTGGGACATCGCGTTTGGCCACCGCCCACTCGGCTTGCCCTCCGGCGAGTCTTGTGCCATTTGGACGAAACGTCTGAGCGTGTAAGGCCGGACCACACTACCCTGATTGGAGTTACGATGCCCAAGCTGATCTATTCGGCGATCGCCTCACTCGACGGGTACTTCGAGGACGAAGCGGGCAACTTCGACTGGGCGGCACCCGATGGCGAGGTGCATGCTTTCATCAACGATCTTGAGCGGCCGATCGGCACCTACCTCTACGGTCGGCGGATGTACGAGACGATGGTCTTCTGGGAGGGCGTGAGCACCGGCACTGATCAGCCGGCGGTGATACGGGACTTCGCCGAGATCTGGCGGGCGGCGGAGAAGATCGTGTACTCCCGGACCCTTCAGAGCGTATCCAGCGCGAGGACCAGGCTCGAGCGCGACCTCGACCCGGATGCGGTCCGCCGGCTCAAGCAGATCTCCAAAGCTGACATCACGATCGGGGGTGCCGAGCTCGCTGGCCAGGCGCTCGCTTTGGGCTTGGTCGACGAGTGCCAACTGTTCCTCGGACCGATCGTCGTGGGTGGCGGCAAGCGCGCACTGCCCGACACCATCCGCGCGCAGCTCGAGCTCCTCGATGAGCGCCGCTTCCGCAACGGCGTCGTTCATCTTCGATACCGCGTAAGCGTCTGACCAACCGGCCACACGCGCGAGAACTGACACCTGATCTGGCGATGCGGCGAGCATCTGACTCTTATGGAGGTTGATCTGTCAACGCCCAGCACCGGATGCCCGCGACGTGGGCGGGCATCCGGTCGGTCAAGGGGGCGGTGGGTCCGGCGGGGCGCGACGCGTGGTCAGACTCTTATGCGCGGATTTCGACCGCAGGACCGTTCGTCGTGAGAGCCCTTGCCGTCTTGAAGATCGAGCGTGGAAGCGGCTGCTCACAGTCAGCTCGCGGGTGCTCTCGCGCGTGGGTGGCCGGATTGCTCCTGCCGCCTCCTTGGCCGACGTGGTGCAGGGGGCAGGGTCAGTCGGCGGTGGCGATCGCCCACACGAACCCGACGAGCTGGCGGGCGACGGCGACCGCGAGGATCGTGCGGCGCTTGCCGCGCTTTGTGTCTAGCCGCCGCCAGGTCCGGTGCAGTCGCTGCTGGGCCTTCCAGGCGATCGCGATCGCCGCCTCGGACTGCGCCTGCTGGCGGCGCTCGAGCGTCGTGCCCAGGCGCGGTGGACGGCGGTAGTGCCAGGCGGCCTCGACCAGCAGCCGGCGGGCGTGCCGGGAGCCGGACTTGGTAATCGCGCCCTGGCGGCGGGACTCGCCCGAGCTCTGCTCCGTGGGGACAGTCCACGGTCCCTCATCCCTCACTGCGCCGGCGGGAGGTTGAGCGTCTCAGCCTCCGGCACCCCTTCGGTGATCTCCTTCGCGCGCTCGATCTCGGCGTTGACCTCGGCGCCGAGCAGCAGGGCGACGTTGGTGAGCCACAGCCATACGAGCAGGATGATCGCGGCGGCAAACGAGCCGTAGGTGACATTGAAGCTCTTGAAGTTGGAGAGGTAGGCCGAGAACCCCGCCGAGGCGGCAAGCCACACGGCCACTCCGGCGAGCGCTCCCGGCGTGATCCATCGGAACGCCCGCTGCCGCACATCAGGCGTGACGTAGTAGATGAACGAGAACGCGAGCAGCGCGCTCAGCAATGCCCCGGGCCAACGTGCGAGCCGCCAAGCCAGCGCTGCCCTCGAGCCCAGCACGTCATGCGCGACGCCCCCACCGGCGAACATCAGCACGAGCGTGACCAGCACCAGCGCCAGCAGGACGAATGTCGAACCGCTGTCGATCAGCTTGCGGCGCGCGAAGCTGCGCCCCCCGGGGGCCTCGAACACGACGTTGAGCGCGCGCCGCGTGGCTTCCAGGTAGCCAGTGGCGCCATAGAGCGCCGTCACCGTCGCGATCGCGAGGCCCGCCGCAGCGGTTCCCTTGCTCCTCAGCGCCGCGCGGACCGCGTCGTTGAGCGGCGCGAGCGTGGTGGCTGGCACAACATCGCGCAGATGGCTCACGATCGCGTCGTAGGTGCCGGGATATTCGCCCAGTAGGCCCAGCAGCGAAACGGCCAGCAGCAACGTCGGAAACAATGACATCAGTGCGTAATAAGTGAGCGCGGCCGCGTGGTGGGTGCACTGGTCGCCGTAGAAGGACACCACCGAGCGCTTCGCGACCGACCATGCATGCCTCATGCCGAGGAACCTATCGATCGTTCGCCCGGCCGAGTGGGCAACGCGTCCGATCCGTACGATCTCCTGCATCAACGCACGATTCGCCGCTCGCGCCCAGATGCCACGAGGGCTCATTCCGGATGCCCGGACACTGCAGGAGCTAGCCACCCGAGCCCGTAGGCTGCGGGGGATCGCGGTCGGGGCCCGCCTGGGCGCCGCTACGCTCGTGCTGTTGGCCTCGCTGCTGGCCGGGACCGGCTGGTTGTACGCCTTGCGCGGACTGGGCTGGCTGGCGGTGGGCCCACGCTTCGGGGATGCGCTGTCGCTGTTGCAGCTGGCGGGCTTCGATCGCCAACCGCTGTTGCGGGTGGCTGCCGCGTGGCTACCGGCCGGCGTCGTCGCCGGCGTGGGGCTGGTCCACGTGCCTCGCCGCCGGCGCACCGCCATTGCCGGTGTGGTGGGCGTGCTCTTCCTGCTGCTCGCTTCCCAGCTCGCGTTTGCCCTCGCGCGCAATGTCAGGCTGACCGACGTGCTGTGGTCGCGCGGGCCCGGCGCGGGTCCGTGGGTCGAGGCGCTGCTGTTCGCCGCCGGCTGCGCGTTGCCCCGACGCGCGGCGGCCGCCGAGCCCGATCCGGTCCCAGCGCCGGCCCGTTCGCGGTACGTGGCCGACCTCGAGCTCGTGCTCGCTTGCGAGGCCCGCTTGGGCAGCAGCCAGCGCCGGCAGGCAGGCGAGCACAAGCGTGATCGCGACCAGGTGCACGGCGATCACAAACGGGCCACTTCCGAGCGATTCGGCGAACCCCAGCAGTCCGCAGCCGAGCGCCGCGAGCGCCGCGAGCGCGTTCATCAGCGAGATCGCAGTGACCGCGCCCCCGGTGCGCAAAGCGGCTTGGAAGGCGGCGAACCCGCCGAGCGTGGCGAGCAGAGCGAGAACCGTCCAACCCGAAAGCAGCGCGGCAGCATGGGCCGCGCCCCAGCGGACTGAGATCGCCTTCACCGCGCCGTCCGCGACTCCGTACAGGAGCCCGGCGGCGATCGCCTGCAGCGACGGGGTCCGGGCGAGACCCGCGAGGGCAGCCAGCACGAGCGCCGCACCGGCGCAAACGGAGAGCAGATGCGGGTGCAGGTGCTCGCCGGTGTCGCTCAATCCAATCGGCAACGAGCACAGCGCCGCAGCGATCAGCAGCACCGCGCCAGCCTGTCGGCGGCTGATCCGGTGAGAGAAGAGACGGGCCGCAAGCGGCACCGAGAGGGCCAGGCCACCAGCGGCGAATGCCTGCACGAGCGCCAGTGGGGCGATCGCCACGGCAGCCACCTGCGTCGCGAAGCCGGCGCTGCCGAGTGCCTGCCCGGCCACCCAGGAGCGGCTTCGCAGGGCGGCCCCCAGCAACTGGCGGTGTCCCCCCGCGCGTGGGCCCGCGCTCAAACCGCGATGCTGCAGCAGAAAGCCGAGGTTGATCGCCGCGGCGGAGATCAGCGCCAGTAGCAGTCCGACCATCAGCTTGCCCGCGTCGGCGGTCGTGTCGCGCCGCCGGCCTGCGGGCCGGCGGCGAGCGATCGCAACTGGCGCGAGGATCGCCCGCGCGGATGCGGCGGTCAGCGTCTGCCCGCCGGCGTGGGCATGGCCGGGGAGGGGTTGACCGCGAGCACGCGCGGGCGGCGGCGCATGCGAGCGGTGACGATCGCGCGCCCCGGCGCGACGCCGTGGAACCGGGCCGGGGACCCTGATCGGTCCAGGAGGCCGGCTGACGTCGCGTGCGGCGAGGATCAGCATCTGATCGAGGTGGGCGTGCCACAGCGCCCAGTCGTGGCCTCCCCGGTAGAGCGCGTACTGGACGGTAGCTCGTCCGGCCTCGAGCGCTCTCGCCAGTCGCGGAATCTGGCTGCTGTTGCGGTCCTTGCGGCCGCTGTAGAGGAACACGCGCAACGGGTTGGCCGCGAGCTGGCGCCTGAGCCCGGTCACGTAGTCGAGCGGGCTGTTGGCGACGATCTGAGCGTGGGTGGCGTTTGCGAATACACCGGATCGAGACTGCACGAAGTAGCCCGACCACGATTCCACCGAGCCGAACACCGCCGGGTGGTGCAGCGCGATATTGACCGCACCGTAGGCGCCCGCGGATAGGCCGCCGATCACCCGCCCACCGCGGTCGGCGATCGTCGCGAAGCGATGATCGACGTCGTGCACGACATCGATCACGTAGCTCTCGTACGCGCCGGTCGGCGTGTTGGCCCACTCCGAGTCCGAGAATGCGGAGCCGTTGACGCGCCCGTCGGGGAACACGATCATCATCGGCGCGATCCGGCCGCTGCTGATCAGGTTGTCGAGCCGGGCATCGATGCTGGCGATCCTGATATAGGCCTGCGGCCGGCCCGGCAAGCCGTGCAGCAGGTAGAACGCCCCGTAACGCCGAAACGGCTCATATCCTGTCGGGAGGACGACCAGATACTGGCCCTCGCGCCCGAGGGCCGGAGAGTAGAAGTGCACCCAGAACTCCAAACCGGGGCGCACCCCCGGTTGGAGCTTGACCGGCGTGAACCCGCGGTTCTCGTAGTAGCCGTGCATGTAGCTGTAGGCGCCGATCAGACCGGCCACGATCCAACCAGCCGCAAAGACGCCGTACAGGAGGCGCCGTCTGAAGCCCCGCCTGCGAGCGACGGCGGCTGGCCAGCTGCCCGGAAGTAGCCGAGGCCCCCAGCTACTGCGCCGCATCGGCCTGCGGCGAGCCCGGGAGCGCCCGACTCGGCGCACGCCAGCGGGTCGACGAGCGCAGCGGTCCGGCCTGCGGCAGGTAACCCTCTATCTGCAGCGCGCGCAGCGCGGCGCGCGGCAGCCCAGTGTGCGCCGGGTAGACCAGGTACCGCGGGCGCCATTCAGGCAGGAACTTCTCGTCGAAGCGCACCAGGCGCTCGAGCTGAAAGCGTCGTCCGAGCAGCCTCAGCAACGCAGCCGTCAAGCACCCGACCCCGTCGTCTCGGTGGACGAGGTGGGCGAGACCAGCGTAGTTGAGGCTGACCTCACACACGCCACGATCCCGGGCACACTCAAGCGCGCGAGCGATCAGCGCCTCGTTCAGACCGTTGGGGGTCTCGCCGACGCGGTGCATCGTATCCAGCGACAACCCGCCGCAGTAAGGGACGAACCGCATCGCAGCGCCCAGCTCTCCCGTGGGGGAGCGCGCGAGCACGTACATGTCGCCCGGTCTGCGGTCGGGCTCACATGGCCCCATTCCCATCGCGAAGCCCACGATCTGCCCTCGCCCGGCCCGCCACGCGGCCTGCAGCGCGTCGAGCTCCGACTCGAGCTCCGCGGCGAGCTCGCGCCCATCGCTTACCGACACGTGCCAGCCGCGACGCGTGAGGCGGTGCACCGACTGTCGTAGCTTGCGTACCTGGCGCCCTTCCAGCGTGAATCGCCGCGGATCGACGAACGCCTCCTCGCCGACGCACACCGAGCGCAACCCGAGATCGCGGTAGCCATCGAGATGGCGAGCCGCGGCCCCCCAGAGGATCACCCGCCAGCCGTGCTCGCGCGCGAGTGCCAGGAAGCTGCCCAGCACGCGCACGGTAGCCCCCTCCGGCCCGACCGGATCGGCGGAGACCACCGCGGTCTCTCCGATCACGCGGTAGGCGAGCACGCCATCGCCGTCGAAATGAAACGCCTTGTCGGGGCGCAGGATGAACGGTGCGAGCGAGTCGTCGCCGTGGCGCTCGACGATGGCACGGGCGGAGCGGTACTCCGCTTCGGCATGGCCGTCGACGGCCACCGCCGGACGGAGCAGCGAGCGCAGCGCCAGCAGCGAGATCAGGACCGCGCAGCCGATCAGCCCCTCCGTGAGCGAGGTCCATGTCCCGGTCAGCCGCGGGTGCCCCAGCGAAGCGTGCAGCGCGTGCTCGAGCGTGTGTCCACGGTCGGATGCGAGCGAGCCGATCAGCACCGCGCAGTAGCTCAGCGCCCAGGCAACGATCGCGCAACCCACCACCGCCAGGCGCGGGCGGTTGCGACACCCCAGGGGAAACGCCCGCCGGCCGAGCGCCAACAGCGCGGCCAGCGACAGGTCGAGAATGCTCTCGTCGTAATCGAAGCCCTTGACGAGGTTGAGCACGGCGAGGATGCCGAGCCCCGCGATCGTCAGCGAAACGGCGGTCCGGGTGCCATGCCACAGCTTGGGGACGAGCATCACCAGCGCCAGGCCGGCCAGCAGCGCGAGCAGATGGGCCAGCGAGGGCAGTGCAGGCGGCGCGAGCTTCGCGAGCACGCGCTCTCCGCTTGCGTAATTCGGAGTCGCCGCTGAGAGCACGGCCTCGATGCCGACCGCCGCGACTCCCACTGCGGCCGACTGCCGGAAGGTCAACGAGCGAGACATGGGCACACTCTCCGTAACCTGCGTGGCGGCTGGAAATGTAGTGGGAATGCCAAGGGGTCGCGCAGCGAGCGCCCAGACTCCCCGTTGCGTAACGGTGTTCTAACAGGTCCAGCTACGATCGGCGAATGCCCGAGCGCCTGTGCTTCACCGATTCCGAGGAGGCGAATGCGCTGATCGCCACCGACCCGCTGGCGCTCCTGGTGGGCTTCGTGCTCGATCAGCAGGTGACCGTACAGAAGGCGTTCTCGGGGCCGCTAGTCCTGCGCGAGCGGCTCGGTGGGTTCGATGCGACGACGCTGGCATCCACCGATCTGGAGCCCGTGTTTCGCGCCAGGCCGGCGATCCATCGCTTCCCCGGATCGATGGCCGGGCGCGTGCACGACCTCGCCGCGCACCTGCTCGAGCACTATGACGGCGATGCCGCACGCGTCTGGACGGACGCCGTGGACTCGGACGCGCTGCGCTCCAACCTCGCCGGGCTGCCCGGGTTCGGCGAGATGAAGGTGGCCTCGCTCGGCGCCGTGCTCGCCAACCGCTTTGGCGTGGAGAGCGCCCGGGAACTGGTTCCGCCGCATCCGACCTTGGGGGACGTCGACTCCCCGCAGGCGCTCGCCGACTACCAGGCGGCCAAGCGCGCGCACAAGGCGCGGGTGCGGGCGTCGCGTGGGTGAAGCGGGCGACGGGAATCGAACCCGCCCTAGAAGCTTGGAAGGCTTCTGTGCAACCACAACACTTCGCCCGCGGGTGACGCAATCGTAATCGGCCGGCGGATCCGCTACTCGCCGAGCACCTTGATCACGAGCCGCTTGCGCCGTCCACCGTCGAACTCGCAGTAGAAGACCTGCTGCCAGGGCCCGAGATCAAGGCAACCCTCGGTCACCGGCACGATCACCTGATGGTGGACGAGCAGGTTCTTCAGATGCGCGTCGCCGTTGTCCTCACCGCCGCGGTGGTGGCGGTAGTCCCCGGGACTGGGCAGCAGCGCTTGCGCCACCTCGCCATCACGCTCACGCCAGCTAGGCGGGGCGAGCTTGTCGAGCCATTCGAGCGTGTCCGCGTGGATGCCGGGCTCGTCGTCGTTGATCCACACCCCCGCGGTGATATGCATCGCGGAGATGAGCACCATGCCCTCAGCGATCCCGGACTCCCGCACTGCCTCCGCGACGTCTTCGGTGATCCGCACGAACTCGCGCCGGCTCTCGGTCTGGAAGGTGCGATAGACGGTATGGGATTTCATCGAGCTGGCAATCGTACGGGCTGCGCGGCCTCGTCGCAGCCGTTATGCGACCGCGCGCAGGTGACGGAACGGGCGGGCGCGCAGATCACGTACCAGCGCCTCGACGAGCGCCTCGCCGTCCTGGACGCGACCGTCGGCGATGGCGTCGATGATCCCGCGCTTGCGCTGCAGCAGCGTGGCCATCGTCTCATCGATCGTCTCGGGGGCGAGCAGGTACCAGGCCGTGACGGCACTCTCCCGGCCGATCCGGTGGCAGCGGTCCTCGGCCTGGTCGTGGCGCGCCGGCGTCCAACCGAGCTCGAGGAAGGCGACGTTGGACGCGCGCGTCGGGGTAATGCCCTGGGATGCGGCCCGCAACGAGCAGACGATCATTCGGGGGCCATCGGGACACTGAAAACGGGCGACGGCATCTGCGCGTGCGTGGGCGTCATCCCGGCCGAGCACGTGCGCCGCATCGGGGAAGCGCTGGAGCGGCCCCCGCTGGATCTCCACATGGTCCGCGAACATTACGAACGCCTCCTCGTAGGAAGTCGCGAATCCAGGCGACGGCGTGGACGAGCTTGCCCTGCGCGGCGAGACGGCGCAGGTAGTTCAGGCGCGCGAGCCGCTCGGTGCGCAGCGCGTTGGCGACCCTGGCCTCGAGCGTTCGCAGATCAAGCGGAAGCGTGTGCAGCCACGCGATCAGGTCTCCCCGTCAGCTAGCATCGAGGCCCCGATGGGGCAGTAGCTCAGCTGGTGGTAGCGCCGGTCTCCAAAACCGGAGG
>QHBV01000295.1:0-975 GCA_003244035.1 Solirubrobacterales bacterium | reverse complement strand
CGTTAGTTTCGCCACCATGCCACCTTCCCGGCCATTGTCGCTCAGAACCGCTCAGAACCGCTCGCCCGTGGCGCTCACTGGCGCGCGACTGGCGCGCGCCGTCCTTGACGGCTTGCGCAGCGGGCGGGTTGCGCTCTACGAGCGCTCGTCTGGACTTCTGCCAATCGTCGCCGTCGATCATCCCCTCGCTCTGCGCGCGGGCGAGCAGCCGAAAGTCCCGACGATCGGCCCGTCGATCCACCCCTTCGGAACCGTTACTCATGAGTAACGGTTCGAGATCGGTCCGCTGCCCTACCGTCGCCTCACCGAGCAGTGCGCCGATCCGTGCCTCGATCCGGCGCTGCACCGCCATCATCGGCGCAGCGGCACACGCTTGCCCCAGGGCCTCGGGCGCTTAGCGCCCGTCGTGGTCGTCGTCGGGATCGTTCGGATCGTGCTCGACGAGCGGAAGGCCATGCTCATCGCGCGGCCAGTCGGCGGGCAAGCGTGACGGACGATCCGATCGCTCGAGCACGGCGACGATCTCGGCGACCGTCGGCGGGTGAATCGTGATGCGAATCGGCGGGCGGGGCACGCTCTGAATCTTAGTCGCGTGGCCCGGCAGTGGACACAACGGACGCGATACCACGTCCGCTGTGTCCGTAGTGTCCACTGGGCGGACACCCAAAGGCCCGGCCATCCGGCGGAACCACACGCGCTCGTCTGGCGTCAAACTATCGAACGCGTTCGATAGTTTGTTGCCTCGGCCGCCTGATTCAGCCGGCCCGCGTCACACCGTCGAACGCGTTCGACGGTGTCTTGCCGCCGCCTGATTCAGCCGGCCATCCGGCGGAACCACACGCGCTCGTTTGCCATCAGACCATCACACGCGTGTGATGGTGTCCTGCCGCCGCCAACCTCAGCAGGCCCGAGCAGTTCGCCCAGGCGAACCTCGGCCCACCGGGCAGCCGCACTCGCCTCGAGCTTGGCTTCCTT
>QHBV01000294.1 GCA_003244035.1 Solirubrobacterales bacterium | reverse complement strand
GCCGCCAGGGCTACGGGATCGAGTTGATCATTCATCCGGTGATGCGTGTCGTGCGCGACGGCGACGGGGAGCTCGAAGAGGTACTGGGGCCCGGGACCCAGGCGCCGAGCTCCCTGGCCGAGTCGGTGATCCACGTCGAGGTTCGGCGCCAGGCCGATCCCGACCGGTTGGCGGTGCTGCATTCTGGGATCGAGGTGGTCCTGGAGGAGGTGCGGGTGGCCGTCGAGGACTGGGGAGCAATGCGCGGGCGCACCACCGCCCTGGCCGACGATCTGCGCCGCCAGGAGCCCCCCTGTGAGCCCCACGAGCTGACCGAGGCCGAAGAGTTCCTCGCCTGGCTGGCCGACGGGCACTTCACCTTCCTCGGCTACCGCGAGTACGAGCTGGGGGCAGCGGATCGCAACGGCTCGGCGCGCGAGCTGAGCACGGTGGCGGGAAGCGGTCTGGGGATCCTGCGCGGCGCCTCGCCCAACCCCGCCAAGCAGCTTCAGGGGCGGGCCCTGCAGGAGGCGCTCTCCGAGCACCCCCTCGTGCTCACCAAGGCCAATTCCCGGGCGACGGTGCATCGGCCCGCCTACCTGGACTACGTCGGGGTCAAGCGCTTCGCCCCCGACGGACGCGTGATCGGCGAGCGGCGCTTCCTCGGGCTCTATACCACCACCGCCTACAAGTCCAGTCCCCGGGATATCCCGCTGCTGCGCGACAAGGTCGACGACGTCATGGCCAAGGCTGGCTTTCCCGAAGACAGCCACGATGCCAAGGACCTGATTGACATCCTCGAGTCACTCCCGCGCGACCTCCTGGTGCAGATCGACGCCGACGACCTGTTCGAGATTGCGATCGGGATCCTCGGGCTGGGGGAGCGCCAGCGCGTACGACTGTTCGTGGTGCCCGACCGGCTGGACCGGTTCGTGTCCTGCACGCTGTGCCTGCCGCGCGACCGCTTCCACACCGAGAACCGCCTGCACGCTGGCCAGATCCTGGCCGACGCATTCGGCGGCGACCAGGTCGACTGGCGCCTGCACCTCTCGGAGTCGGTGATCGTCCGCGTCGACTACGTGGTGCACTGCCCCGGCGGGGTGAGGGCCGGCTACGACGTGACGGCGATCGAGGCCCGGATCGCTCGAGCCACCAGGGCGTGGACCGATGACCTGCGGGCGGCCCTGATCGCCGAGCATGGTGAGCAGCGCGCGCTGGAGCTCTACGCCGTCTACGGGACGGCGTTCCCACCCGGCTACCGCGCCGACTGTGACGCCGCCACCGCGGTCGGCGACATCGCCCGCATCGAGCGCCTCCACCGTGAGCACAGCCCGACCCAGATCCATATCTACCGCCGGCGAGGCGACTCCGAGCAGACGGTGCGCGGCAAGCTGCTGAGCGTCTCGCAGGTCTCCCTCTCCGACGTGGTGCCCAAGTTCGAGCACATGGGCGCCGGCGTCGTCGACGAGCGCCCGTACCAGGTCACGCCGGCGTCGGCCGATCCGGTCTGGGTCTACGACTTTGGGCTGCGCTGTTATCCCGAGGACCTCGAGCGCGCCGGCGATGAGTTCGGCCCGGCGTTTCTGGGGGCGTGGTCAGGCGATCTGGAGGACGACCGTCTCAACGGGCTGGTACTGCGGGCGGGGCTCAGCGGCCGCGAGGTGACGATCGTGCGCGCGGTGCTGCGCTACCTGCGCCAGGCGGCGATCGCGTTCTCGGACGCCTACATGATCCAGACGCTGCTCGACAACCCGGGGATCGTCCGGCAGGCGGTGTCGCTGTTCGCCGCCCGCTTCGATCCCGAGGCGCACGACACCGAGGCCGCTCAGCGGCTGGGCGACGAGCTCCGCGAGGCGATCGACACCGTGCAGAGCCTCGACGCCGATCGGATCCTGCGCAGCTTCCTGGCGGTCGTGGGGGCGATGCTGCGCACCAACTACTACCGTCGGACCCCGGCCGGGGCATCGCCGGGATACGTGTCGTTCAAGCTCGACCCGACGCGCCTTGAATTCCTGGCGCGTCCGCGGCCACGCTATGAGATCTTCGTCTACTCGCCGCGGGTGGAGGGCATCCATCTCCGGGGTGGCAAGGTCGCCCGCGGCGGTCTGCGCTGGTCTGATCGGCGCGAGGACTTCCGCACCGAGGTGCTCGGGCTGATGAAGGCCCAGATGGTCAAGAACGCGTTGATCGTCCCGGTGGGCTCCAAGGGCGGCTTCGTGGTCAAGCGCCCTCCCGTCCGGGGTGGCCGAGAGGCGCAGGTGACGGAGGCCATCGCGTGCTATCGCACGTTTCTCTCGGGGCTGCTGGACCTGACCGATAATTACGTCGCCGGCCAGGTGGTCGGTCCCGACCGCGTGGTTCGCTACGACGACGACGACCCGTACCTGGTGGTCGCCGCTGACAAGGGTACGGCCGCCTTTTCGGACATCGCCAACGAGGTGGCGGCCGGCTACGGGTTCTGGCTGGGCGACGCGTTCGCCTCCGGCGGCTCGCACGGCTACGACCACAAGCGGATGGGGATCACCGCCCGCGGCGCCTGGGAGTCGGTCAAGCGTCACTTCCGGGAACTGGGGACCGACGTCGAGCGCCGGAACATTGAGGTCGTGGGGATCGGCGACATGTCCGGGGACGTGTTCGGCAACGGGATGCT
>QHBV01000293.1 GCA_003244035.1 Solirubrobacterales bacterium | reverse complement strand
GCGCATGGGCAACCTCGATCACGGTGGAGCGGATCGGCGGGCGCGGCGGGGGCTCGGAGAAGAACCCCCCCCCCCCCCCCCCCCCCCCCCCCAACAAAAACCCCCGCCACCTGCGCGAGCCGCACCACGCCCACGCCCGCCAGCACGCAGGCGATCGCTCCCGCCGGGAGCAGGTAGCGGGGCAGGCCGTAGAACACCTGGGTCATGACCGCCACCATCAGCGCCCAGGCGATCGCACCCGCCCCGATCCACAGCACTGTCCGCTCGTGCCGGCGCCACGCGAAGGCCAGGCCGATCGCCGCCAGCGCCAGCGTCGGCCAGGTCATCAGCCCCGTGCTCGACCGTAGCTCGGCGATCGCGCTGCCCGGCGAGCCCTTGCCGGCGGCCGCGGCGCTGCCGGCCTGCAGCGGGTTGCCGCTGATCACCCACGGCGGCAGCAGCCAGGCCACCGGCACCAGCACCAGCAGGACGATCGCGAGCGGTCGGCTGGCGGGGACTCGGACCCACAGGTACAGGGCGTAGAGCGCGAGCAACGGCGTGAACTCGGGCCGGTTCAGCGTCGCCACGAAGGCGAGCACGTAGGCGACGCGAGGGGAGCCGCTGAGGTGGCGGTCGATCGCCCACAGCGTGAGCGCCGCCACCACCGGCTCCGACGCGCCCCGCGCCAGGTAGAAGAGCCAATCCTGGACCAGGCACAGCGCGAGGACGGCGACGATCCCCGCCACCGGCCCGGCGAAGCGCCGGCCGAGTCGGAACGCCGCGACCAGCGCGAGCAGGCCCGCGGTGCGCGTCAGCAGTAGCCACAGGGTCGGGCCGGCGCCTGCGAACAGCCCGAACAAGCTGGTGAACACGACCGGGAACGGCTTCCAGGAGGGACCCCCAGCCAGCGCGAACGCGATCTTGGGCGTCGCGATCCGGCTGGCGATCTCCTGCCCCCAGTCGATCCACGCCCATGGGTCCGAGCTCGGCACCCAGGAGAGCACGAGCACGCTCGCGAGCGCGAGCGCAAAGCACCCGGCGAGCACGGCCGCAATCGGCACATCGAGAAGGCCTGTCACCGACCAGCGGACGGGACGGCGCATGGTCTCCGTCGTGTCCTGGCCGGCCGGACGTGGGACGGACGCCGAACCGAGCATGCAGGCCGGTACAGTACAGCCGCCGCCGGTTCCGACGGGATGATCGGCGCGCCCGCGACGATGGACACCTACACCGAAGCCAGGCTCTCGCAGGCCGGACGGCCGCGAGCTGCGGCGGGGCAGCAGCCGGACGCCTGCGAGGTGTCGGTAGTCATCCCCTGCCTGAACGAGGCGGAATCGCTGGCGCCGTGCGTGCAAGTCGCGCAGGCGGCGATCGCCAAGCTCGGGATCGAAGGGGAGGTGATCGTCGCTGACAACGGCAGCACCGACGGGTCGGTCGAGCTCGCGCAGTCGCTCGGGGCCCGCGTCGCGCACGTGCGGGCCCGCGGCTACGGGAGCGCGCTGCAAGGCGGCTTCGCGGCCGCTCGCGGGAAGTACATCCTGATGGGGGACGCCGACGGCAGCTACGACTTCGGGCACCTCGGGCGCTTCGTCGAGCGGCTTGATGCCGGCGCCCAGCTCGTGATGGGCAACCGCTTCGCCGGCGGGATCGCGCCTGGGGCGATGCCGCCGTTGCACCGGTACTTCGGCAACCCTGGGCTGAGCTGGATCGGGCGCCTGTTCTTCAGGGCGCCCGTCGGCGACTTCTACTGCGGACTGCGGGCCTTTCGCCGCGACGTGCTGCCGACGCTGAACCTGCAGAGCCCGGGCATGGAGCTGGGCGTCGAGATGGTCGCAAAGGCCGCGCTGTACGGCTTGCGGGTGTCCGAGGTTCCGACCACGCTGTCCCCGGACCTTCGCAGCCGCCCGCCGCACCTGCGTACGTGGCGCGACGGCTGGCGGACGCTGCGTTTCTTCCTCTTGTACAGCCCCCGGTGGCTGTTCTTCTATCCGGGCCTGATCCTGATCCTGCTCGGCCTCGTGCTCTCGATTGCCGTACTGCCGGGGCCGCTGAACGTGATCGGCGCGCGACTGGACGTGCACACCTTGCTCTACGCGGGCGCCGCGATCGTGGTCGGCTTCCAGGGCGTGGTGTTCTCGGTGCTGGCGCGCGTTTATGCGGAGTCGGAGGGCTTCCTACCCGAGAGCTCGATGGTCGACCATGCCCGGCGAAGCCTGTCGCTCGAGCTCGGGCTGGGGGTCGGTGGCGTGCTGCTGCTCGCGGGCGTGGTCCTGTCGGTGATCACCTTCGTCCGCTGGGATCAATCATCGTTCAGGCATCTCGACTACGCGGGAACGATGCGGGTCGCGATCCCGGCGGCGGTCGCGCTGATGCTCGGGGTGCAGACCATCCTCTCGAGCTTCTTCCTCAGCCTGCTGGGCATCAAGCACAACCCGCCGGCTGAGGGTTGAGCACGGCACAGCCCGCCTCGCACAGGCGATCCGGTACGTAGCTGCTGCCCGATGACGCCTGACCGCGTTGGCGTTGCCATCTGCGGAGCGTCCAATCGCCGGCCTTTCGGGCAGGCGTCCGGGCCCCCGCGCAGAATCCCCTCGCATGATCGTCCTCGGAATCGACCCCGGTACCGCCAGCACCGGCTACGGCGTGGTGCAGGGGATCGGCCCGCGCTTGCGCGCGCTGGAGCACGGCGTGATCCAGACGCGCGCGGGGATCGCGCTCGAGCGGCGACTGACCGACATCCACGCGCGCGTGGCGGAGCTGCTCGACGCGCACGAGCCCGATGCGCTCGCGATCGAGGAGCTCTACTTCGGCGCCAATGCCCGCACCGCGTTCGCGGTCGGCCAGGCGCGCGGGGTGGTGCTGCTGGCGGCTGGGCAGCGGGGCGTGCGCTCGCGCTCCTACACCCCCCAGCAGGTAAAGGGGGCCGTCTGCGGCCACGGCCGTGCCGGCAAGGAGCAGGTCGCGAGGATGGTGGCCCGGCTGCTCGGGTTGGCGGCGCCGCCCTACCCGGACCACGCCGCCGACGCGCTCGCCGTCGCGATCTGCGACGTCAACCGCGCGCAGCTCGCCGACGCGATCGGCCGCGCGCAGGCGGTCGCACCCGCGTGATCGCGCTCGTCTCGGGCGCGGTCGCTGGGCGTCGCTCCGACCACGTCGTCATCGACTGCGCCGGCGTCGGCTACAAGCTCGCCGTCTCCGCCGAGACGCTGCGCCATGTCCCCGCCGTCGGCGCGACGGTGACGCTGCACGCGCACCTGGTCGTCCGCGACGACGCGCTGGCGCTGTACGGCTTCGCGAGTGAGGAGGAGCGCGAGCTGTTCCTGCTGCTGCTGGGCGTGCAATCGGTCGGTCCGAAGGTCGCGCTCGCGGTGCTCTCGGGCGGCCCTCCGCGCGCGCTGCTGGCGGCGCTCGCGGCAGGCGACACGGCGAGGCTGCAGGCGGTTCCGGGGATCGGCAAGCGCACGGCCGAGCGGATCATCGTCGAGTTGCGAGAGAAGGCCGGCGCCACGGCGGGCGAGCAGGAGATCTCGATCACCCGCGCCCAGAGCCCGCGGTCGATCGCACGCGAGGGCCTCGTCGCTCTCGGCTACACCGCGCAGGAGGCCGATGACCTGCTGCAGGAGGCGGCCGGCGAGCGCCCGGAGGACCTGATCGCCCACGCGCTGCGGAGCGCGCACCGATGACCCCCGCCGCCCACGCGCTGCGGAGCGCGCACCGATGACCCCCGCCCCCCGGATCCAGGCGCCCGAAGCCCTTGCCGACGAGGAGCTCGACCGCTCGCTGCGCCCCCGCCGGCTGGTGGACTTCGTCGGCCAGGATGCACTCAAGGATCAGCTCGCGGTCTCGATCGCGGCCGCGGCGAGCCGTGGCGAGGCGCTCGACCACGTGCTGCTCGCCGGCCCTCCCGGCCTCGGCAAGACATCGCTCGCCCAGATCGTCGCCGCCGAGCTCGACGTCCCGTTCGTGCAGACGGCCGGCCCGGCGCTCGAGCGCAAGGGCGACGTCGCGGCGTTCCTGACCGCGCTCGAGCCGCGCTCGGTGTTCTTCGTCGATGAGATCCACCGGCTCCCGCGCGCGCTCGAGGAGACCTTCTACCCCGCGATGGAGGACCGCTGCCTGCCGATCACCGTCGGTCAGGGCGCCGGCGCGCGCGTGGTCACGCTCGAGTTGCCGCCGTTTACGCTGATCGGGGCGACCACCCGGACCGGGCTGCTGACCACGCCGCTGCGCGACCGCTTCGGGATCCAACACCGGCTCGAGCACTATGGCGCCGAGGACCTGGCGAGGATCGTCCGGCGCTCGGCGAGGCTGCTGGATGTGGCGGTCGAGGACGGTGGTGCGGTCGCGATCGCGCAGCGCAGCAGGGGAACTCCGCGGGTGGCCAACCGGCTGCTCAAGCGCGTGCGCGACTACGCCGAGGTCCGCGACCGTGGGATCGTCACCGCGCCCGTCGCGCAAGCGGCGCTCGATCTCCTGCAGGTCGACGAGGAGGGCCTCGACCGGCTCGACCGCGAGATCCTGCGGGCGATCTGCGAGAAGTTCTCGGGCGGGCCCGTGGGGCTCTCGACGCTGGCGGTGGCGGTGGGCGAGGAGCGGGACACGATCGAGGACGTGTACGAGCCCTACCTACTCCAGCGCGGGCTGATCGAGCGCACTCCGCGCGGTCGTGCCGCGACCCGCCGCGCGTACGCGCATCTGGGGCTCGAGGCGCCCGGGCCGCTGTCGCTGCTGTAGCGCGTCGCGGACCCTGCGACCGCCGTCTATCCTCAGCCGCCGATGGCTCTCGAGCACTACTTCATCTGCCCCCACTGTGGGCACCGGTCGATGGCGACCGACCGCAACGCCGGCTTCCGCCGCGAGGCACGCGGGTGCGATCAGTGCGGGTTCGCCTATCTGTTCGAGCTGCTCGACGACTACTACCCCGCCCCCAACGCGGCGTTCTTCGCCTGCGACTCCGCGGGGCGGATCGTCGACTGCGGCAGGGGCTCGTTCGAGCTGACGGGCCTGAAGACCGAGCAGGCGCTCGGTCGCGCCGTGGGCGAGGCGCTGGGCCTGCACTTCGAGGACGGCACCGACCACGTCGGCACCGCGCTCGAGTGGGAGGTCCGCGTGCAGGGTAAGCCGGTGCAGGTCAACGCCCACAACGACCTCCCCGCCAAGGCCGTGGCCGACATCTTTCCCGCCTACGACGACGACGAGGGCGGGGTGCTGCTGGTGCTCACTCCGCGCAACCACGGCTAGCACCCGTCCGGGCCGATGACCGACCGCCAGCGCCACGGCTTCGTCCTGCTGATCGTCGCTGGGCTGATCGCGGCCTCGATCGTCGTGATCGCGCAGATGAAGACCAGCCTCGGGCTCGATCTGCAGGGCGGGGTCGAGCTCGTGTACCAGGGCGAGCCGACACAGCAGACCCCGCACGTGACCCAGGACGCGCTCCAGCGCGCGGTGGACATCATGCGCGAGCGGGTCGACCAGCTGGGTGTGTCCGAACCCCAGATCCAGACCACCGGCAGCAGCCTGATCTCAGTTGGCCTGCCGGCCGTCAAGGACATCGCCCGCGCCGAGAAGCAGGTGGGCACGACGGCGCGGCTGGAGTTCTTCGACTGGGAGCGCAACGCGCTCACCCCGAATGGAAAGCCCGTCGCCGGCCAGCTCCCGGCCCAGGATCCGGCCGCGATCGCGATCAGCAACCCCTCCGGGAACGGTTCGCCCGGCCTCCCCGGTGGAGGCAGCATGTCGCTCTATGACGCGGTCACGCTCGCCTCCAAGCAGCCGCCGCAGGCCAGCTCGGACAACTCCCGCAAAGGACCCGAGTACTACCTGTTCGGCGCTCCCGGAAGCGCTGCGTGCGCGATCGCCTCGCGTGACCAGGCCAAGGCGCCGGTGCCCGGAGTCCACTGCCTGCTCTCCGGGCCCGACGACAACCAGCAGGACCTCCTCTCCGGGCTGCCCGCGGGAGTCAGTGCCTCACAGGGGCAACCGCAGACGCTCGTGGTTCCGCAGGGCACGGTGGTGCTCCAGGCCGCGGATTTGAGCGCCAAGCAGACGACGAGCTTCTCCGACCCCAACGCCCAGTTCTACGTGCTCTCCGACCACGTCTCGCTGTTCGGCAACGACATCACCAACCCCCAGCAGTCAACCGACCAGAGCGGCTCGCCGGACGTCACGTTCTCCTTCACCTCGCGGGGCAAGGCGGCGTTCCAGAGCGTCACCGCCGCGATCGCTAAGCGCGGCTCGCTGGTCAGCGGACTCGGCCAGACGCTCAACCAGCACTTCGCCGTCGCGCTCGACAACAAGCTGATCACCGTCCCCTCGATCGACTACAAGCTCTACCCGGACGGAATCAACGGCGACAACGGCGCCGACATCACCGGCGGCTTCACGATCACCTCCGCGCAGGACCTCGCCACGCAGCTGCGGCTCGGCGCGCTGCCGATCAATCTCAAGCTGATCTCCGAGTCGCAGGTGTCAGCCACGCTCGGCAAGCAGGCGCTCAACCAGGGCCTGGTCGCGGGCCTCGCCGGCCTGCTCGTGGTCGCGCTCTTCCTGCTCGCCTTCTACCGCGTGCTCGGGCTGATCGCGACGGCCGCCCTGCTGGTCTACGCGGCCTATTTCTTCGCGCTGATCAAGCTGATCCCGGTCACGCTGACGCTGCCCGGAATCGCCGGCTTGATCCTCACGATCGGCGTGGCCGCGGACGCCAACATCGTGATCTTCGAGCGCGTCAAGGAGGAGATCCGGGCCGGGCGCTCGATCCGGCAGGGGATCGTAACCGGCTACCGCAAGGGCCTGACCGCGATCATCGACGCGAATGTGGTCACGATCATGACCGCGTTCATCCTGTTCGTGCTCGCGACGGCCGACGTCAAGGGCTTCGCGTTCACGCTCGGGATCGGGACGATCGTGTCCCTGTTCACAGCGGTGCTGGCGACGCAGGCGATCCTGATGAGCATGGGGGACTCGCGCGCGATCTCGAGCCCCTCCGCGCTGGGGGCCGGGGGCAACCGCCGGATCGTGCGCTTCGACTTCATGGGCGCCTCGCGGTACTTCTTCTCGATGTCCGGCGTGATTCTGCTGGTCGGAGCGCTCGCGATCGGCGGGCGGGGGCTGAACCTGGGGATCGACTTCACCTCGGGGACGCGCATCACCGTCGGGCTCAGCCACGGCGCCAGCGAGCAGCAGGTTCGCTCGGTGGTCAGCGCCGCCGGCGCCGTCGGCCCGTCCGTCCAGAAGGTCTCCGGTGACAAGACGCTCGGTTCGAACGGCTTTCAGATCTCCGCCAAGCAGCTCCAGCCGGCGGGCGAGCACAGCGTGCGCAGCGCGCTCGAGAGCCACTTCGGGATCGCCGACAACGGCAACGACATCAACAGCACCTCGGTCGGCCCCACCTTCGGGCAGACCGTCGCCAACAGCGCCGTGATCGCGATCATCGCTTCGCTGCTGGTGATCTCGGCGTATGTGGCGCTGCGGTTCGAATGGAAGTTCGCCATCCCGGTTCTGATCGCGCTGATGCACGACCTGCTGATCACCAGCGGTGTGTACGCGCTGACCGGCCGGGAGGTGACGACAGCGACGGTGGCCGCGCTGCTCACCATTTTGGGCTACTCGCTGTACGACACGATCATCGTCTTCGACCGCGTGCGGGAGAACGTGCCGCGCATGCCCCGCGCGGCGTTCTCGCAGATCGTCAACCGCTC
>QHBV01000292.1 GCA_003244035.1 Solirubrobacterales bacterium | reverse complement strand
CAGCGGCCGCCGATCTTGAGGTAGCGCGGTGAGAAGCCCTCTCGACGAAAACCCGCGCCGCGAGCGAGCGCAAGCGAGGCATGGTTGCCAGGCTGGATGTTCGCCTCGACACGATGCAGCCCGAGGTTCAGGAAGGCATTGTCCAACACGAGCTCGATCCCCTCCCGCATGTAGCCTTGCTGCGCGTATGGCTTGCCGGCCGCGTAGCCGAGATAGGCGCTCTGCATCGAGCCTCTGGCGATCTGCGAGAGGTTGAAGAAGCCAATGATCGCGTTGTCTGCGCACCGGCACACAAGCATCGCCTCGAAGTCCTCGCGTCGCGCATCGGCAAGGTAGGCGGCAAAGTGCTCGTCGTCCGAGGGCGCGCTCGCCCAGGCGCGATGGAACAATCGGCTCGCTCGCATCACCGCCACGAACTCGGGGCCGTCTGGCGGGCTCGGCGCCCGCAGGTAGACCCGCTGCGCTGCTTGGCCGCTCGCGGCCTCATCCGGGTGGCTCACGGCGCGAGTGTGGCTCACTGTGCCAGCACGTGTTCCAGCCGATAGGCGAGCGCCTCGCACGCGAGCTCCTCGGTGACGTTCAGGGCAAAGCGCGCCCGCGTCTCCTCGACGAGCTCAACCGCGGCGCGCAACTGCAGAGGCGCGCCGCCGAGGTCGGCTGCCAGTTGGGAGCACCGGTCGCAATGGCGCACGAGATCCTCGGCGCCCCAACTCAGGCACATCAGGTCCGTGAACCACAGTGCGACCAGCTGGAGCGCCAAGTCGAGCGCCGAAGTCTCGACTCGCCGCCGGACCCGCTTGATTCGGTCAGTCCATTCGGTCTCGATGCGCTTTCGCTCCTTGCGTGGGTAAAGCTCGAGCTCCGCTGCCGCGCGACCCTCGAGCTCGGCCCGCGTCACCTCCCCCCGTCGCCGGATTGTCGCAATCAGCTGCGAGCAGAGATCACGAGCCGACACGTCTCCCGCGACCGCGGCGCGCGCGAACCGCTCGGCGGCTTCCCGCAGTGCCGCCCCCTCTTGGCTGGCGAGCTCTCGCGCGCGGGCGCCGTCGCCCAGGGCGAGCCGCGTGCAGGCGATCGCCGTCGCCCGGCTCACTCCGAGCGCCTCGATCTGCCCCGCCAGGTCCTCGGCAGAGGATGCATCGAAGCGCACGAGCTGGCAGCGCGATCGGATCGTCGGCAGCACCTCCGCGAGCCTCTCGGTGAGCAGGATCAGATGCACGTAGGGCGCTGGCTCCTCGAGCGTCTTCAGCATCCGGTTGGCGGCCTCCTCGCCAAGCTCGTCGACGCGTTCGATCACGAACACCCTGCGACTGGACTCGAACGGCGTCCTGCTCGATGCCGCGACAACCGGCGCGTCGATGTCTGCCACCAGGATCTCGTGCGCCCCGCTCGGCGTCACCCAGGTCAGGTCGGGGTGAGCACCGGACACCACCCGCGCGCGCGCGTCCTCTGGTTGGGGCGATCCGGTGGCGAGCAGCTCGGATGCCACCGCGCGCGCGGCTGAGCGCTTGCCGGCGCCACCGGGACCGTGAAACAGGTAAGCGTGCGAGGGCCGGCCGCCCGGCGCCAGGACGGGTGCCAGCACGGCGCGGGCGTGTGGTTGTCGAGCGAGCTCCGCGAGCACGTGCTCCGATGCTAGCCAGCGATAACGTCGGAGCGCATCGTCATGGAGCGTGGACGGCTGATCACGATCGAAGGACTCGACGGCGCCGGCAAGACGACGCTCGCGACCGCGCTGTCAGACGCGCTCACGGCACGAGCTGTCGACGTACGACAGCTCCGCGAGCCGGGCGGTGTGCAGACCGCCGAGCGCATCCGCGAGCTGGTCAAGGACCCCGCGTTGCAAGTCGGTGCCCGCGCCGAGGCGCTTCTTTACGCCGCCGCCAGGGCGCAGCTGGTGGAGGAGGCGCTGGAGCCGCTGCTGAGCGGCGGGGTGTGGGTGTTGCTCGACCGCTTCGTCGATTCTTCGCTCGCCTATCAGGGCGCGGGCAGGAGCCTCGGCATCGAGGCCGTGCGCAGGCTCAACGAGTTCGCGACCGGAGGACTGCGCGCCGATCGAACGCTGCTGCTGGAGATTGACCCGGCGCGTGGTCGAGCGCGGTCACGGGCGCGGCGGGATCCGCTCGACCGAATCGAAGCCGAAGGCGAGAGCTTCCACGCCCGGGTCGCGTCCGCGTACGCCGAGCTCGCCCACGCCGACACGCAGCGAATCCGGAGAATCGACGCGACGCAAGCGCCAGAACACATGCTCGCGGCGGCGCTCGCGGCGCTCGGAGACCTCCTCTAGAGCCCGCGCGTAGCCAGCCGCGCAAACCGCCGTGCTCGCCGGAGATATGACCTACATACAATCGCCGACAGCCGTGATCGACGCCTCCTCCTCCATCGAGCTCGAAGCGTTCGAGCAGATCGAGGCGGCACCCGGGACCGCGTTGCTCAGGGTGGCCGCTCGCTCCTCGGCGGGCGCTGGGATCCGCGGAGAGCTGACGCTGGTGGTCGATGACGGAGAACGACGTCACCGCCTGCTACCCCTGCAGGCACCGCCAGATCCAGCCGGTCTGCTGCGGGCTGCCTACTCCGCACCGCTGGAGCTGGTGCAGGGCCAAGCCGCGTTCGGGCTCGAGCTCGCCGACGGCTCGGTCCTCAAGCTGCCCACGCCACGACGACGGCGCCGGCCAAAGGCTGCTCCGCGGGCGATGTCGACGGCCCGAGCGACCCCGGCGCCGGCTCTGTCACGGGATGCGAGTCGGGCGGCGCTGCGCGAAGAGCGCAGGTTGCGGGACGAGGCCGAGCGGCGGGCGGAAGCCCGGCGCCTCGCGATCGACGAGCTCAACCGGCGGCTGCAGGCCGAACGCACTCACCGGACGGCGGCGGAAGAGCGAGCGACGCGTGTGGCCTCTGCCCGAGAGCAGGCACTCGCGCGATTGGTGCAAGTCGAAGGCGAGCACCGCGCCGCCCGCGCGGCGCAGGCAGAGGTGCAGATTCAACTCGAGCGGGAATCGGACGCGCTGGCGGCACTCGAGGGGGCCGTGACTGCCCGTGACGCTGCCGTCGCCGAGCGAGATGCCGCCCTCCGGGAGGCCCAGCAACGCTTGCTGCAGGCCGGCGCCGCGCTTGCCGAGGAACGTGCCAGCGCGGCAGCGGAGCTGGAGCAGGCGCGAGCGGCGGCTGCCCGGGCGGAGCGGCAGGCGCTCGAGCACGCCGACGGCCAGCGACTGACGGCGGAGCGGCTCGCGGCCGCCGGCAACGCCAGAGAGGCGGCGCAGGCGCGAGCGGCTGAGGCCGAGCTGCTGCTCCAGCGTGATCGTGCCGAGCTCGACCAGCTGCGCTCCGACAGCGAACGCCGCACGCAGGAAATGCAAACCGAGCTCGACCACGCGGTTCGGCGTGCGGAGCAGGCCGAGCAGCGAACCAGCGAGCTCGACCAGGCCGGCGCCGCCCTGGCTGCGGACGCGGGAGAGCATCTGGCCCGGGTGGCCGAGCTCGAGCGGCAGCTCGCCGCAAACGATCGCCACGCGCGGCGTGAGCAGGCAGCGCGCCAGGAGGCAGAGCGCCAGCTCGAGCGAGCCCAGGAGGAGACCAAGCTTCGCGAGAAGACGATCCGCCAGGGGACCGAGCAGCGCATCGAGGCGGCAATGCGGGAGTCCGGCCGCCGCGCCGTGCTCACGACCGGAGAGCTGGCGAGCCAGCACGCTGCGGAGCTCGAGCAGCTGCGGCGGGAGCATCAACAGCGCCTGCAGGATTCGGTGACCAAGCTCGCCGAGCAGGAGGCAAGGCACCGGGAGCAGGGAGAGGCGCTGGAGCGTGAGCTTGCCCACGCGCGGGTCGCCATCGCCAAGGCCGAGGCGCAGGCGCAGGAGGCGGAGCGCCGGGCCGAGCGCAGCGCGGCTGCGTCGGGCTCAGAGATCGAGCGTCTCAGGGCGGACGCGAAGCAGCGCCTGCAGGCGGTGCAGGCCGAGGCCACCCAGCAGCGCGAGCTCGCCGCCGAGCACGCGTCCGAGCTCGAGCGGCTGCGCTCAGAGACTGCGGAGCGTCTGCGCCAGGCCCAGGCAGAGGCAGCGGAGCGCCTGCGCGAGGACCAGGCCTCTAAGGAGCAGATCGTCTCCGGCGCCGAGCTTCGGATCATCGAGCTTCAGGCCACGGCCGCCGAGGCCAACCAGGCCGTCGCGGCGCTCGGCGGCGAGCACGAGGCGGCGCTCGCGCGCGTGCGCGAACTGGAGCACAAGCTGGAGCGGGAGGCAGCTCGCGGCGAGGGCCTCAGTCGCGAGCTGGCGGACGCATCCGAGCAGGCACAGGCGCGCCTTGCCCAGGCCGAGGCGGAGGCCGAGCAGCGCCTGCACGCGACGCGGGTGCAGGCAACCGAGCAGCGTGAGCGCGCGGAGCTGCTGCAAGCCGAGCTGAGCGCCGCGTGCGAGCTCTCCGAGCGCGCCGTGCGAGCGCGTGAGCAAGCCGAGCGAGCGAGCACGGAAGCCGAGCGGCGGGCCCAGCTGACGGCCGGCGAGCGGATCGCCGAGCACGCGGCCGAGCGCGAGCGGCTGCGTTCAGAGGCACAGGAGCGCCTGCGCCAGGCCCAGGCAGGGGCCGCGGAGCGCCTGCGCGAGACACTGGCCTCCAAGGAGCGGATCGCCTCCGACGCCGAGCTTCGGATCGTCGAGCTTCAGGCCACGGCCGCGGAGGCCAACCAGGCAGTCGCGGCGCTCGGCGGTGAGCACGAGGCAGCGCTCGCGCGCGTGCGCGAACTGGAGCACAAGCTGGAGCGGGAGGCAGCTCGGCGCGAGGACCTCAGTCGCGAGCTGGCGGACGCCTCGGAGCAGACGCAGGCGCGCGTTGCCCAGGCCCAGGCCCAGGCCGAGCAGCGCCTGCGCGCGACGCGGGCCGAGGCCACCAAGCAACGCGAGCGCGCACAGCAGCTGCAAGCCGAGCTCGGCGTCGGACGCGAGCTCGGCGGCGAGCCCAGGCCAGCCAGCGTGGGCGAGCGCGAGCGCCTGGCGGCCCTCGTGGCGGATCTGAGCTCGTCGCTGGCCGCCCGCCGGGATGCCGAACGGGCGGCTCGCCAGCTCCAGACCGAGCTCGAGGAGGCGGGCACCAAGCTCACGCAGGCGCAAACGCGGACGGAGAAGGCGCAGCACGAGGCGGCCGGCCTCGCCGCCGTCTCGCGCCGGGCGCAGGAGCAGGAGGGCCTGGCGGACGAGCTAGCGCGGCGGGTCGAGACGCTGACCGCCGAGCGAGGCTCGCTGTCGGACCGGCTGCAGCGCCTCGTGGCGGAGGTCGCCTTGTTTGCCGCCGCCCGCACCGATGCCGAGCGGACGGTCGCAGACATACGCGCGGAGCAGCGCCAAGCGCAGGACTCGCACACGGCCGCGCAGGCACGGGCGGGGGCACTCGCCGGCGAGGTCGAGCGCGCCGGGCGCGAGCTGGGGAGCACTCGCGCCGAGCTGGAGGCCACCAGGACTCAGCTGGAGAGCGTTCGCGATGAGCTCGGGAGGACCCGTGCGGGCCTCGCGACAGCGGGGCGGGAGCAGGAGCTCGACGCCATCAGGCTGAGGGCTGAGAACCACGCACGGGAGCAGGCTCGAGCCGAGGTCCTCGCCGCAGGGCGCGGAGCAGCACGCCAGGCCGCGCGCCAAGCGCAGGCAAAAACCAGGGCGGCGAAGCCGCCCCCATCACAACAACCAACCCCAGGCGCCCGGAGCAGGCCACAAATGCCGCGCGCGCGCGAGGCCGCGCTGACTCAGGGCCACGCGCGGCCACGCGCGGCCACGCGCCCTCGCGGGCGGGGGCGACAGCGCCGGTCCGGGGCCGGCCGGCTTCCTTCGGAGACGGTGGTCGGGCTGCTCCTGCTCGCGCTCGGGGTCACCATCGCGATCCTGATCCTGACCGGCGCGGTGAAGCTCGGCTTTGCGCCGTAGCGACTCATCCTCGCGACAGCGGCGGCGCGGTCGCCGAGTCGGCCGGGGGCGCCGCGATCAGGTTCGCCAAGAACGAGGCGCCGCTCCGGAGGCTCGCAGCCGACCGGCCGAGGGGATCGAGCGCCAGCGCCCGCACATTCGCCCGGCTCGCGTTGCGCTGATCGCCCAGCTCGAGCTCGACGTCCGCCAGCTCGACCCATGCCTGGACGTCGGCGGGCTCGCGCCGGACAGCCTCGAGCCAGTATGCGCGGGCCTGCGGCAGCTCTCCGCGTTGCTCTGCGATCGCCGCCTGGGCCGAGGGACCGGCGTCGGAGAGCGGGTCGAGGCCGCTCGCGAGCGTGGCGGCGCGCAACGCGGTCTGCAGCGCACCCGGAGAGGAGCTGGCAGCGGTCAACTGGGCCGTGCCGGCCTCGCCGGCGGCGAGGCTCGGCAGGATCGCGGACAGCGCGAACGTGCACAGCGACAGCGTCAACGCGCCGAGCGAGAGCAGCCTCGTCACCGGGCCTGGCCCCCGCAGGGCCGCCACCGGCTGATCGGCGCGCCTCCCGGATGACCCAAGGAGCACCCCGAGCAGCACGATCGCCGGCAGCGCCACGCCCGGGATGTCCCAATCGAAGTCGTAGCAGGCGTGGACGGCGAAGGCGACGGAGCCCGCAAGCAGCGCCGCCGCCAGCAGCCGCTCGGTCCCCAGCGGGCGTCGCCTTACACCCTTCACCCCCGCGCTCAGCAGCAGTCCCCAACCGGCGATCGCGAGCAGCGCCCCCGTCAGTCCGGTCTCGGCCAGCCACTGCAGCGGCAGGCTGTGGGGCTGCTGTACCGAGAGCTGATCGCGGCGGTAGAGCAGGTGCACCACCCCGAATGACCCGGCTCCCCAGCCCGCCACTGGGCGATCGCTGAACGCGCCCGCGGCCTCCTTCCACCACACCCAACGATTCTCCGAGTCCACCGACAGCAGCCGGCTCGGATCCGAGGTGCTGGTCTCGTGGGTGGTGGTGAAGCTCTTCCAGGCGTGGGAGACCGTGCCGTCGATCCCCCGCGAGGAGAGCGCCACGGCAAGCACGCCGACGACGACGACGACGCCTGTCGAGGCGACCAACGAGCGCACGATCGCGCGGGCCCGCTCGGGACCGATGACGACACGCTGCTCGAGTCCGAGCAGCGTGCGCCCCACCGCGATCAGCGCGAGCGCCGAGACGATCACCACGCCTGCGAGCACGGCGCCGGCGGTTTCTCGCGCCCCGAGCCCGACGTTCGCCGCGGTCAGCGCGTGGTCGGTGAGCCCGAGCACGAGCGATGGCAGCGCGGCCGCGCAAGCCACCGCCAGCCACATCAGCGAGCGCAGCCGGGCGCCACTGAGCGCGATTCCCGCGAGCAGCCCCAGCACGAGCGCGAGCACACCCCCGCGCGAGTACGTGAACCCGAGCGTCAGCAGCATCAGCGCCAACGCGAGCAGCGCACCCAACCGCATTCGCCTCGTCCCCTCGCTGTCGAGCGCGAGCGCGAGCGCGAGTGGCACGCCCATCGCGATCATCAGCGCCAGCGCGTTCCAGTAGCCGAGCGGTTCCTGCAGGCGCGGCACCGAGCCGGTCGTGTTGAGGTCGAAGACCCCGGCGATGTGCAGTCCCGGGAGCAGCTTCTGGCCAAGCGCGTACACGCTGACGGCCAGCGCGACGAGCACGAACCCCTTCGCGATCAGCTCCACAGAGCGGCTGTGGGACGCGCCGAGCGCGAACGCGAGGAAGAGCACGACCACGTACGCGAGCACCCGGTTGAGCTCGAGCCAGGTGTGGTCGGGGGCGACGCTCCAGAGAACTGTGATCCCGCTCCAGAGCGCGAACGCCGCAAGCAGCCCGGCACCCGCGAGGGCGAGTCGGGGAGCTGAGCACCGCAGCGTGCCGGTCCACAGGCATGCTCCGCCGGCCAGCGCCGCGATCGCGGCGATCGCCACCTCGACGCGGGCGCCGTCGGTCACGGTGCTCGCACCGTGCGAGAAGGCCGCGTACAGCAGCAGCACCAGCAGCGCGCCGGCAAGCGCGACGGGCGCCCGCGCTTCGGCGATCGCGTGCGACGCGGGGGAGGCGAGCGCCAGGGTGGACGCCCCCGCGGTGGCGCCGTGGCTGCCTCCGCGGGGGTGGCTCAGATGCGCCGCCGACATCGGCGCGAAGCTAGCAGGAGGGCTCTGAGCCCCAGGCCGCCTGGGGCATGGGTCGGCGGCCGGGCGATAGAATTGGTGGTCGCTCCGATCGCTGGGACTCGGGCGCTGAGGGCCGTACCAGGCGCTCTTTCCGTCCGACCCGTTCGCAAGTATTCGTCGTTCCCCCTCGGCCCGTGTCGGCGCCGGGTCTGGCAGCAAAGCGAACGGAGCACGAGAGGAGCAGTTCGGCATGGCGCACACCCCGCAAACACAACTTCCGCCCGAGTCAAGCGCGCACGAGGGCCTCTCGATTCGCCGCCTTTTCACGACGCCCGGCGAGCATCCGTTCGACGCGGTGGAGTGGCAGTTGCGCGATGCGGTGATCGGCCACGGAGACAAGGTCTCCTTCGAGCAGCGCGACGTCGAGTTCCCCACGAGCTGGTCGCAGAACGCAACCAACATCGTCGCGCAGAAGTACTTCCGCGGTCAGCTGGGCTCGCCCGTGCGCGAGCGCTCGGTCAAGCAGATGATCGCCCGCGTCGCCGGGACGATCGCGAGGTGGGGGCGCGAGCGCGGCTACTTCGCCACCGAAGCGGACGGCGATGCGTTCGAGGCCGAGCTGACCCACATCCTGCTGCGCCAGATGGCGGCGTTCAACTCGCCGGTGTGGTTCAACGTGGGCTTCGAGGAGAGCCCGCAATGCTCGGCGTGCCTGCCGTACCACGCGCTCGTCTCCACGCCCGAGGGGATGGTGCCGATCGGCGAGCTCGTCGAGGACGAGCAGGTGGGGCGCGAGGTCTACGACTCGATCGGGGCGACGCGTGTCGTGGCCACGAAGGCGAATGGGCGCAAGCCGGTCTGGCGAGTCCGGTTGCGCAACGGGAGCTTCATCGAAGCCACGCCCGACCACGTCGTCAAGGCCGCCGCCAAGGCGCACGGACAGACGAGCTGGCTTCGCGTCGATCAGCTTGAGGTTGGAATGCGCATGCACCTGCACCCACACCGGGCCAAGGTGGACGCCGGTGCTCTGGTTCTGGCCGGCGCGACGCAGGTCTTTGATGAAGCGAGTGAGCCGGAGGAGACGGACCACCTGAAGGCCTCCGAGGCCGCGCTCGCCGGCTGGCTCCAAGCCGACGGCTTCGTCGGCCAGCATGGGACGAACCGCTCACTGACGATCGAACTCCTGGTCGCCGGCGACGACGAGTACGAGTGGGTGATGAGTCACCTCGACGTCGTCTTCCCGGATGTCCACCGGAAGGTGCGAGAGGCCGACACGAAGGAGGTTCGTGTCCGGAGCATCCGGCTGTACGGCGAGGTGCTGCGCGACTTCGTCGACCGCTGGGAGCTGCTTGCACCGGGCGTCGACATGCGGGTTCCAGCTCGCATGTGGACGGCCTCCCGTGACGAGATCGGCGCGTACCTGCAGAGCATCTTCCAAGCCGATGGATACGTCTCGATCGGTTCTCAAAGCGGCCATGAGAACGCCCGCGTCGCAGTCGCTGTGATCGGCGAGCGCTGGACCGAGGACCTCCAGCTCCTGCTGATGGTGCTCGGCATCTACTCGCGTCGCCTGCGCAAGCGCGACCCACGGGCTGACCGGCATGATCTGCACGAGCTCGCCATCGGAATCGGATCCGAGCGCGGACGCTTCGCCGAGCTGGTCGGCTTCCCCAGCCGCGAGAAGTCCGACAAGCTGCTGCGCTCGCTGACACTGCATGGTCACAAGCGCTGTCCAGATCTTCGCGAGGAGCAGATCGTCGCGATCGAGCCCGGTGGCGTCCAAGACGTCTACGACATCCAGACCGAGTCCGGCGAGTTCCTCACCAACAACATCGCCGTCCACAACTGCTTCATCCTCAGCGTCGAGGACAACATCGAGTCGATCCTCGACTGGAACACCAAGGAGGGCAAGATCTTCCGCGGCGGCTCTGGGGCGGGCATCAACCTGTCGAAGATGCGCGGATCGATGGAGCCGCTGTCCAAGGGAGGCACCGCTTCGGGCCCCGTCAGCTTCATGCGCGGCGCCGATGCCTGGGCCGGCACGATCAAGTCTGGCGGGAAGACGAGGCGCGCCGCCAAGATGGTCGTGCTCGACATCGACCACCCGGACATTCGCGAGTTCATCTGGTGCAAGGCCAAGGAGGAGGACAAGGCTGCGGCGCTGCGCGACGCCGGCTTTGACATGTCGATCGACGGCGAGGGCTTTCACTCGATCCAGTACCAGAACGCCAACAACTCGGTCCGGCTCACCGACGAGTTCATGCGGGCGGCCGAGAACGACGAAGACTGGCGCCTGATCGCCCGCACGACCGGCGAGCCGATCGGCGAGCCGATTTCAGCCCGTGGGCTGATGAAGGAGATCGCCGAAGCGGCGTGGCGGTGCGCCGACCCCGGGGTTCAGTACGACACCACGATCAACCGGTGGCACACGTGCCCGGCGTCGGGGCGGATCAACGCGTCTAACCCGTGCTCCGAATACATGCACGTGGACGACTCGGCCTGCAACCTCGCCTCGCTGAACCTGATGAAGTTCCGCCACGCCGACGGGACGTTCGACGTCGAGTCGTTCGAGCACGCGGTCGACATCATGCTGCTCGCGCAGGAGATCGTGGTGTCGCCCTCGAGCTATCCGACCGAGGAGATCGGTGCGAACGCGCGGGCGTTCCGCCAGCTCGGGCTCGGCTACGCCAACCTCGGCGCCTACCTGATGGCCGACGGAGTGCCGTACGACTCCGACGAGGGCCGCGGGACGGCAGCGGCGATCACAGCGCTGATGACCGGACGCGGGTATCTCGGATCGGCGCGGATCGCTGCGGCGATGGGGCCGTATGACCGCTATGGGGAGAACCGCGAGGCGCACAACGCGGTGATGCGAATGCATCGCGACGCGTCCTACGCGATCCCGGATGGGAACTGTGTCGACGGTGCACTGCTGGCGGCTGCCCGATCGACATGGGACGAAGGGGTCTCCGCCGGCGAGGCTCATGGCTACCGGAACGCGCAGGCAACGGTTTTGGCGCCCACCGGCACAATTTCGTTCCTGATGGACTGTGACACCACGGGCGTCGAGCCGGACTTCTCGCTGGTCAAGTTCAAGGAGCTCGTGGGGGGCGGTCAGATGACGATCGTGAATCGCACGATTCCGCCGGCGCTGGTGAAGCTCGGCTACGGTGATGAGCAGATCGAGCAGATCGTCGCGTACGTCAACGAGCACGGGACGATCATCGGCGCGCCGGATCTGGCCGACGAGCACCTGGCGGTGTTCGATGTCGCCGTCGGCAAGCGAGCGATCTCCCACCTGGGACACATCAAGATGATGGGTGCGATCCAGCCGTTCATCAGCGGCGCCCTCTCGAAGACGGTGAACATGCCCGAGACCGCCTCGCCCGAGGACATCGCAGACGCCTATCTCCAGGCATGGCGCCTCGGAGTCAAGGCGCTCGCGATCTATCGCGACGGCTCCAAGACGGCCCAGGCGCTGCGAACCGATGCGCACAAGGGCGCGCGCGCGGGGGCGCCGACGCAGGCCGACATCGACAAGGCCGTCGCGGAGGCGCTCGCCCAGGCGCCGCCCAGGCGCCGCCGGATGCCGCGCGAGCGCCAGTCGCTCACGCACAAGTTCTCGATCGGGGGCCACGAGGGCTACATCACCGCAGGGAAGTACGACGACGGGACGGTGGGCGAGATCTTCCTCACCGACATCGGCAAGGAGGGCTCGACGCTGCGCGGAATGATGAACTCGTTCGCGACCGCGATCTCGATCTCACTCCAGTACGGGGTGCCGCTCGAGACGCTAGTGCGCAAGTTCAGCTACATGCGCTTCGAGCCCGAGGGCATGACCACCAACCCGGAGATCCCGTTCGCGAAGTCGATGCCCGACTACATCATGCGCTGGCTCGCCTCACGCTTTCTCGACGCCGATCTCCAGGAGGAGCTCGGGATCCTCACGCCCGAGGTGCGCGCGCGCAAGATGGCCCAGGACGCCTCCAGCTCGCAGCTGAGCGATACCGCCAGCCCGGCTGCGCGAGATCGCCGTGAGACGAACGGCGAAGGCAACGGTGGCACCAGCGCGACAACACGTCGTCCGGCCGCATCCGCGCTGACCGATGAGCCTCCGGTGCGTCCAGCCATCCGCTTCGGCCTCGACCTCGGCCCGGCCTGCCAGCAGTGCGGCGGCATGATGCAACGCACCGGCAGCTGCTACACGTGCTCGAGCTGCGGGTTCAACACCGGGTGCGGCTGATGTGGACGCTCACGGTTCTGTCAGCGGATTGCTCAGCCGTTTGACATCAGCTGTTCGCTGATTGGCAGCGGCTGCTCACCTGCTGGCAGGCGTCGCTCACGGGATGGCAGCGCGCTTGCTCAACGAGTTTTCAGGCGCAGTTGCGCCGGGCAGACGGTTCTCGGGGTGGGACACCTGAGCAGAGCCCTGGCCGGCGCTCGACTCTCTCCGGGGCGGCCGGCGATACCAAATAGCCAACGGCGAGAACGCTCAAGAGCGCTAGCGAGGGACGAAGTCGTCCAGGATGCCGCGACGCGATTTCGAAGCGGAAGCGATGCCTGCGAGGGACGGTGCCGCATCCTATAGGCTGGCGTTGATGGCCGATCTGTCTGATGATGTACGGGAGCTCCTCGGAGCGCGCAACATGGCGCACGTCGCGACCTTGATGTCTGACGGCTCGCCGCATGTCTCTCCGGTGTGGATCGCGGTCGAGGGAGATCGCCTAGCGATCTTCTCCGCTCAGGAGAACCTCAAGATCTCTAACCTACGACGCGACGGACGAGTGGCCGTGTCGGTCTGCGACGAGCACAACCCCTACTGGGCGGTGGTGATCCGCGGTCGCGTGGTCCAGGAGCTCGAGGGTGACGAGGCGATCGCGATCATGGACCGTATGAGCAATCGCTACGTCGGCAGCGACTTTCCCGTGCGCTCGGCGATCGTCTCGCTCATCGAGCCCGAGCGAGTTCGTGTCCAGAACCTCCCGTTCGAGCATCCCTCAACAACCGGCGGTTGAAAGCGCAATGGCCCTCGGTGGTCATGCTCCCGGCACCTGGGGTGTCTGGCCGCCGCGCCCAACCGCCTTGGATAACCAGCCCTGGCCGCTCTCAGATGGCTACCGAGCCTCGGTGTGCAGCACCTGGAGTCAGGGTCTGTCCCAGCATGCTGCCCTCGACGGCGTTCACGTAAGCCTGCGCGACCTCAATGGCCGGAGTGCCGCAACAGTCCGCGGGGTCCCGCTTGAGTCGGGCTCGGTCACGAGAATTCAAAGCTACGCGGCGTCAATCGGGGCGCTCGGCCCGAGGGACACCGTTGTAGACCTTCATATTGCGGGACTCGCTCGTCAAGCTTGTCGTTGCCGCCCGTCCTGCGCGGAGCCCGGTACGGAAGACGGTTGACCGTGATGGGCGACGGCTCGTGGCTTGACCGAGCGTCATCCGGGAGGCAGCGAGATGGCCTCTGGATCTGCTGGGTTGACCTGCTCCAAAATGTCGGTAGCGGCACGGATGAACGCGTCGTTCTTAGCGGAGCGGTCGCTGCCGAGCCAGACGAGTGCGGTCTGCGAGGGGGGCATGTCTCGGATTGGAATTGCGGTTACTCCAGGGTGTGGGTAGTGCTCGAGGAACGACGGCATGGTTGGGTGCACGAGCTGACCGGGGCGACACGGACGGGCGTCTCGGCGACGGCGCGGCTGTTGGTGCGCCGCAGGCGTTTCCCGGACGGGGTGTGGGGTGGGATGAACGCGTCCATCAGCTCGCGTGGGAGCGTAGCGATGTCGCTGACGACGTAGTCGGCGAGGTCCTCGATGCTGACCGAGCTGCGTACCGCGAGCGGGTGGTCGGTGGCGACGGCAAGGACGCGGTGCTCGAACGACAGGATCGGGCCGATCGTGACTTGGGGATCGGTGAGCGGCAGTCGCATCGCGAGCAGGTCGAGTTCGCCGTGGGTCAGCCAGTCGAGCTGTTCGCGAGCCCAGCCCGTGTCGGTGACCACGACGCTGCAGGTGGGGTGGCGCGCTTCGAAGGTCTTAGCGATCTCGATCAGGTGCGGGCCACCGAGACAGGCCGCCTATGACAACCCCATCGGGCCCAAGCAGCTCACTTGGATCGAAACCCACAATGATGTCGAGCTCTATGACCAGGACCCGTACGTCACCCAGGCCGTCAAAGCCGTGATCACATTCCTCCAAGCCCGGCTTCGCAAGCTCTCCGACCAACCGATTTGACGCCTCAGAGATCGGTCACTAATGAGTGACACAGTGTTAGCGGGAGGGGGTCAGGC
>QHBV01000291.1:856-5437 GCA_003244035.1 Solirubrobacterales bacterium | reverse complement strand
GCCTCGGACGTGCTCTACAAGGACTACACGCTTCCGCCGATCGTCGGTGCGCTGCACGGGGCCGGGATCACGGTCGGGGGAACCACCGGACAGACGATCGACAGCGGCCAGTTCCTCCCAGACGTCGGCTGGCTGACCCCGACGTTCATCGCGAGAAAGCTGGGGGCGCAGGGGTCAGCCCCGGCCGGCAAGCCGGCACCGGGCGTGCACGGGCACTCGCTCGACTCGGTCAGCATCGGCGGCACGATGCTCCAGCCCGGGTCGCCGAACACGGTTCCCGCCAGCCCGCCTGCGACCTTCACGCTCCACCTCACCAACGGCGGGACCAACAACGAGACCAGCGTCGTGCTGACGGTGACGGTCAAGACGGCCACCGGCACGAGCATCGGCGGGCAGACGGTCGTGCCACAGACAACGGCCGGGCAGCAGACGACCGGGCAGGTGACGCTCAGCTCAGCACCGCCCACGGGGACCTCCATCGTCACCGCGAAGGTCAAGCCCGTCCCCGGCGAGAAGGACACCTCGAACAACTCGCTTTCGTTCCCGGTTACGTTCCAGTAGCGAACCGGGCGGGCGGCGCCGCACTCCGACGACACCGTGGGCGCCTATTCTTCCCCCGGTGCACGACCTGACCAGCACGGCGGGGATCGTCGCGGTCGCGGCCGGGGGGCTCGCGCTCGTCGCAATCGTGACCAGCGCCGCGCTGGCGCTCAGGCTGAGGCGCGTCCGCGCCGACCAGCGGGCGGTCCTCGGCGACGGCGAGGACGACCTCGTGGCCCATGCAGCGGCCCTGCAGTCGCGGTTCGAGGCACTGTCCGAGTACGTCCAGGATGCGGTTGCTCGCCTCGACAATCGGGTGCAGCTGGCCGAGCATCGGCTCGATCGGGCGGTCGCGTACAGATCGCTGATCCGCTACGACGCCTATGGCGAGATGTCCGGCCGCCAGTCGACATCGATCGCCCTACTCGACGCCACCCACTCCGGGGTGGTGCTGTCCTCGATCCACCATCGTGACCAGACACGCCTGTACGCAAAGCAGGTCCGTGCGGGACAGGGGGAGCTCGAGCTCTCCCCTGAGGAGGACGAGGCGGTCCGGGTCGCGCTCGAGGGAGATGGCGATGCTCCCGCAACCGGCGGGCGCGGCGCGGCCTCCTAGCCGTGCGAGTCGCCTACTTTGGGCCCGAGGGCACCTTCACCTGGGAGGCGCTGATCGAGTCTGCCGCGTTGACGGAGGCAACTGCGCTGCTCGAGGCCGACGGGGGACAGGCGCCAGAGCTCTTGCCGCGGCCAACGATCTACGACACGGTGATGGCCGTCCACGACGGGCTCGCGGAGCTTGCGCTGGTGCCGATCGAGAACTCACTCGAGGGATCTGTCAACGCGACGCTCGATGCGCTCGCGATCGAGACCAGGGATGTCGCGATCGTCGGCGAGGTCGTTCATCCGATCCGCCAATGCCTGATCGCGCGCACCGAGCTGCAGCTCTCAGAGGTGGAGACGGTCGTCTCCCACCCGCAGGCCAACGCACAGTGCGCCCGCTTCATCCGAACCCGGCTGCCGTCGGCGCGGGTGCTCGCCGGTAGCTCCACGGCCGACGCCGTGCGGATCGTCGCCGAGCACGATGGGCCGTGGGCGGCACTGGGAAACCGCGGCGCGGCCGAGCGCTACGGCTGCCTGGTGCTGCGCGCCGGCGTCGAGGACATAGCCGGCAACGAGACGCGATTTGTGTGGTTGGGGCGGACTGGGCCGGTGGGGACGGGCGGAGCCGTCGGGCCTGAATCGGGGCCGGGAGGAACGGGGCCCTGGAAGACCGCGATCGTGTTCTGGGGGGTCGGCTCCGAGGCGCCGGGCTGGCTCGTCGGCTGCCTCTCCGAGCTCTCGAAGCGGGACGTCAACCTGACCCGGATCGAGTCGCGCCCGCGCAAGCAGGGCCTCGGGCGCTACATGTTCTTCGCCGATATCGAGGGGCGCGAGAGCGAGTCGCATGTCGCGCAGGCCCTCGATGGCCTGCGCCGGCGCGTGGAGGTCCTCCGGCTGCTGGGCTCATTCCCCGCTGCCTGAGCCCAGCTCACCAGCCGATCCGCGAGGCCTTGGAGGATTTGGCTCTGCGATGGAGCCTTGTCTCTCACTCGCTTCGGCCAGGCTCCCGTCTACGGCCTCCGATCCGCCCTGAGCGGCCGCTCGCCCTCGCTACACTCCGCGCGAGCCCATGGCCACCACAGCACCGCCAGCACCAGCGCGGTCCGCGTCGCCTCCAGAGCACCGGCGGCGCGGGCGTGAAGTTGGCCGGGTGCTCGTCCTGAATGCGACCTATGAGCCGATCAACGTCTGCACGGTGCGTCGGGCGGTCGTGCTGCTACTGAAGGACAAGGCCGAGATCGTCGAGCGGGCGGGCTGGGAGCTCCACTCGGCAACGGCGACGATCGCGCGGCCGGTCGTGATCCGGCTGCTCAGCTACGTCCGGATCCCGCGCGACACCCATCGGCGCAAGATCACCCGCCGAGCGGTGTTCGCACGGGACGAGTGGACCTGCCAGTACTGCGGGGCGCGCTCCAACCTGACCGTCGACCACATCGTGCCTCGCTCCAAGGGGGGCGCCTCGAACTGGGAGAACATCGTCGCCTCCTGCGCGCCGTGCAACCGCCGCAAGGGCAACGCGCTACCGCCCCAAGTCGGCATGCGGCTGCTCAAGCAGCCACGTACGCCGAGCCCGCATGTCTTCATCCACGTCGCCAGCCCGACGATTCCGGCGGCGTGGCTGCAGTACCTGGCGGCCTGACGGGGACGCTCTGAACCAACTCCTACCGAGGCGTTACGCCGCGTACCTCTGCGCGGCGCGGCCACGCGCCTTCGCCGCCTCGACCTCGCGCCGCTTCGGCGAAGCCGAGGTGTGAAGCTCGTGCAGCAGCTCGCTCGATGCTGCGGCCACCGCGTCAACCGCGCGGTCGAACGCCTGCTGATTGGCGCGGGAGGGCTTGCTGGAGCCGCTGATCTTACGCACGTACTGCAGCGCGGCCGCCCGCACCTCCTCGTCCGTCGCGGGAGGATCGAAATTGTGAAGGGTTCGGATGTTTCGGCACATCGGCCAAGGATATCCGGACACGCACGAAGGGCGCCGTCGACGCGGCGCCCTTCGTGTACTGCTGCTGACTGCCAATGAACCGAAGATGGGCTTTCGAATGCCGGAGGGACCAGCCCGGCGCCCACCGTGGCGGTGTCTCGGGTGGACTCCGCTGAGCGGGGTCAGCCTCCGACCTAGCGGCCGGACACCTCCAGGGTCCCACAATGACTTTCAGACAGGCGGACCACCTCCTTTCTCTGGTTCGCACAGAATAGCGAACCGGGTGGGCGATACCGTCAAGCGTGCGGTGGCCCGGGCGCAGATGGGTCCGCTCCGTCCTGCCCATCAATCACCGCCGCCGCGGTTGCGACCTCCGACTCGACGATCAGCGCGACCGCGCTGACCTGGTCGTCGTCGCGGATGTTCATCACCCTCACGCCCTGCGAGGCGCGGCCGTAGCGGCTGATGCCGCGGACCGACGTGCGCTGGACCATGCCGTTCTGGGAGATGAACACGAGCTCCTGGTGCTCGCGCACCACCAGGGCGCCGGCGAGCGCGCCCTTGTTCTCGGTCAGCGTGATCGTCCTCACGCCCATCGTCCCGCGGCCCTTGACCGGATAGTCGGGAATCGGCGTGCGCTTTCCGTAGCCGTTCTCGGTGACCACCAGCAGCTCCTGATCGTCACGCGCCACGTCCATCGCCAGCAGTGCGTTGCCCCGCTGCGAGACGTTCATGCCGCGCACCCCCGTCGTGTCGCGCCCCATCGCGCGCACCTGACGCTCGGCGAAGCGAGCGGCCTGGCCCGAGCGCGAGACCATGATGATGTCGTCCTCGCCGCTGGTGCGCCGCACGGCGATCAGCTCGTCGTCGTCGTGGATGTTGATCGCGATGATCCCGTCTGCCTTGATCGGCGTGTTGTAGGCGCCGAACTCGGTCTTCTTGACGATCCCGTTGCGGGTCGCGAACACGAGGTAGGCGCCCTCGGCGAAGTCTCGCGTCGAGAGCACCGACTGCACTCGCTCGCCCTGGCGCAGCGGCAGCAGGTTGACCAGCGCGCGCCCCTTGGCCGTGCGCGAGGCCTCGGGCAGCTCGTAGACCTTCAGGCGGTAGACCTTGCCGCGATTGGTGAAGAACAGCAGGTAGTCGTGGGTCGAGCACACGAACAGGTGCTCGATGTAGTCCTCGTCCTTCATGTCCATGCCGGTGACACCGATGCCGCCGCGGCGCTGCTGGCGGTAGGTCGACAGCGGCAGCGACTTCACGTAGCCCGAGTGGGTGATCGAGATCACCATCTGCTGGTCGGCGATCAGGTCCTCGATGTCCACTTCATCAGCGGCGTGCGTGATCTCCGTGCGGCGCTCGTCGCCATATGCCTCGGCGATCTCCGCCAGCTCATCCCTGATCAGGCTGTTGACCCTGCCCTCGTCGCCGAGGATCTCGCGCAGCTCCTTGATCCGCTCGATGAGGTCGGAATGCTCCTGCTTGATCTTGCCCGCCTCGAGCGCCGTCAGCCGGCTGAG
>QHBV01000291.1:182-826 GCA_003244035.1 Solirubrobacterales bacterium | reverse complement strand
CCGGTGCGGGCCGCCTCGGGATCGCGCGAGCCGCGAATCAGCGCGATCACCTCGTCGAGGTGGTCGAGCGCGATCAGCAGCCCCTCGAGCACGTGGGCGCGCTCCTCAGCGCGGCGCAGCTCGTACTTCGTGCGGCGCACGATCACCTCGCGCTGGTGCTCGACGTAGTGGCCGATCACCTCGCGCAGCGACAGCGTGCGCGGCACGTTGTCCACCAGCGCGACCATGTTGACGCCGAACGTCGTCTGCAACGGCGTGTGCTTGTGGAGCTTGTTGAGCACGACCTTCGGGATCGCGTCGCGCTTGAGCTCGATCACGATCCGCATCCCGTGGCGGTCGGACTCGTTGCGCAAGTCGGTGATCTCGGGCAGCTTCTTCTCGAGCACGAGGTCCTTGATCTTCACGATCACGCCACCTTCTCCGTCCCTGCGCACCTGATAGGGCAGCTCGGTGACGATGATCGCCTCCTTGCCCTGACCGATCGGCTCGATGTGGGCCTTGGCCTGAATCCTGATCCGGCCACGGCCGGTGGCGTAGGCGTCGCGGATCCCCTCCCGCCCGAGGATCGTCCCCGCGGTTGGGAAGTCCGGGCCCTTGATGTGGCGCATCAGGCCGTCGACATCGATCTTCGGGTCGTCGATGTA
>QHBV01000291.1:0-149 GCA_003244035.1 Solirubrobacterales bacterium | reverse complement strand
ACCTCGCGGAGGTTGTGCGGTGGGATGTTCGTCGCCATCCCCACCGCGATCCCGGAGCCGCCGTTGACCAGCAGGTTGGGAAAGCGCGCGGGCAGCACTGAGGGCTCCTGCTTGGAGCCGTCGTAGTTGGGCACGAAGTCGACGGTGTC
>QHBV01000290.1:395-7015 GCA_003244035.1 Solirubrobacterales bacterium | reverse complement strand
GCTAGTCGCCCGACGCGCGCCGGCGGCCCAGCAACGCCGGCGAGATGCGGGTCAGAACCCCGAACCTTTGTCGATTCGTCCCGCTCAGCGCGACCAATCGACAGCAGTTCGCCTGGCCGGCCCCCCGGCCGTCAAACGCGTCCGCCGATACCGGTCAGCAGCTCGCGCAGGCGGCCCGGGCCACTGGCCCGGCGCGCGAGCGGCGGCGTGTCCAGGTCGCTACCCGCACGCATGCCGGCGATCAGCTCGGCGAGCGCGTCGACCGCGCTGTGGCGCGGCTCCCAGCCGAGCTCGACACGTGCCCGGGTGCAGTCCATCAGCGGGACGGCAAGAGCCATATCGACCCATCCCGGTTCGGTCGGCTGCAGGCGGACGGCGAACGTGGCAGCAGCGGCCCCTCGCAGCAGCCCTGACGAGAGCTTTACGCGCCGTGCGTGGAATATCTCCGCGAGCTCGGCCGGACCGATCACGGGGTCGGCCGCCACGTTGAAGGCGCCGCGAGCACCGCTCAGCAGCGCGCGACGGTAGGCATCGGCGACATCGAGCGAGTGAACTCCCTGGAAGCGCAGGCACGGGACGTCAGGGACGAGCGGGATCAGGCCGGGCCGCAGCAGGCTCCCTGGCAGGAACGGCCCCGCGAACAGGCGCCGCACCTCGGCTGCGGCCTCGCGCTTGAAGATCAGCCCCGGACGCACTCGCACGATCCGCATCTCCGGCCGTTCACGCTCCAAGCGGTCGAGTTGGCGCTCGCTGCTCGCCTTGTGCCGGGCGTAGAACGAGGTGGACGTTCCCTCTGTGGGCCACGTCTCGTCGACGAACCGATCTTTCGGGCCCTTCGAGTAGGCGCCGACCGAGGAGGCATGGATCAGCGCAGGTACCCTTGCGTACGCCGCGGCTCGGAACACACGCTCGCTGCCGGCCACGTTCACCGCGTGCGTGACAGATTCGTCCCGCCCGGGCTGGATCAGCCACGCTAAGTGAACCACTGCGTCGGCGCCGCGCATCAGCTCGGACAGGTCACTGGTGACGATGTCGGCTTCGACGAACGTCGTTCGCGGGAACGGTCGCTGCGGTCGCCGCCGCGCGATCGCGACGATCTCTTCGACTTGCTGCTCGGCTGCGAGCACCTCGAGCAAGCTCGTGCCGACATTGCCGGTGGCTCCTGTGATGACTACACGCATTGCATGTCACTTACCCGAGCATCGATGTGCACAAGCGCCCGTGGTCGTGCAGACGCTTCGGCTGTGACGATCTTTGCACCCATGTTGGTCTCCATCATCCGGATTGCGCCTTGCGCTAGATCGGGGTGGATGTGTGCGACGGCGTCGCTGGGTATCACGACCTCGAAGTGCCGGACGTAGGCGTCGAGAGCCGAGTACCACCGTGTACCGGCCTGCGCCCGCTGTCCGGAGGACCGGCCTGCGCCCGCTGCGATCAGGCGTCGAACAGGAGCCGCGCCCCCGACTGCTGCCCATCGAGGAGGAAGGTACCGGTCGCCCGGCTGAGCGCGAAGCTCATCGCCTGCCCATCTTCGGTCTTGACTAGGAGCCGTCGTGCTCCGTCCTCAACCCTCATCACGACCCCCGCTGTCCGGGCCGCAAGCAGGGCAACGATGACCTCGTCACCCACGTAGGGGATCTTTCGGGCGCGCGCCATACAGCCGTCCGCGGCAGTCTGCCAAGCCTTGGACGCGAAGTACTGCCAGACATCCACGAGCGCGGCCCGAGGCGGCCCGGCGCGATTACTCAACGACGCGGCGAAGGAATCGAACCTTCCAAGCCGGGGGCTGCCCGGCCCTGCCGGTTTTGAAGACCGGATGGGCCACCAGGCCCGTGCCGCGCCGGGCCTGATGCTACGAGCAGCCGTTCGGAACCGAGGCGTCCCGGTCGCGTCAGGGGCGACCGAAACGTCGCGAAACGCCGGTGCTCACTCCGAGCCCGAGCCCGAGCCCGAGCCCAGCCCGTGCTCCAGCGCCCCCTTCACGCTCGCGTCGAGTGCGTTGCAGCGGTACAGCGCGAGCGCCTCGGCCGAGGCGAACCGCCCTCCCGGCGCCGACGACGGCCCGTGATGGGTCAGCACGCAGTGCGCCAGGACCAGCCGCCGCTCGTCGTCGAGCCCGCCCGCGTGCTCGGACACGATCCGCTCCCCGATCACCAGGTGGCCCAGCAGGCGCCCCTCCTCGGTCAGGCCGAAGCCGGCGCCATAGGTGAATTCCCGTGTCCGTCCCAGGTCGTGCGCGATCGCGGCGCTCAGAAGTAGGTCGGAGTTCAGGCGGGGATGCAGCTGGCAGCTCTCGAGCGCGAGCGTCGTCACCGCGACCGTGTGCTCGAGCAGTCCTCCGAGATATGCGTGATGCGCGGTGCGGGTGCACGGTGCTCGCCGCCACGCCGCACGCAGCGGCGCGTCGGCCAGCAGCGACTGCAGCAGCTCCCGATATCGACGGTCGTAGACCTCGCCCGCCAGGTGCTCGAGAAAGCCCTCGAGCTCGTCCAGGTCCCGGTAGGCGGATGGCAGGAAGCGCGCTGGATCGGCGTCCTCTGAGCCTGCGTCCACGCGGGTGATCTCGAGCACCTCGAGTACGAGCTCGTCGCGGAACCGCTGGACCTTGCCGACGACGCGGACGAGCTCGCCGCGCTCGAACCGGCCCGCGAGCTCGTCGGCCTGCTGGAAAGCGCGCGCCGTGATCGTGCCGGTGCGGTCGCGGAGCTCGAGCGCGAGGTACGCGGAGCCGGTGCGCGCCGTCAACCGGTCCTTGCGGGTGCACGCGAACACACCGCGCACGTCCTCACCAACTCGGAGTGTGCTCACGGTCTGAGCTGACGGCATGTGTCCATCATGTACGGTGAGTCGGATGCACCCGCTGCGATGGGAGTACCGCCCGGATGGGCTGCGTGCGCCGGCCCTGGTGTGCGCATTTGCAGGCTGGAACGACGCCGCCGATGCGTCGTCGTCGGCGCTGGGGGCGATCGGGGAGGCGCTGGGGGCGCGACGGTTCGCGACGATCGATCCCGAGGAGTTCTACGACTTCCAGGCCACGCGGCCACGCATCAAGATGGTCGATGGCCAAACGCGGGAGATCGTGTGGCCCGAGGTCGAGCTGTTCGAAGCGCGCGTGCCGCGTGCACCGCGAGATCTGATCCTGCTGGCCGGCAGCGAGCCGTCCTTTCGCTGGCGGGCCTTCAGCAAGCTGATCGTGGAGGTGGTGGAGGCGATCGGCGCCCAGCTCGTGGTCACGCTCGGCGCGCTGCTCGCCGACGTGCCGCACACCAGGCCGGTCGCAATCACCGGCCTGGCGTCCGATCCCGCGCTGGTGGCGCGCCTGGGGCTCAGCACATCCTCCTACGAGGGCCCGACCGGGATCCTCGGCATCTTGCACGCGGCTTGCCAGGACGCCGGTCTGCCGGCGGCGAGCCTGTGGGCCACCGTTCCGCACTACATCGCCGCGGCGCCGAATCCGAAGGCGGCGTTGGCGCTGGTGCGAAAGCTCGAGGGGCTCGTCGGCGTAGCCGTTGACGCCTCGGAGCTGGAGCGCGCCGCCGCCGACTACGAGCGCCAGGTCAACCTTGCCGTGCAGAGCGATCCGGACGTGCAGTCGTTTGTCGAGCGGCTCGAGCAGGCGGCGGGCAGCGAGTCGAGCGAGGAGCCGGGGCCGCTCCCCTCGGGCGATACGATCGCGCGCGACCTGCAGCGATTCCTGCGCCAGCGCGGCGGCCAGAGCCCGTCGGCCTAGGCCCCTCGCGGTCAGCACCCGCGGCGCGTTCACGCCGAGTGAGCGCTGCGCCGCTCGCGCATCAAGGCGGCCAGGAATGCCAGCACCGCGACCGCGCTCCACGCTGCGAGATAGAGGAACGCGGCCCGCGGAGAGATCGCGGTCCACAGAGCGCCGGCGATCGCGCTTGCGGCAAGGTTCGCGAACGCCTGCATGGCCGACACGAAACCGAACGCGGAGCCGCGTAGCTCGGCAGCCGTGTGGGTCGCGACGGCCGCGCTCTGCGCCGTCTCGCCGAGGCCGATCCCGATCCCGCCGAGCGCGAACAGCAGTGCGATCACCGGGATGCTCGAGCCGGCGAGCGCGAGGCCGGCGAAGGAGCCGGCAAACGCAGCGGCGGCGAGACACAGCACGAGCACGCTTCCACGCCGATCGCTGAGCCGCCCACCGGGTACGGCGATCACGGTCGCCGCGAGGTTGTAGCCCGCGTACAGCACGAGCGCGATCTTGACCGACGCGCCGTGGCCGTGCCGCGGCTCGAGCAGCTCGGTCGCCCGTAGGATCAGCAGCGTCGCCGCCGCGTTGCCGAGCTCGAAGGCGCCGATCCCCGCGAGCAGCGGGCGCAGCTGGCCGCGCAGGATGGGCCGGACGCGGATCCGCAGCTGCCGGCGCTCGCGCGCTGTGAGCTTCGGCGCAGCGCGCACCGCGGCAACGATCGCGATCGCGGCCAGCGCGCCGGGGATGAACGACAGCACGATCGCGCTGCGAATGCCGACCAGGGCAACGAGCAGGAGCGCCAGCAGCGGGCCGCCGATCGCGCCGAGATTGTCCATCGCGCGCTCGAACCCGTACGCACGGCCGTACGCCGACGGCGAGACGATATCCGCCAGCAGGGCGTTGCGCGCCGGCCCGCGGGCACCGCGCGCCGCCCACGCGAGCGAGCGCAGGATCCCCACCTGCAAAGCTGTGCCGGCCAGCCCGATCGCCGAGGAGAACACCGCCGTAGTCACGTAACCCCCGATCGCCGTAGTCCGCCGCCGCTGAGGATCGTCCGCGAGCGGCCCGCCCACGAAACGTGCGACGCCCGCGGTGCCGTCGGCGATCCCCTCGATCAGCCCGAGCGCCGCGGCCGGAGCGCCGATCGTCGAGACCAGGAAGCTCGGCAACAGCGCGGTGGGCACCTCGTGCCCCAGGTCCGAGAGCAGGCTGGCGGCCCCGATCGCGCGCACGCCCGGGACGAGCCAGCGGTCCGCTTCGACCGCTACAGGCGGCGGTTCAGCCATGGCGCCACTGCTCACCGCTCGGCCGCCGGGCAGGCAAGGCGGTAGTCGCACACCGAGCACGCCGCCAGCGAGGGCGTGGGCTCGAATCCCTGCGCGAGGATCCCTTCCGCGACCTCGCTCGCAACCTCGCGGATCCAGTCCGAGCGGTCATCACCGTCAGCGGCCACCGTGACCTTCCGATCGTCGAGCAGGTAGTAGTAGGCCTGGCTCGATGCGTCGAGGCTCCACGCCTCCCGCGCGCCGATCGCATACAGCGACAGCTGTACGTCCTCGGCGAGCTGCGCCGGGCTCTTGGGGCGCCCGGTCTTGTAGTCGATCAGCTGATACTCGCCTCCGGGCAGGCGATCGACCCGGTCGACCCTTCCGCGCAGCAGGTGCGGCCCCAGCTTGAAGGTGAACTTGCGCTCGAACCACAGCGGCTGAGACTGCTCGGATTGGAAGCGCTCGTGGTAACGGATCAAAGCGGCCGCGGCCTTGCCCCGCAGCTGACGCTCCTGCTCGGAGTCGCCAAAGCCCCCCCGCCGCCAGCCGGCATCGAGCAGGCCCAGCAGCTCCGCGAGCGTCCCCGGCGTGCCGGGCTGAGTGTGAAAGCGCTCGAGTACCTGGTGCACGAGGATCCCGAAGCGCTGGTGGATCGTCGGCTCCTGCGGGATCCGGAACACGCGCGCGAACTTGTACTTGAGCGGGCAGGTTCGGTACGTGTCGATATCGGAGGCCGACAGCACGACGCCCTCACCGCGGATGGGCAGGAACGGCCGCAGCGAGGGCTCGTCGCGGGCGGCGACCGCCTGTGCCCGGCGGCGCATGTCGCGCTCGGCGTCGAGCAGGTAGTCATCGAGCCCGGAGGAGATAAAGATCTCCCGCTGCTCGGCGGTGACCGCCTGCAGGATCCGCGAGTTCACGTCGCGCAGGCCCTCGGCGACGCTTTGGCCCTCGGGCCGCGCGATCAGCCCGGCCAGCTTCAGCAGCTCGAGGTAGCGCACGACCGCGTGTGAGACGTCGAGATCGGTGTCGAAGCGCAGCTCTCCCAGCCGGCCGCCGGCCCGCATCGTGCCCTGCAGCAGTTCGTCGCGCAGCAGCCGGTAGGTGGAGTGGAGCGTCTCAGCCGGTCCGAACAGCTCCTCCTGCCTGTCCTCCCAGTCCGCTCCGAGCGCGCGGCGGACCTCCTCGGCCAGCGGCGAGGGTGTCACACCACGATCCTGATCACCGCGGCCCGCATAGCAGAGCACGACCCGCTTGCCCGCGCGCGTCAGCGCGACGTACAGCGCCTGGCGGAGCGCCTGGCGCCTGCTCGCCTCGTCGTCCCCCGGGAGCTCCTCGGCCAGCAACTCGTCCGGGATCGCCTCCCAGGGCGGCGTGGCGAGCGAACGCTCCAGCCCGAGCACGTACACGTGGTCGGCCTCGAGGCCGCCGGCGTCCGCAAGCTCGAGCACCTGCACGACCGCGGCGCCATAGAGCTGTGGCTCCTCCCGCTCGCGCAACCCGGAGTCGGCCACCGCGGCCACCGATCGCGCGAACTCACGCGGAGTGCCCTGCGGCCGCCGCCGCAGATAGATCGACGCCAGCTCGCCAAACCGCGCCAGTGCCCGCAGGCGCTCGACCACATCGGCTTGGGCGGCGAACAGCTG
>QHBV01000290.1:0-371 GCA_003244035.1 Solirubrobacterales bacterium | reverse complement strand
CGGTAGAGCTTCAGGAACACCCGGATCCGCTCGCGCGCCTCGGGGGGCACCTGTGGCGACTCCGTCGCCGCGGCCAGCGCGGCGACCATGTCGAGCTTGCGCCGACGCGCGATCTGGGTGCAGCGCGCAATGTCCACCGAGCGCAGCTCGATCGGCGCGCGCGCCAGCGCGCGCACCACGGCCCCCGCATCAGACGGATCGCTCAGCAGCCGCAGCCACGCGAGCACGTCACGGATCTCGGCGCGATGAAAGAACGCCGCCTCCCCGATCAGCCGGTGTGCCACGGTCCGCTCCTCGAGCGCGACCGCGATCGCGCGTGAGGGGCAGGCGATCGCGGTCGCGCTCGAGGAGCGGACCGTGGCACACCGGCT
>QHBV01000289.1 GCA_003244035.1 Solirubrobacterales bacterium | reverse complement strand
GCGATCTGGAAGCCGCTCCCAAAGGTGGTGTTCTCCACCACGCTGTCGGCGGTGCAGGGCAATGCCCGCCTGGCCTCCGGCGCCCTGGCGGAGGAGATCGAGCGGTTGCGAGCCGAGCCGGGGGAGGGCGACATCGCGATCGGCGGCGCGACCCTCGCCGCCGAGGCGGCCGCGTTGGGTCTGATCGACGAGTACCGGGCCAGGGTCTGCCCGGTGCTGGTTGGCGGTGGCATTCCGTTCTTTCCCCAGCGCGAACGCCGGGTGGATCTCGAACTCGTCGAGACCCGCACCTTCAGCTCGAGAGTCGTCTACCTCCGCTACCGCGTGGCGCGCTAGCNNGTCCGCCGGAGGAAGAATGGGCCAGCCAGTGGCTTGACCATAAGGCCCTTGGCGTCTGGTTTGTCGCCGCCTCGGCAGTCCGCGCTCGGCTGCTGCTCTCGTGTCCGCCCAGCCGCCACACGCCATTAGCGACTGGCGTCGCCGATGCCCAGATGCGCCGATGAGCCATGCGGTCCGGGTCGAGGCGAATACTCCGGCCGTGGCCTCGAGAACGATTCGGCCGTGGTTGATCCGCGCGCTACGGGCGCCAGCTGTCCTATACGACTGGCATCTGGGGTGGCTGCTCGGAGGGCGATTTTTGCGCCTCACCCACCGCGGGAGGCGCTCCGGGCGCCGCTACCGGATGATGCTGGAGCTCCAACTCGTCAGCGAGCGCCAGCGTCTTCTTGATGCGCTCCACGGCAACCGCGCGAACCGCAGGGTCTGGACTGTTGAGGTACAGGTCGAGAAACGGTCCGTGCGCCGATACGAGCCTGCGAGGGTCCGGGAGCGACTTGTAGCGGTCGACGACTGCCCGCGCATCGCCGTCCAGCACGTTTGGGTAGGCGAAATCGACCAGCTCGAAGCCGAGGTTATGGTCGGCGGCGAACGTCTCGTACTCGTCCAGCGTGTCGACCGTCGGCTGACTCAGCAAGCCGTGCATGCACATATTCTGCGATGCGCACGCTCGCGGCACCAGGTCTCGCATCTTGGTCGTGTCGATGGCTTCCCTCGCTTGCGCGGATAGCAGGGGTTTCGTCGACGCATGCGGCGCAGGTCGCCGCCTCTCCTTCGCCGCCGGACCGGCGCTGTTCGTGAGGGTTCTGCTCTGGGGTGTGGGCGAGGTGAAGCAGAGGGCGGCGCGGTGTTGGTCAAGCTTGCGCAGGAATCTTGACCGGCTCGAGGTCGATCAACCCTCCGAGCCCGGAGAAGTCGTCGGGGTTGGCGCTGTACAGCGGTAGGTCAACAGCGAGGGCGGTCGCAACGATCAGCAGGTCTACGGCGCGGCGGCCGCGTGCCTTGCGTCCACCGGCGATCGTCTGGGCGTACACGCGCCCGTAGGCGCGAGCGCACTCGGCGTCAAACGGGATCGCGTCAAAAGTGGCTTCGGTGCGCTGTAGACGCTCTTGGCGGCGGGCGCGTTCGGCGAGATCGTCAGTCGCGTGTGGTCCGGCTGCCAGTTCGGCCAGGGTGATCGTTGAGATCGCCAACTCGCTGGGCAGGATGTCGGGATCGACTCGATCGAGCGCGATCACGATCGACGTGTCGATCAGCCCACGGCCGGGCGCCGTTATCTCAGACACGGGGCGTGACGTCCTGGTCAATCACCCGATCGAGGTCGTCCCGGAACCGGACGAAATCGATGGATGCCGCCCTGGCGAACGCCGCCACGACGGCGTCTTTGGCGACGAACCGCCGACGGCGGATCGGAGTCAGCTCGCCGACCGCGACACCGTTGCGCGTGACGACGAACGTGTCGCCACTGTCCAGCGCGCGCATGACCTCGCCGCTGGCGTTACGAAGCTCTCGCTGGGTGATCTGTCTTCTCATGCCCCTACTACGGTAGCACCAGTGCTACAGATCCAAAAACTGAACTGCCAGCGCCGCGAGCGAGAGTGCCGCAATGTCGCCGATCGGGCCACCGGCTGGCGAGTTGCTGGAAGCCGAACTGGTCCATCCCGGCCTCCCGGCGCTTGTCGCCCTTGCCGTGACGCACGAGCACCGCGCCGCGACCCGGGTCGATGTCGGTCTCATTCAGCGCCAACGCTTCGGAGATCCGCAATCCCGCTCGCCACAGCACCGCGATCAACGCCCGGACGCGGAGCCCGTGAGGGTTCTGACCGGCCTGGCGCATCACCATGACGATCTCCTCCGGCCGTGGCGGATCGGGCGGGTACTCCATGCCCTTGTTCCGCGGCGCTCGGCCGGCGAGATACCCCGGCATCGTCACCGGTGAGCGCCGCCGCCCTGCCGCGTCGCGTAGAACGAGCGAAGGCTCTGACATGAGGTCCTCCCTCAAGGCAACGCGTCCCAGCCAACCCAGGACGCTGTGCCCGCGATCCTCCCTCAGGCCCGCGGGCAACCGCACCCCCCTCCGCGTTCTTCAGAGCGCGGTCGCTGCGCTGGACCTACCGCGGGCCGCTCGGAGGGTCGATGCGGAGCTGGCGACAGATCGCGCGCGCGGTGCCCGATGCGATCTCGCTGTGACGAGGGACCGCGGATGGCGCACCGCTCGGACCGCGCCACTTGGCGTGGTTGGCGCCCTCCCCGACCAACTGGTAACCGTTCGCGCGAAGATGCCGCTCAAGATCACGTCGCTTCACCAGCACATCGTGACGCAGCCCGACCGCTCGCTACCGGTTTTGTCCCCGCTTAGCGCGGACGTTTTCCGCGCTCAGGCGATCGTCAGGTCAAGCGGCTCAGCGTCAGCGCCCATTCGCTGACCGCTCAGCTGGTCATCGGGCGTCAACACCACCCGCAACGCGTCGATCACGTTTACCCGCGCCTCGGCCCGGGTTCGACCCTGGCTGATCGCACCCGGAACCTCCGGGATCGTCGCGAGGATCCAGCCCTCGCCAGCATCCTCAAACCGGACTGTCAATCGCAGCGACTCGCTCATCTTCGCTCATGATCGCATAGACAAATGCGAACCGAAAACGACGGTCCTGAATCCGACACGTCGACCAGAGTTGTCTCGGCTCCCATCGTCATCACCGTCCTCAGAGCGTTCCCTGACGGCGGGGCCAAAATCAACACCGAACCCAACGATCGTGGCCGCCGCCCGGCTGCAGCGACCTCCGCGAACAGTGCCGCTCCGTCGCCGGACCGGTCACGTCGACGTGAGTACTACTTTGAGTCCGCCGTACCCTGAAGCGGGAGTGGGGTTCGATGCTGTTAGCGATGAGAGATGCGGTGCTCTCTGAGCGGTCCCGCCTGCGGGACCTGCATGAGAAATCCTCGTGCGTCTGGTCTGAAGACCGGGTGACGCTTGCAGCTCACCCTGAGGTATTGGGCGTTCTCCGCGAAGCGATCCAGGAGGTGTCAAGGCCGGTTGAGAATTGACCCCGTAGCGCCGGTTGAGAACTGACCCCCCTGGTGGGATGGTGCCGGGCAGAGAGCGGCCCGCCAGGTGATGGCCGCGGCGACTGCTCCCGCAGCGAGCCGTAGGCGAGCGGGTGTGCTGGGCACGGACGTTGAGATCGGAGGTGTAAGTCCTGACCTGGAGCCCTGACAGGGGGAATCCAACATCGAAGAGGCAAGGGCGCGGCCCGGAATTGACCGGGCGGCCTGCTGGCGGCTGGTTGTGTCGGCGGGCTTCCGTGAGGGCGGGTCTGAAAGAGGCCATAGATGTGTCGTGGTGGCGAACGAGAG
>QHBV01000288.1 GCA_003244035.1 Solirubrobacterales bacterium | reverse complement strand
AGCGACGCGTTGACGAACGGGAACTCCTTGAGCGCGGCCACGCACGCCCCCACCAGGAAGGAGACCATCGTGAACTTGACGCCCTCGCGCGCGTGCTCCTCATTGAGGCGCTTGCGCCAGGCCTCCAGCTCGGTGATGTCGGCCTCGTCGTTGTGGGTGACGTGCGGGATCATCACCCAGTTGCGGGCCAGGTTGGGCGCCGAGATGCGCTGGATCCGCGACCGGGCCACCCGCTCGACGGGGCCGAACTTCTCGAAGTTCACCGTCGGCCACGGCAGCAGGTTCAGCTCGCCGCCGCCGCCCGCGGGCTGTGAGATCGGCGCGGCCGGGCCGCCCCCGTCGGCCATGCCCTGCACGTCGTCCTTGGTGATCCGGCCTTTGCGACCGCTGCCGTGGGCGCTCTGCAGGCTGACGCCCAGCTCACGGGCCAGTCGCCGCGCCGAGGGACTGGCGTAGATCGGCCCTGCGCCGTTGCCGGTAGCGGGCTCGCCGTCCGCCTGCGCCTGCGCCTGCGGGTCGGGCGATGGCGCAGCGGCCGGGGCCCCGGCCGACGATTGCGAGGGCTCCTCGGGAGCCTCCAGCGATTCCGCCGGCGGGGTGGTCTGCTCCGCGCCCTGGTCGGCGGTGGCCGCCTGCTCGGCCGCCTCCCCGCCTCCGGCATCGGCGTCGGTGGGCTCGATGACCATCAGCGCGCTGCCCTGGGCGACGCGGTCGCCGACGCTCACGCTGATCTCCTTGACCACTCCGCCGAACGGGGCGGGCACGTCCATCGTCGCCTTGTCGGACTCCAGCGTGACCAACGGGTCCTCGGCGGCCACTGTGTCGCCCACCGCGACGAGGACCTCGATGACCGGTACGTCGTCGAAGTCGCCGATGTCCGGGACTTCGACGGGGGACGCGGTGGCGCTCATCAGACCGTCGTCGGCATGGGCGCGTCGACGTCGATCTCGTACTTGGCGATCGCTTCGGTCACCACGCTCGGATCGACGGCTCCCTCCGCCGCGAGCTCCGACAGGGCGGCGACCGCGACGTAATGGCGGTCGACCTCGAAGAAGCGCCGCAGGGCCGCGCGCGAGTCCGAGCGGCCATACCCGTCGGTGCCCAGTGACCGGTAGCGGCGCGGCACCCACTGGCGGATCTGATCGGGCACGGCACGCAGGTAGTCGGTGGAGGCGACGACCGGCCCGCGTCGCTTGGCCAGCTGAGCGGTCACGTAGGCCTCGCGCGGCGTCTGACCCGGATGCAGCATGTTGTGGCGCTCCACCTCGATCCCGTCGCGGCGCAGCTCCGAGAACGAGGTCACGCTCCACACGTCTGACAGCACGTCGAAGTCCTTGGCCAGCAGCTCGGCGGCGGCCATCACCTCGCGCAGGATCGTTCCCGAACCCAGCAGCTGGGCCACGGGCTTCTTGGTGCGCTTCGGCGCCTCGCTGAGCAGATACATGCCCCGCAGGATGCCCTCGCGGGCGCCTTCGGGCATCGCCGGGTGCCGGTAGTTCTCGTTCATCAGGGTGATGTAGTAGAAGATGTCCTCCTGCTCTGAGAGCATGCGGCGCAGGCCCTCCTGGACGACGACCGCCAGCTCGTAGCCGAACGCAGGGTCATAGGCCCGGCAGTTGGGGACNNGCCGTGCCACCCAGCATGAAGCCGCGTGTGCGGCTGTCACCGGCCGCCCAGACCAGGTCGCCGACCCGCTGGTAGCCGAACATCGAGTAGTAGATGTAGAACGGGACCATCGGCACCCCGTGCGTGCTGTAGGAGGTGCCGGCGGCCAGGAACGACGAGATCGACCCCGCCTCGGTGATCCCCTCCTCGAGGATCTGACCGTGCTGATCCTCCTTGTAGAACATGAGCTGCTCGGAGTCCTGGGGCTGGTAGAGCTGGCCGACCGGGGAGTAGATCCCGACCTGACGGAACAGGCCCTCCATTCCGAACGTGCGCGACTCGTCGGGGACGATGGGCACGATGTGGCGCCCCAGCTGCTTGTCGCGCAGCAGCGCCGCGAGGATGCGCACGAACGCCATCGTGGTCGAGATCTCGCGCTCGCCGGTGCCGTCCAGCTGGGACTGGAACAGCGTCAGCTCGGGCGCGCTCGGGGCGTCGGCGCGTCGGCGACGAGCCGGAATCGAGCCGCCCAGCGCCGCCCGGCGCTCGCGCAGGAACTCCATCTCGGGAGAGTCGTCGGAAGGCTTGTAGTACTCGGCGTCGCGGACCTGCTCGTCGGTGAGCGGCAGCTCGAAGCGGTCGCGGAAGGCCATGAGCGCCGCCTCGGTCATCTTCTTGGCCTGGTGGGTGACCATCTGCCCCTCGCCGGAGACGCCCATCCCGTAGCCCTT
>QHBV01000287.1 GCA_003244035.1 Solirubrobacterales bacterium | reverse complement strand
CGCGGACGTGCCCGCGCCCGCCGCGCGGACGTGCCCGCGCCCGCCGCCCGGACGTGCCCGCGCCCGCCCGAGCGCCACCCGGGCCCGAGCGCCCGCGCCCGCGGTCGGGCACTATGTCCTCGATGGCCCGGCGTATCGACCCCCGGCCGGCGAGCGACCTGCGCTACATCGAAGCGTCCCGCCGCGTGCGCGCGCGGCTCGCCGCGACCGATGTGGCCGACTCGACGAATCCATTGCTCGTCTGGGAGCCAGGTAGGCCGGTGCCGCTCTACGCCTTCCCGCGAGCCGACGTCGACACCGGCCTGCTGAGCGCCAGCGAGCACAAGCCATCGCGTGCGCACCCGATCGCGGAGGCGTGGAGCGCGCAGGTCGACGGGCGCACCGCGGAAGCGGCGGCGTGGGCCTATGACGACCCCGAGCTCGCCGACTACATCACGATCGATTGGCAGGCGATGGACGCCTGGTTCGAGGAGGAGGATGAGGTCTTCGTGCACCCCCGGGATCCCTTTCATCGCGTCGAGGTGCGCGCCAGCTCGCGCCACGTCCGCATCGAGGCCGACGGCGTGCTGCTCGCGGAATCGGCTGCGCCGACACTCCTTTTCGAGACCGCTCTGCCGACGCGCTTCTACCTCCCAGCCGACGAGGTGCGCACCGAGCTCCTCGAGCCCACCGCGACACGCTCCAAGTGTCCCTACAAGGGGGAGGCTGTCTACTGGTCTGCGCGCGTTGGCGATCGCCTGCTGGAAGACGTCGTCTGGAGCTATCCCGATCCGCTCGTGGAGGTGGAGCGAATTCGCGGCCTGATGGCGTTCTTCGACGAGCACGTCGACGTCACCGTCGACGGCGAGCGTCAGCGGCGTCCGCAGACGCCGTGGTCGCGCAAGGCGGAGCGCTGATCGAGCTCCCGCCGCTCGCGGGCGTACGCGTCGTCGACCTCTCGCGGGTGCTGGCGGGCCCGTACTGCACGATGCTGCTCGCCGACCTCGGCGCCGATGTCGTCAAGGTCGAGCGTCCGGGCGAGGGGGACGACACGCGCAGCTGGGGTCCACCCTACGTCCGCGACCAGGCCACCTACTTCCTCGCCGTCAACCGCAACAAGCGCAGCGTGGCGATCGACCTCGCCGACCCCGCCGGCCAGCGAGAGGCGCTCGCCCTCGCGCGCGCGTCCGACGTCCTGGTCGAGAACTTCCGTCCCGACGTGATGGACACGCTGGGGCTCGGCTACGAGCAGCTGGCCACCGAGCAGCCCGGCCTCATCTACTGCTCGATAAGCGGGTTCGGCGCCGGCGAGGGCGCGCGCCTGCCCGGCTATGACCTGCTCGTGCAGGCGCTGGGCGGCCTGATGAGCATCACCGGACCGGCGGACGGCGAGCCCCAGAAGGTCGGGGTCGCGCTGGTCGACATCCTCGCGGGCCTGTTCGCCTCGGTCGGCATCCTCGCCGCGCTGCGCCACCGCGACGCCACCGGCGAGGGCCAGCGCGTGGAGGTCGACCTGTTCTCGTCGCTCCTGGCCGCGCTGGCCAATCAGGCCTCGGCGTTCACGGTCGCCGGCGTCGTGCCGAGACGGATGGGCAACGCCCATCCCAGCATCTCTCCCTACGAGCTGTACCCGACCGCCAAGGGGGAGTTGGTGCTGGCGGTCGGCAACGAGCGACAGTTCGCCACCCTGTGCGAGGTCCTGGACGTGCCCGAGCTCGCCGAGGACGACCGGTTCCGCGGCAACGCCCGTCGGGTGGAGAACCGCGACGCGCTGCGCGATGCGCTGGTGGCGCGGTTGGCGACCGGGCCCGCCGCGGACTGGGCCGCCGCGCTCACCGACGCGCGCGTGCCCGCCGGCGTGGTCAACGACGTGCGCGCCGCGTTCGAGCTGGCGGCGTCGCTGGGCCTGGAGCCGATCGTGGACGTGCCCGCCCCCGACGGGTCGGCGATGCGCCTGACGCGCAACCCGATCCGTCTGTCGCGCACTCCGGCAACGTACCGCAGCGCGCCCCCCGACCTCCCTGGCTAACCCTGGGACGGATGGGAATCGGGTTTTCCGGGCCTGGGGCGCGGGGCGTTTCTTGCCATCGGACGCCGTGGTGGTGGTGAGAGGGCGCGCGTGCCGAGGATGTCGGAGTTCGCGTCCGAAACTTGAGCCAGATACAGCCTCGTAGGCTCATGCCGTCGACTTCAAGGGTCCTCGTCGGCGTGACGCGCCAGCTGCTCGTGCGCGGGATCGTCGGCA
>QHBV01000286.1 GCA_003244035.1 Solirubrobacterales bacterium | reverse complement strand
CCCGTGGTCGGATCGAGGACGGCGGTGTTGGTCCGCGACTCCTCGTGGACGCGGGCGAAGGCGCCGAGGACCGCCTCGTCGTTGAGCGCTTCCACGATCCGGTTGCCGGTCGCGCCTCCTACGAGCCCAGTCGCGATCACCGGCTGGCCGAGCCGCTTGATCGCCCGTGCGATGTTCACGCCCTTGCCGCCGGGCATCGTCGTCTGATCCACCGTCCGGTGCCTGCGACCGGGCGTGAAGCTCGGCACCTCGAGCGTCTTGTCGAGCGCCGCATTGAGGGTGACGGTGATGATCATGCTGCCTCCGGGCCGACCTGGTCTCGGCCCCGTGCTCGTTCGCGGCGCAGCAGGGCCAGTCCCAGCGCCACCATCAGCAGCGCGATGATCACGGCAAGCGCAGGTGGTCGCGTGACGAAGCGACCGGCCAGCGTGAGCGGGCTGACGGCGGCCAGCGGTACAGCGAGCAGAAGCGGGACCGCGGCGATCGTCCGCCCGTTCGCGAGTACGAGCACGTGCCCTACCACGGCGTGGCGGCGCAGCGGCCCGGCGAGCTGCTGGGGAACCTCGACGCGGGTGGTCAGCCTGGTCGTGCGAGGCACGACCGTAGTGAACGTGCCCGCCGCGATCACCTGCGCGTGGACGCCCGGCTGCTCGCTGACGGACAGGGTCGCGAGCACGGCTTCTGCTCGGACCGGGGAAGCCAGCCTGAACTCGGCGAAGCCGTAGTCGAGCAGCGCCAGCGTGTCCGCGTCGCGCGCCGACTGGCTCGGCGTGCCGAGGACCGCGCTCAGCAGCGTCATGCCGTGCCTAGTACCCGAGCCGACGAGAACGTAACCGGCGCCGAGCGTGTGCCCCGTCTTGACGCCATTGATCCAGGGCACGCGACCGACGAGGTCGTTGCGGTTGGTGAGGAACCGAGTGTGGTCGCCAGTGTGCAGCACCGCGCTCGGCAGCGCCACGGCGCGCGCGAAGAACGGTTGATGCTCGCGCAGGAAGGTCGCGAGCTTCACCAGGTCAGACGCGCTCGAGTAGTTGCCCGGAGTGTCCAGGCCGATCGGCGTCGAGTAGTGCGTGTGCACGAGTCCGAGCTCGCGCGCACGTGTGTTCATCATCGCCACGAAGCGCCCGACAGAGCCGTGCCCGACGTTGAACGCGAGGTCCTGCGCCGCATCGTCGGCGCTCGGCAGCAGGAGCGCCAGCAGCAGGTCGTGGACGCTCATCCGCTCGCCCGGCACGAGTCCGATCTGGGAGTCCACCGCCGCCGCGTAGTAGTCGGGGTCGGCGAAGATCCTCCCCAGCCGCACGTGCTCGAGCGTCAGCAGCGCGGTCATCAGCTTGGTCGTGCTCGCGATCGGCAGCCGGCGGTTGGGATCGAGACCGTAGAGCGCCTGGCCCGTGCGCTCCTCGATCACGATCGCGCCCCGGGCGCTGAGTCGTGGCACCGGGGCCGCATCCGCGCTGGCGGGCGCGGATGCGGCCAACATCCCGATCAGGGCCAGCGCGACGCCGGCGTACAGCGCCGGCACTGCCACACGGCTCCTCATCGGCTCAGCCGCCGATCCGCCACGCGAGCTCACGCAACCGTGCCGCCTCGTCCCGGGCGGCGCCTGCGGGATCGCCGCCGCCGCGCTCGTGCGCGCCCACGATCCCGCGTGAGACGGCGATCAGCCCTCCCGCTGGCCCCGGGGCGAACGCCGCCGCCAAGTCCTCCACCCTCCCTCCCTGCGCGCCGACCCCCGGGAGCAGGAACACCGCGTGCGGCATCCGCTCGCGCATCGCCTGCAGCCGTGCGGGTGCGGTCGCGCCGAGCACCGCGCCGACGTCCGTGAGCCCCGCGCTGCCGAGCCCAGATGCGCCCAGCTCCGCGACCAGCCTCGCGATCCGGTCGCTCACCGATCCGCCGCCGGCAAGCGCCAGCTCCTGCAGGTCGGCGGCCCCGGGGTTCGAGGTGCGCACAAGCACGAATAGCCCGCTGCCCCAATTGCGCGCCGTTCTCACCAGCGGCGCCAGCGAATCCCCGCCCAACAACGGATTGACCGTGAGCGCGTCTACCCCCAGGCCGGCAACCGGCCCGAATACGGTCGGGGTCTCGGACAGGAACGCCTCGGCGTACGCCGAGGCGGAAACGTCGATGTCTCCGCGCTTGGCGTCCGCGATCACAAGCAGGTCGTGCTCGCGCGCCCGCTGGGCCACCTCCGCGAGTGCGGCCCATCCGGGGGCGCCAAGTCGCTCGAAGCATGCGACCTGGAGCTTGACCGCAACGCACTGCTCGGCCACGGCCTCGATCGCGAGCGCACAGTGATTCGCGACCGCGCGCGCCGCCCGCACCGCAATGGGGGCAGCGGTGCCGGGTGGATCCCAGGCCGCCGACGCGGGCGACTCAGCGGCACCCGCGACGAGTTCGATCGCTCGTGGCCACAAGCGGGCAGGGTCCGGGTCCAGCCCCAAGACCACCTGCGACCCGCGGGCGGCTACCTGGTGCGCAAGCCGGTCGCCGAAGCTCCGCACGCGCGGTCCAGCCGGCGGGGCTGCCGGCGCCCGCAACGGGGGCTTCTCGGCGCCGCTTGTCGCGGTCACGACCGAACGGCCCGCCTTGCGTCCTCAGACGGCGGCGGCGCTACTTGATCGCCTTCTTGAGGGCCGCGCCGGCCGTGAACTTCGGCACGCGAGAGGCCTTGATCTGGATCTTCTCACCGGTCGCGGGATTACGCCCTTCGCGAGCGCTCCGCTGCGAGACGCTGAACTTGCCAAAGCCGGAGAAGACGACATCGCTGCCGCGCTTAAGCGCCCCCTCGATCGTCTCCAGGACCGCGTCCACGGCATCTGCGGCCTCCTTCTTGTTCAACCCGGCACGATCTGCGACCTGGTCGACGAGCTCGGACTTCGTCACTTGCGCCTCCTTGGGTGGTGGGAACTGCTCTGCGCTCAACAGGAATCCGCGACGCTAACAGGATTTGCGGACGATCCCGTGCCGGGCGACCGCAGTCTGGGCGATCCCCGGCAGAATAGCTCCGTGGACTTCGCCCGAATCGGCTGGCTCGTGACCGTGCTCGCGTGCTTGATCGCCGTCGCGATCCTCGCGCTTCGAGGCGACTACGGCTATGCCGCCGTCACCCTGGCGGTGGCGCTCTGCGCTGCGATCAACCTGACCTAGCGACTGGGAGACGCCGATTCGCCCTCGCCCGTCCGCCGCGGACCCGCTCGCGGGGAGAGCGCCTCCCCCGGCCGGACGCGATCCTCGGGCTCCAAGTGGATCAGGACATCCGCGCCCCGCAGCCGCCCCCCGATCACATCCTGCAGCTCGTGCGCGGTGCGGTGCGCGCTCTCCAGCGAGGTGCCGGCGCTGAACTGCACGTGCAGATCGACGTACCGCCGCGAGCCCGCCCGCCGCGTGCGCAGCTCGTGGTAGCCCACGACACCGCGAGCGCCAAAGTCCTCCACCGCAGCCCGGATCGCGTCCACCTCATCCCCGGGCAGCGCTTCGTCGACGAGCACCCTCGAGGATCGCATCAGCAGCCGCACCCCGGTGACCACGATCGCCGCCGCCACCAGCAGCGCGACCACCGGGTCGAGCCACTGCGCGCCGGTCAGCTTCACCAGCGCCAGCGCCGCGAGCACCGCCGCCGAGCTGAGCGCGTCGGTCCGCAGGTGCGCCGCATCGCCCTCGAGCGCCGGAGACTCGGTCACCCGCGCGTTTCGAGCGATCAGCCGCGAGACGACGACGTTGACCGCGATCGACAGGGCGACCACGCCGATGCCGAGCCCGATCGTGTGGACCCGTCCGTGCCCGAGCAGCCGACGGATCGCCTGGAACGCGATCGCCGCCGACCCCACCAGGATCAAGATGCCTTCGATCGCGGCGGAGAGGTTCTCGATCTTCTGATGCCCGTAGCGATGCGACTCGTCGGCCGGCTCGCCGGCTTTCCTCACGGATACGAAGGCCACGATCGACGCGATCAGATCGATGCTCGAGTGCACCGCCTCGGTCAGGATCGCGACCGAGCCGGTCACGGTTCCAGCGCCCAGCTTGAGCAGGATCAGGACGGAGTTTGAGACGACCGACAGCAGCGCCGCGCGCTGCTTGAGCGACGGCGCCGCCGCCCCGCCGGCCGCGCTCACCGGCGAGGCCATTGCCCCCTCACCCGATCAGCCATCGCGCCAACGCCCGCGCCGCGTGGCCGCGATGGCTGATCGCGTCCTTCTCCGCGTCGGGCAGCTCAGCCATCGTGCGACCCCGCTGCTCCTCGTCGGGCAGGAACGCGGGGTCGTAGCCGAATCCGCGGTCCCCCCGGCATTCCTGCGCCAGGCGACCGCGGCACTCGCCGAAGAACAGTTGCTCCTCGCGTATCTGCGGATCGACGTAGGCGATCGCACACACGTATCGCAGCGGGCTTCCGGCGGGCGCTTCGCGCACCAGCTTTGCCAGATTCTCGCCGTCGCCGGCCTGCGGGCCGGCGTACCGGGCCGAACGCACGCCGGGCGCCCCGCCGAGCGTCTGCACCTCGATTCCGGAGTCGTCGGCGATCGCTGCGCGTCCGGTTGCGCCAGCCGCGGCGCGGGCCTTGACGAGCGCGTTGTCCGCGTACGTGTCGCCGTCCTCGGGCGGCAGCACGATCTCCGCCGCAAGCGGTTCGAGCTCGATCCGCTTGCACACCAGCAACCGCCGGAGCTCGAAGAGCTTGTGCGGATTGCGGGTGGCGAGCACCAGCGCTGAGCGGGCCATCGCGGCTAGGTGGCCGCGGCCGAGACCGCTTTGGCCTGGAGCGCTCGCAACGCGCCGATGCCCTCAGCGGCGAGCGCCAGCAGCTGATCGAGGTGGGCCCGCGACAGTGGTGTCCGCTCCGCCGTCGCCTGGACCTCGACGAGCCCACCCTCGCCGGTCATCACGACGTTTGCGTCGACCTCGGCGGTCGAGTCCTCGGAGTAGTCGAGGTCGAGCAGCGCGGCGCCGGCCACGATCCCGCACGAGACGGCGGCAACCGTGCCCGTCAATGGCGATCGCTCCAGCGCGCCCTGCTCGATCAGGCGCTCGCAGGCGAGCGTCAGCGCCACCATCCCCCCGGTGACCGCTGCGCACCGCGTTCCGCCGTCGGCCTGGAGCACGTCGCAGTCGACGTAGATCGTGCGCTCACCGAGCGCCGCGAAGTCGACCACCCCGCGCAGCGCGCGCCCGATCAAGCGCTGGATCTCGACCGTGCGCCCATCGGGGCGTCCCTTGTTGACGTCGCGCTGCTTTCGCTCCCCGGTCGACGCCGGCAGCATCCCGTACTCCGCGGTGACCCAGCCCCGGCCCGACCGGGCCAGCCAGCGCGGGACGCTGTCCTGCACCGAGGCCGTGCAGATCACTCGCGTCTCCCCAATCGAGAGCAGGGCGGAGCCGGTCGCGGTCCGCACGAACCCCGGCTCGATCGTCGTCGGCCTGAGCTCGTTCGCCGCCCTGCCGTAGCTGCGGGCTCCCGCCGTCGCGCTCACGCCGGTGCCCCCTGCGCTGACGCGGCTACGCCTGCATCCAGCTCGACGCGGGACACCTGGTCGAGCGGCATCTGCAGAAAGCGTGTCCCCAGCGCCCGGAACAAGTCCACCTCGCCGGTGCACTGGAAGCGGTACTCGCCCTCGGTGGGGCGCGGATTGAGCAGCCCGCGCGCGGCGAGCGCGCGCTCAGCGCTGCGAGCCACGCCGGCCCCCGAGGTCACGAGCGTCACGCCTCGGCCAAGCGTGCGCTGCAGCATCGGCGCCACCAGCGGGTAATGGGTGCAGCCGAGGATCACGGTGTCGGCGTGCGCTTCACGCAGCGGCGCGCAGTATCCGCGCACCGTGTCCAGGACATGCGCGTCGAATGGAAACCCGCGCTGGATGATCGGCGCCAGGTCTGGACAGGCCACGCTCTCCAGCTGGACGTGGGCGTCGGCGGCGCGCACCGCTCGTTCGTACGCTCCGCTGGTGACCGTCGCCGGGGTGGCGAGCAGCCCGATCCGCCCGGTCCGGCTGCCGGCGACCGCGAGCTGCGTCGCCGGCGCGACCACCCCGATCACGTCCACGTCGCGGCCGCCCTGCTCGAGGTGGCGCTCGATCGCGCCGAGCGCCGCCGAGCTGGCGGCGTTGCACGCGACCACCAGCAGCTTTGCCCCCGCTTCGAGCAGGTGCTCGGCGATCTCGAGCGCAAACGCCCGCAGCTCCCGTTGCGTCCGCTCGCCATAAGGAAAGCGCGCGGTGTCGCCCAGGTACAGGTAGTCCTCGGCCGGCAGCGAGACCAGCAGCTCGTGCAGGACGGTCAAGCCGCCGACCCCGGAATCGAACACGGCTACGGGCTGGTGGGGGGAGAGGGACACCGCGATGGATGGTGCCAGAGCGGCGGCTTGCCCAGCGTCCGCCTGCGCTTGGACTGTCGCGTTTCGCGTCCACCCCCCGGACCCAAGACGCGACAGTTCAGTTGGCTACGCTCGCGACGCCGCATGCGCGCGCTGATCGTCACCAACATGTACCCGTCCGCGCGGCGGCCCGCGCTCGGGAGCTTCGTCCGCGATCAGGTGCGCGCCTTGGGGCGAATCCCCGGTCTGCACGTGGAGGTGTTTGGATTCGCCCCGGGCGGCCCCCGGGCCTACGCCGGCGCCGCGGCACGTCTGCGGCGCTTTGCGCCAGAGCGCTTCGACATCGTCCATGCGCACTTCGGGCTGACGGCGTGGCCGGCGATCGCAGCCTCGGGCCGGCACCACGCGGTGACCATGCACGGCACCGATCTCACGCATCCGCGTTCGCGAGCGATCACGTTGGCGGCGCTGCGCTTCACCGACCTAGCCGCCACCGTCTCGGCGCCGCTCGCGGAGCGGGTGCCCCGCTGGGCGGCGCCCAGGGGGGTCGCGGTGCTCCCATGCGGGGTCGACATGCAGCGCTTCCGGCCGATCGACCGCGCCGAGGCACGGGGGGCCCTCGGCCTCCCCCGCGACCGGCCATGTCTGCTGTTCCCCGCAGATCCAAGCCGCCCGGAGAAACGTCACGACCGGGCGCTTGCGGTCGCCGGCGAGGTGCGGCTGCTGGCGCTCGGCGACATCGCCCCCGAGCACGTCCCACTGTGGGTCAACGCCGCCAACGCGGTGCTCGTCCCCTCGGATCGCGAGGGCTTCGGGCTGGCGGTGCTCGAAGCCCTGGCCTGCGACGTCCCGGTGCTCGCCACACCGGTCGGGATCGCGCCCGAGGTCCTCGCGGACCTCCCCGGCGCGCATTGCGGAGCGTTCGACGTGGGGGTCTGGCGAGAGGCGCTGGCCCCGCACCTGGCCGCTGCCGACCCCCGGGTAGACGGCCGCCGCCACGCCGAGCCCTTCTCCTCCGACCGGATGGCCGAACGGGTGCTCGCGGCGTGGCAAGCGCTGGACGGACCCGGCAAGCGGGATGGCGTGCGCAACTCTGGCTAACGCCCCACTCGACGCCTTACCGAACTCCAGTGGGGCGATACCCCCCTGGAGGGATGGCAACGCCCCGCTGGCGCCGCGAGCGCCGGCGAGTGGGGCGTTATCACTCGATCTCGCGCCCGCTCAGGCTCCGTCGACCTCGACGCGACCCATTACCGGGTCAGGGGACCCCGCGCCTATACTCGCGATGACCTCTGAGCACCATGAGCGGCTTGTTAGAGAGCATCGCCCGCCGCCGCCGCGCGTCCGCGAGCAGCAGGCTTGGGCCCCCTTTGCAGAACGGCACTCCCGATGCCGGCGCCGAGTCGTACGCGAATGGCGGTGCCCCTGAGGACTCGGCGCCGCACCCCTCATCCCCCGCAGCGGTGCCGCCTGCCGAAGTCCCGCCAGCAGAGGCGCCGCGAGGGAAGGCGCCGCCAGCGGATGTGCCCCCCGTGGCCGAGCAGACAATCGTGTGGCGTGGAGGCGCACCCGTCACCGAGCCGGACGCCCGCGTCAACGAGCCCGACGGGCCGGCGGCGGCGGAGTCGGTGGCGGAGTCGGAGTCGGAGTCGGNNCGGTGGCGGCGCCAGAGTCGGAGCCGGCGCCGGAGTCGGAGCCGCCGCCAGCTCTGGCGGCGCCACCCGCCGCCGAGCCCCAGCCACCCGCCGAGCCCAAGCCTGCGCCGCCGTCTGCGCTCGGCAAGGCGATCGCGTGGCGCGGACGCAAGGCACGACAACCGCGTCTCGCCCGGGCAGCGGCCCCACCCACGGAGCCCAAGCCTCCGACCTCGCACCCTGAGGCGTCCGTCGACCCCGACGCACCCGCCGCGGACCCGCCGGCCAAACCAGCCCCGGACCCGTCGGCGCCGGCGGGGCCGGCCGCGGCGGCCGCACTCGGACAGACGATCGTGTGGCCTGGACGCGCCCTGCTCGCCAAGTCGGAGGGCCGCATCAAGGCGTCCGCCGCGCCCGCCGATCCCGAGACACCCGCATCACTCGCGGCCCAGATCGAATCGGCGCCGGCCGAGCCCGGGTCGCCGGCCGAGCCCGGGTCGCCGGCCGAGCCCGAGCCACCGGCGCCACCCGCCGCCGAACCGGATATGCCCGCGCCGATCGCCGCTGACCCCCCCGACACTGCGGTCCACCGGGCGCCCGCAGCCGCGCCCCAGCCCGCGCCCACGCTCCGCGCCGCACCCGAGGCCGCGCCGGCACCCGCACCCGCGCCCCAGGCCGCACCCGCGTTCCAGGCCGCGCCGGCGCCCGCACCCGCGCCGGCTTCCGAACCGGTGCCGGCGGCGGACCAACCGGATCCGCCGGTACCCCACGCCGCCCCCGGCTCCCGCGAGCGCGGGCGAATGCGTCGGCGTGTCCAGTACCTGCGCCGCCTGCGCGAAGTGCAGCTGCGCGATCTCGGCGGCTTCGTCCTCGAGCTCCATCGTTTCGAGCGCCAGCGGCCGGACCTCGTCGAGGGGAAGGTGGCCGTCGCCGCGCAGACCGACACCGAGCTCCGGGCGCTCGAACGCGCGCTCGGCGAGCGCCAACCGCTTCGGGAGCTCCGCGAGCCGGGGATCGGCGGCGCCTGTTCCCACTGCGGCGCGATTCACGGTAGCGCCGATCGCTTTTGTGCCTGCTGCGGAGGGTCACTCGAGGAGTCCTCCCAAAGCGGGCCGGCGCCCCCTCTGCAGCATCGCACGTGGACGGCACCGGAGGGACAAGCCCGCTCCGGCCAGCGATGAGCACGGTCACCGAGCCACGAGCGACCCCTTCCACAGCGTCCACGGCCGATGACCACTGCGGACACTGTGGAGCGCCGCTGACAGACGATCAGGAGTGGTGCCTGGAGTGTGGCGCGGCGCGGACGGTGATCCACCGTCCGCCCGGCTGGAAGGTACCTACCCTGGTCATCGGCACCGTCATCGCGGTGGTGCTCGCGGCTTTCGCGATTGCCCTCATCGCCCTTTCAAGCAACGCGAGCCAAACCAGCCAGTCCCGGGCTGGACAGACGGTCACGGTCATCAAGACCGTTCGATCACCCCGGTCGAGGGCCGCGATCGGGGGCTGGCCCACGGGTCTGGCTGGCTGGACCGTCGCCCTCGCCCGGAGCCACAGCAGGGCTCGGGCCTACGCGACGGCCCGAAGGCTCGACGCCGCGGGCTTCAAGATCGGCGTCCTGAGCTCGACCCGGCATCCCAGCATGGCGCCCGGCTACTGGATCGCCTTCTCCGGCCGCTACCCGAACAGAACCACGGCCACCGCGGCGGCGGTCAAGCTTGGGGCGCAGGGCAGCCCGACGGGGCAAGCGCTCGAGGTCGCGCCCCCGGGCGGCATCTGATCGCGCGGGGGATCCCGGTCGCGTCACCGCTCCGGATTTGAACGCGCGCCACGGGCTCGCGTCGCGCCTGAGCGCGGGGCCCTCGCGGCGGCGTGCGGCTCGATCGTGCCCAGCGAGCAACCGCCGGTGCCGAGGCGGAGACCCATCCGGTTCGCCGGATGGGACCCGTGTTTGGCGCTCGCTGCCGTTCCGTGACGTTTCGGTCGCCCCCGACGCGACCCAAGCGTCTAAGTTCGGCCGCCGCGCGGGGTTTGAGCCGGCGCGAACAGCGCGATTTGGCGCCTCCGAACAGCGCGATCGGCGCCTCCGAACAGCGCGATCGGTGCCTCAACCCAATCCCGGCCACCACCGCGCCAGCCGCTCCTGCGCGGCGCGCGCCACCGGTGCCACGCCAACCGAAGCCCCCGTCGCGGCGCCCGTAGAGGCCGCCGGCTCAGCCCCGCCACCCAGTGCCTCCAGTGTCGCCGCGACTGACCGCGCCAGCGGCTCGAGCGCGTAACCGCCCTCGAGCACGCACCCGATCGGCGCCCCAAGCGACCGGCAGACAGCTCGCATCGACGCCGCCATCGCCGCGAATCCCGCCTCGGTAACCCGACACTGCGCCAGCGGATCGTCGCGATGGGCGTCGTCCCCCGCCGAGATCAGCACGAGTTGGGGCTCGAACGCCCGCGCCAGCGGCACGACCACGTGATCGACCAGGGAGCGATACTCGCTGTCGCCGGCGCCCGGCGGCACCGGCAGGTTGACCGTGAAGCCCTCCCCCCGCCCGGCGCCCAGGTCCCCGGCGGCCCCCGTCCCGGGGTACAGGGGCGATTGATGGATCGAGACGAATAGGACCTCGTCGTCGGAGTGGAAGATGTCGTTGGTGCCGTTGCCGTGGTGCACGTCCCAGTCGAAGATCATCACCCGCGCCAGCCCGAGCGCATCGACGGCATGGCGCGCCGCGACCGCGATGTTGTCGAACAGGCAGAAGCCCATCGCGCGGGACCGCGTGGCGTGGTGGCCGGGGGGCCGGTGCGCGCTGAACCCGTACGGCGCCTCGCCGGCGACGAGCAGCTCGGCGAGTGCGACCGCCCCGCCGGCGGCGTGTAGTGCCGCCTCGAACGATCCCGCGCTGAGAACGGTGTCGAGGTCGAGCTGGCCCCCGCCCCGGGCCGACAGCCGCCGGACCGCCTCGATATGGGCGGCCGAGTGCACCGCGGCGAGCGACTCGAGCGAGACGGCCGGCGAGCGCACCCGCACACAGCCCAACCACCCCTGCTGCTCGAGCGAGCGCTCGATCGCCGTGATTCGCGCCGCCTGCTCGGGGTGGGCGCCGGTGTCGTGCGCTAACGAGGAGGGATCCGAGAGGAAGACAGGCGCGCCCGCCATCGCGAGTACCGTACCGGGCCTTGCGGGGCTCGGAGCGCAGCCACCTGGCCGTCGTCGGCGCCGGCGCCGCCGGTCTGTACACGGCGCTCTGCGCCGCCCGCGAAGGGGCACGCGTCACACTCGTCTCGGCCACGCCGCTGGCCGAGTCCTCGAGCTGGCGGGCGCAGGGCGGGCTCGCCGCCGCGATCTCGGCGCAGGACAGCCCCGAGCGACATCTGACCGACACGATCGTCGCCGGGCGCCGCTGCGTGCGGACGTCAGCGGCGCGGAACCTGTGCGAGCAGGCGCCGGCGGCGGTGGCGGATCTCGAGCGCCTCGGCGTGCGCTTTGACACCGAAGGCGACGGCAGCCTGGCGCTCGGGCTCGAGGGCGGCCACAGCACGCGCCGGATCGTGCACGCGGGCGGCGCCGCGACCGGGCGGCGCCTGGTCAGGAGCCTGACCGCGCTCGTCGGGGAGGATCCGTGGATCGAAGTGCTGGAGCGCCGCCGAGTGACAGCACTGCTGCTCGCGCACGACCACTGCGCCGGAATCCAGCTCGAGGACGGCCACGAGATCCTCACCGACGCCACCGTGCTCGCCACCGGAGGGGCGGCGGCGCTGTTCTCGCGCACGACCAACCCTCCTGGCGCGACCGGGGGAGGCCTCCTGCTCGCGTCCCAGGCGGGGGCGACGCTCGCCGACCTCGAGCTGGTGCAGTTTCACCCGACGGCCCTCGCGGCGTCCAACGGGGCCGACGGGTTCCTGGTCACCGAGGCCGTCCGCGGGGAGGGTGCGCTGCTCCTCGACGCCGGCGGGGCGCGATTCGTCGACGAGCTCGCCCCCCGCGACGAGGTGGCGCGCGCGGTCGCGCGCCAGATGGCGCTGACCGGGGCCGCCTCGGTCGGCCTCGACATGCGCGCGGTCGACCCCGCGCTGTTCCCGAACGTCGCCTCCGAGCTGCGCCGTGCCGGGATCGATCCCAAGCACGAGCTCGTTCCGGTCGCCCCGGCGGCCCACTACATGATGGGGGGAATCGCGACCGACCTGCACGGCCGCGCCAGCCTGCCGGGGCTGTACGCGGTCGGGGAATGCGCGTGCACCGGCGTGCACGGCGCCAACCGGCTCGCCTCGAACTCGCTCACCGAGTGCTTCGTGTTCGGCGCGCGAGCCGCGCGCGCGGCAGTGCGGGAGCCCGCAGCGCCGGTGCGCTCGGCGGCGAGCCCCCAGCCGCCGCCGAGCGCGGACTCGCCCCCGCTGAGAATCGAGAGTCGGCAGGCGTTGTGGCGATACGCGGGCATCGAGCGCGACGCCGAGGGATTGCAGCAGCTGAGCGAGGACCCGCACTCGCTCGTGCGCCTGATCGCACGCTCCGCGCTCGCCCGGGCCGAGAGTCGCGGCGCACACCAGCGACGTGACTGCCCGTCTGCCGACCCCAAGCTCGACGGCGTGCATGTGACGATCGGGCAGGACGGTGAGGTCGGCTTCGCGCAGTGGTCGTAGCGCAACGCACCGCCTTTCGGCTTAATGGGCGGTTAATACGCGCGACCGCCCGGACTTCACAGGCGAGCGCGACACTCGCGCCGGCATGTACCGGTTCAGCCGCGCCATCTACCGGGAGCTCTCGTCCCAGATCGTCGAGGATCGGCACGGCCTCGACCCGCGCGCCAACCACGAGCGGGTCCTGCGCGCATGCGAGGCTGCGATCGAGCGGCTGGCGACCGACCGCCACTACTTCGCCAAACCGGCGCGCACGCTGTTCGGTGACGTACGGGCCTACTTCCCGATGGCCTCCCAGCCGCACGTGCTGCGCGTGATCGAGCGCTACCTCGGCTTCGCCGACGAGCTCCTGCGCCGCCAGCCGCAGAACGGCTACGACATCTACGGCAACCCGCTGCAGTGCCGCGCCAGCACCCGCAAGGGGACGCCATGTCAGCGCATGCCGCTGCCCCACAACGGCTACTGCCCCTCCCACCAGCACCTCGCGGACACCGAAGAGCAGCTCGCGGCGTAGGGGTTTTATGGGGCCCGCGTTCGCGGGCCCTTGTGTGTGCTTGTAACGTCGCGCCATGCTCCTCGGCGTCGACGTCGGCGGGACCTTTACCGACGCGGTGCTCGCATTCGACGGCCGGCTGGTCACGGCCAAGTCCCCGACCACTCCCGGGGACCAGTCGCGCGGTGTGCTCGCCGCGGTCGAGTCCGTGCTGCAGCGGGCCGGGCGCGGCCCCGAGGAGATCATCGCGTTCTCGCACGGGATGACCGTCGCGACCAATGCGCTGCTCGAGGGCCGTGGCGCACGGACGGCGCTGGTCGCGACCGCCGGAGTCACGGACGTGGTCGCGCTCGGCCGCCAGAACCGCGCCGAGCTCTATCGCCTGTGCACGGCGCGACCAGCCCCGCTGGTGCCCGACCAGCTGCGCTTCGGCGCGCAGGAGCGGATGGGTCCAGACGGGCCGCTCGCCCAGCTCGACGCCGACCGCGCGCAGGAGCTCTCGACGCGGGTGGCGGCCGCTGAGCCGGAGTCGGTGGCGGTCGTGCTGCTGCACTCCTACCGCCACCCGGAGCACGAGCTCGCGATCGGCGAGGCCCTCGCGCGAGCGCTGCCACACGCTCACGTCTCGCTCTCGCACGAGGTCGTCGGGACGTTCCGCGAGTACGAGCGCGCCGCGACCACCGAGGTCGACGCGGCCCTGTCCCCCCTGCTCGCGGGCTACCTGGGGCGGCTGCTGGGGCGCTGCCGGGAAGCGCACCTGCCCGAACCGGCGATCATGCAGTCCAACGGAGGCCTGACCGACCTTGAGACCGCCGCCCGACACGCCGCTTTGACCGTGCTCTCGGGGCCGGCCGCCGGGGCAGCGGGCGCGGCCTTCGTCGCCCGTGCGGCGGGGGCGACCGACGCGCTCTGCTTCGACATGGGCGGAACCTCCTGCGATGTCTGCGTCGTGCAGGACGGAGCCGTGCAGGAGCGCGGCGCCGGCGAGATCGCGGGTCGCCCGCTGGCGCTGCCGATGCTCGCCGTCCACACCGTCGGCGCCGGCGGCGGGTCGATCGCGTGGCGCGACCCCGGCGGGGCGCTGCGGGTCGGGCCACGCTCGGCGGGAGCCGATCCGGGGCCGGCGTGCTACGGCCGCGGCGGCGAGGAGCCAACCGTCACCGACGCCAACCTCGTGCTCGGCTATCTGCACAAGGACGCGCCGCTCGCCGGCGGGATCTCGCTCGACGGCGAGGCGGCAGGGGACGCGATCGCACAGCTCGCCGACCAGCTCGGACTCGAACCGCGTGCGTGCGCCGAGGGCATCGTCCGGGTCGCCAACGCGGAGATGGTCAGGGCGTTGCGGGTGGTAACCGTCGAGCGCGGGATCGACCCGCGCCGCTGCGCCCTGCTGGCCTTCGGGGGTGCCGGGCCGCTGCACGCCGCGGCGATCGCGGATGAGCTGGGGATCGAGACGATCCTCTGCCCCCGCGCGTCGGGGGTGCTGGCGGCGCTCGGACTGGTAGTTTCGCCGCGCCGGCGAGACGCCCAGCGCAGCGTGCTGCTCAGCGGCGAGGCGCTCAGCGCCGAGGGGATCGCCGAGAGCGTCGCGGAGCTCGCCGAGCTCGCCCGCCGCGGGCTGGGCGCCGCCGGCGATTCCGGCGCGCAGCTGAGCATCACCTACGAGCTGCGCTACCGAGGCCAGGCGTTCGAGCTGCCGATCCAAGCCGGCACACGGCCCGAGCCCCGCGAGTTGCGCGCGGCCTTCGAAGCCGAGCACGAGGAGCGCTACGGCTACAGCGACCCCGAGCAGGCACTCGAGCTGGTCACGATCAGGGTGAGCGCGACCGTCCCGGGCCAGGACGTCTCGCTGGCGGATGCTGGGCCTGGTGGCGAGCCTGGCCCGGGCGTCGTAATCGAGGGACCTGCTGTGGTCGAGCTTCCCGAATCGACGCTGCTGGTCCCAGACGGGTGGTCCGGCGAGGCCGACGAGAACGGCACGATCCGACTGACGCGAGTGAAATGATCGATCCAGTCGAGCTCCAGGTCCTGACCGGCGCCCTGCGCGCGATCTGCGAGGAGATGGGAGCGGTCCTGATCCGCTCGGCGCACTCGGCCAATATCAAGGAACGCCGCGACGCCTCGACCGCGCTGTTCGACCGCCATGGGGAGATGGTGATGCAGGCCGAGCACATCCCGGTCCACCTCGGGGCGATGCCGGCGGCGGTCGCGGCGGTGCTCGGCGAGGACCACGCGCCCGAGCGCTCGTGGATCCTCAACGACCCCTACCGGGGCGGCACCCACCTCCCGGACATCACCGTGATCACACCCGTGTTCGCGGATCGCGAGCTGATCGCGTTCGCGGCCAACCGTGCCCACCACGCCGACGTCGGCGGCCCGACCCCCGGCTCGATGCCGGCCGACAGCCGCACGCTCGCCGACGAGGGAGTGGTGATCGAGCCGCGGGTGCTCGACGACGACGCGATCGCCGAGCTGAGCGCGCAGATGCGCCAGCCCGACCAACGCCGCGCCGATCTCCGCGCCCAACTCGCGGCCGGGCGGATCGGCGCGCGGCGGACGGGAGAGCTGCGCACGCGCGCCGGCCGCGAGACGCTGAGCGCCGCTTTCGCCGAGGTGCTCGACTACGCCGAGCGGCGCACCCGCGCCTGTTTGAGCTCGGTTGCGGACGGCACCCGGACCGCTCGGGACGTGCTCGAAGCCCGGGAAGGCGACCTCCCAATCGCGCTGAAGGCCACCGTCACCGGCGACCGGATCGCGCTCGACTTCACGGGCACCACCCCGCAGCACGAGGGCAACCTCAACTGCCCGCTGGCGGTGACGCGATCGGCCTGCTACTTCGCGGTGCGCGTCCTCACCGACCCGGACATCCCCCCAAGCGCGGGGGCGTACCGGCCGATCGAGGTGCACGCCCCGGAGGGGTGCCTGCTGAACGCGAGGGCCCCTGCCGCGGTCGTGGGCGGCAACGTCGAGACTTCCTCCCGCGTGGCCGACGTGGTCCTGGCGGCGTTCGGGCGGGCGCTCGGGCAGGGGACGATGAACAACGTGGTGATCGGCAGCGACGATGTCGTGTACTACGAGACGATCGGCGGCGGGCAGGGCGCCTGTCCCGATGCCGACGGTCCGAGCGGTGTTCACGTCGCGATGAGCAACACGCTGAACACGCCGATCGAGGCGCTCGAGCAGGAGTTTCCATTGCGGATGATCGAGTACGCGCTGCGCCGCGGCTCCGGCGGCGCCGGACGGTTTCGCGGCGGCGATGGCGTGATCCGCGAGCTGGAGGCGCTTGCGCCGCTGCGCTTCTCGCTGCTCACCGAGCGCCGGCGTCACCCACCGCCGGGAGCCGGCGGCGGCGAGCCGGGAGCGCTCGGACGCAACCTGCTCGACGGGGTGGAGCTGCCGGCGAAGGCGACCGGCACGCTGGAACCCGGACAGCGCCTGCGGATCGAGACCCCGGGCGGGGGCGGGTACGGCGAGCCGGCGTGAGCGCACTGATGGTGCAGGGCGTCTCGAGCTGGGCCGGAAAGAGCCTGCTCACGACCGCGCTCGCCCGCGCGCTGCATCGCCGGGGGATCGACGTCGCGCCGTTCAAGGCGCAGAACATGTCCAACAACGCGCGCGTTGTCGAGGGCGGCGAGATCGGAGCCGCGCAGTACCTGCAGGCGCTCGCCGCGGGGGTGGCCCCCGATGTACGCATGAACCCGGTGCTGGTCAAGCCGGAGGCCGAGAGCCAGAGCCAGGTCGTGGTCCTCGGCAAGCCAGACCGGGAGCTGAGCCGGCGGCCGTGGCGAGCCCGCCCGGGACGGCTCTGGCCCGTGATCGAGGAGGCGCTCCGCGGCCTGCAGGCCGAGCACGACGTGATCCTGCTCGAAGGGGCGGGCAGCCCCGCCGAGATCAACCTGCGTGACACCGACCTGGCCAATATGCGCACGGCCAAGGCCGCCGGAGCACGGGTCGTGCTGGTCGCCGACATCGACCGCGGCGGGGCATTTGCGCACCTATACGGCACCTGGGCGCTGTTGCCAGGCGATGAGCGCGCGCTGATCGCCGGCTTCGTGCTCAACAAGTTCCGCGGCGAGCGGTCGCTGCTGGCGCCGGCTCCCGAGCAGCTGCAAGCGCTGACCGGGGTGCCGACGCTCGGGGTGCTGCCGTGGCTCGAGCACGGCCTGCCCGACGAGGACGGGGCGGCGATCCCGCGGCGAGCAACGGACCGTAAGTCGGTTGCCGTCGTTCGCTATCCGACCGCGTCGAACCTCGACGAGTTCAAGGCGCTCGAGCAGGTCGCCGACGTGCGCTGGGCCACCGCGGTCGAGCAGATCGAGGGCGCAGATCTCGTCGTCTTGCCTGGCTCGAAGCACGTCACCGCCGACCTCGAGTGGCTCGCGCGAAGCGGCCTGACCGGCGCGCTGCGCGAGCGCGCGCGCAGCGGCCGGCCGCTGCTGGGGATCTGCGGGGGATTGCAGATGCTGGGCGAGAGCGTCGAAGCGGAGACGGCGGCGGGCGGCGGTGCGGGCGGGCTCGGGCTGCTGCCGCTGCGCACCGCGTTCGCCCCCTCCAAGCAGACCGAGCGGACCACGACGCGATTCCGCCTGCTGCCCGAGCCATGGGACGCCCTCGGCGGCGAGCAGGTGACGGGCTACCAGATCCGCCACGGCCGGACCTGGGCCACGGCCCCGATCGCGCAGGCGCTCCCCGGCGGGCTCGGGTACGTCGACGGACCAGTGCTCGGCATCTACCTGCACGGCCTGTTCGAGCAGCCCGAGCTCGTCCGGGTGCTCTTCGGCAGCGCCCCGGCACGGTCGCTCGAGCGGGTGTTCGACGAGCTGGCCGAGGCCGTCGAGCAGCATCTCGACATGGCCGCGCTGTTGAGTAGCCTTGGATGAGGCATGTCGCCAGGCACGAAAGGGAGTCGGTTCTGATGGAGCGCAAGTGGTGGACCCTGATCGCGGTGTGCGTCGGCACCTTCATGCTGCTGCTCGACGTTACGATCGTCAACGTCGCGCTGCCCGCGATTCAGACGTCGCTGAAGGCCAGCTTCAGCGATCTGCAGTGGGTCGTGGACGCCTACGCGCTGGTGCTCGCGGCGCTGCTGCTCACGACCGGGGCGCTGGCCGATCTGTTCGGTCGCCGCCGGGTGTTCATGATCGGGCTGGTCATCTTCAGCGCCGGCTCACTGCTGTCAGGGCTCGCCTCCAGCCCGCTGTGGCTCAACCTCGCGCGCGGAGTGCAGGGCATGGGCGGGGCGGCGATGTTCTCGACCTCGCTGGCGCTGCTCGGCAGCTCCTTCCAGGGCCGGGAGCGGGGAACCGCCTTCGGCGCATGGGGGGCGATCACGGGCCTTGCGGTGGCGATCGGGCCNNGTCGGCGGCGCGCTGACGACCGGCCTGTCGTGGCGGTGGATCTTCCTCGTCAACGTCCCGATCGGCGCGATCGCCCTGCTCATCTGCTCCCTGCGCGTCGAGGAGTCGCGCCAGCCCGGCGCCCGCCGGCCCGACGTGATCGGCGTGATCACCTTCACCGGTGCGCTCGGCGCCTTGGTCTACGCGCTGATCAAGGGCAACGACAAGGGGTGGGGATCGACCGAGATCCTCGCGTGCCTGATCGGAGCCGCCGCGCTGATGGTCGCGTTCGTGATCGCCGAGCTGCTCCAGCGCGACCAGGCGATGTTCGATCTCGGGCTGTTTCGCAAGCCAACGTTCACTGGCGGATCGATCGCCGCCTTCTCGCTCTCCGCCGGCCTGTTTGCGCTGCTGCTCTACCTGACGCTGTACCTGCAGGACGTGCTCGGCTACTCGGCGCTCGACACCGGCCTGCGGCTGCTCGTGATCTCGGGCGGCATCCTGCTGACCTCTACGCTCGCCGGGCGCCTCACCGCACACGTGCCGATCCGGCTGCTGATCGCGCCCGGCCTGGCGCTGGTGGCCGTGGGACTGCTGCTGATGCGCGGGCTCAGCCCTGGCTCGGGATGGACGCACTTGATCCCGGGATTCATCGTCGCCGGTGCCGGCACCGGGCTGATCAACCCCCCGCTCGCCTCGACGGCGATCGGGGTGGTGGCGCCGGAGCGCGCCGGGATGGCCTCGGGCATCAACTCGACCTTCCGCCAGGTGGGGATCGCCACCGGCATCGCCGGTCTCGGCGCGATCTTCTCGCACACGGTCCGCACCCGGATCGTGTCGCTTCTGAACGGCGCCTCCGGCGTGAGCTCCCACCAGGGCCATGCGCTCGCCGCCGGTGTGGCCCAGGGCACCGGTGCCCGCTCGGGCCTCGCGCTGCTGCCGGCGCAGGCCCGTCCGGTCGCGGCGCACGCGGTGCGCGCCGGCTTCGTCGCGGGTCTCAACGAGGTGCTCCTGATCGGTGCGATCCTCGCGTTCGTCTCGGCGCTGCTGACATTGGTCCTGATCCGCAGCCGCGACTTCGAGGCCTCCGCGGCGCGGAGCGGCGCGCGGCCGCGCGTTCCGCCGCCGAGCCCCGAGGGCGAGCGGGCGGACGAGGC
>QHBV01000285.1 GCA_003244035.1 Solirubrobacterales bacterium | reverse complement strand
CGGACACGGGCCCATAGTACGCATAGCGCGTTCGGAAGTGCGAGCAGTCCGATCGCCTGACCGGTCCGCGCCGATCCGCCCGAGTGACCCGGCGCCGCGTGCGATCAGCGCCGCTGACTACGGTCCTGGATGCTGTACTGCTCGATCTCAAAGTGGCGAATGCGTGAGAAATCGACTGGCTCGTCGTCGGGGTCGCCGCTCGTGGCGCGGAACGCGTCGAGGTCCTCGGCGCGCGCCCAGCGCTCGAAGACGTTGACCCGAGTGAGATCAACCGGATCGGCCGACACCGCGAAGTCGAGACACCCCGGTGCTTGGCGGGCGAGGCGCACAGCAGCGGTACTCGCGACGATGTGGGCATCTCGGTCCTCTGGATCGAGGACGAGGTGGCCAGCGACAATGAGCATGCACCCATTGTGCCAACGGACAGGCTCCGCTCGCCCCCGAGAGGGTGAGGCGATCCGTACACCGCGCGGTCCGCGCTTCCGCGGACAGATCTCCGCTCGCGTCGTCGCCGAAGCGCGAGCCTGGAGGCCGAACGGCAGGAGGGCGAAGCGATCGCGCCGGACCGGGGCGGCCTACGCTTGACGCCGGGGGACGAGCCCTGAGACGCGCCGGATAGTCGCTGCTTGACGATCGTCATCACATCTTCGGTCTGCCGTGAACCGATGAGTCGGGGCGTCTGCGACAGTCTTACCCACCATGACCGATACGACCCCCCTCATCACCGGTGTGGACTTCGTCTGCATCCCGGCGCAGGACTTCGATGCGATGATCGCCTTCTACGGCGAGACACTCGGCCTGCCGTTCGTCAAGCGCTACGGGAGCCGGCCCGGAGCCGAGTACCAGGCCGGCAACCTCACGCTGGCCATCATGCGCACCGAAGACTTCGGCGGCACGTTCTCGCACAACGCGATGCCGATCGCTCTTCAGGTCGGCGACGTGGCCGTCGCGCGGGAGCGACTCGAGGCAAAGGGCGTGCGCTTCGTCAGCGACACGTTTGACTCCGGCGTCTGCTGGCAGGCGATCTGCCTGGACCCTGACGGCAACCCGCTGTCGCTCCACCACCGCTACGCGCCGAAGGACGCACGTCCCTCCGGGCCGTAGTCAGTCGCGGCACGCGGCTTGCGTGGCGGCGCACGTCGTTTGAGCGACATGAAGGCTGTCGCTCGAACGACCGGCACCGTCATCGATCCACGGCTGAGACGCCGTTTCGTCGCCGATCCGATCGTGAGCCGCTCACCCGATGGCGGATGGATGCGATCGCGCGCCGAGGTGTGCCTCCTGCGACGGGTGGTTCCGGCCGCGAGGTTTCGGGGGTGGCTTCTTGACGCTTTAGCTTCAGGTGGCTGACACCGCGTGCACCTTCGGGAGCCGCGTCGCGACTTCAAACCACGTCGCCCCCGCGTCGCCCGAGCCGAACACCTCGCCGGTCGTCGAGCCGAAGTAGAGCTCAAGCGAGGGCCCGGAGGCCTTGCGCTGGAATGCCTGGCGCAGGACGGTCAGGTACGCGTGCTGCTGCGGCAGCCCATCGCCTCGCGGCGCCCACGTCTCACCGCCGTCGCGCGTCTCGTACACGCGCAGCGCCCCTCCGGGCATCACTCGGTCCATGTCGGCCACGAGCGGGATCACGTACGCGCTGTCGGGGTCGACCGGGTCGACCACCAGCGGGAAGCCAAAGTCCGATGGGAGTCCCGCGCCGATCTCGCTCCAGCTGGAACCGGCGTCGTCGGAGCGATACACGCCCCCATGGAACTGCATGAACATCCGCTCTGGGCACGCCGGCGCGCGCTCCAAGTGGTGCACGCACAGCGCCGTGTCAGCGTCGGGCGGCGGCTCGGGCAGGTTCAGCTCGGCGATCACCTCGTCGGGCAGGTAGCGCGGTGTCAGCCCTTGGTTGCCTCGCCGCCACGAACGCCCGCCATTGTCGGTGTGCCAAACGCCCGCCGCCGAGATCGCAACTGACAGCTTGCCGGGGTCACCCGGCCAGGGAGCGATCGAGTGTACGCACAGCCCGCCGCCGCCCGGCTGCCACTTCGGGCGCGTCTCGTGCTCCCACAACCCGGCGTTGATCTCCCACGTCGATCCGCCGTCGACGGACTCGAACAGGACTCCAGGATCCCCGCCAGCGTAGATCAGCCCGTCGGCCTCGCCGGGCGCGATCACCCAGATCCGCGCGAGGGCCTGCTCGCCCCCTTCCGGCAGCGCGACGCCCTCGGCCTGCTCCCATCCCTCGTGAGGCGTGCCGGCGCCCCAATCGCTCGCCTGACGCTCGGTATAGAACACCTTCGGCCCGTAGAACGGTGAGGTCATCGTCGCCAGCACCCGCCTCGTGCGTGGGTCACGCACCGCGTAGTCGACCGGCTCGCCCGCGAACGCCCGCGCGACGACCTCCCAGTCGCCCCCAGGCTCGCCCGACAGCGCGAACAGCCCCTTCTTCGTGGACACCAACAGCTCGGTCATCTCCTCAGCCTCCTGTGATCGCGGGCAGGGTCTCGACGCGGGCGTCGGCGGCAACAGCCGTATGCTCGCCGCCACGCTCACCATTGACGAACACCTTGATGTGCCGCCTGATCAGGCCGCGCTCGTCAACGATCCAGCCGCTCAACGCGGGGTACACGCACTCAAGCTCGCGTAGCAGGTCGAGCACCGTGCCAGCTTGGAGCCGGTGCTCCCCAGCAAAGCCGGCGAGTTGTCTAAGCGGACCGTGGACACAGACGAGCGGCATGATCTGATCCTAAGACCCTGCGCGGCGCCGAAACTCATCGCATACAGAGCAAGGTCGCGGCGGCAAACGTGCTGCTGGCGCTCACGCCCTCCAGACGATCGGGAGCGGGCGTCGGCATCAGGCCTGCTTGTCATCGACCACTACCGCCGATCGTCTACGGCGTCTCGACCAATAGGTACCGGCCAACCGACCGCAAGGGGCGGCAGGGAGGCTCCGGCGCAGGAGATCCACTCTGGCTCGTAACCATGCGCAAAGCGTGGCCCGGTCGTCGCTGTCCGCAGAGGGATCCGGCGCCGGGGGATGATCACCTTGACAGGCTGAGGACCCATCGTCGCCGTAGGGAGCGTCCATCCCGCGCCGGTGCGCTAACGAAAGCGATCGTGTCGCTGCCACCGGCGGAAGGGCCTGGCAGGGCGGTTAGAGCTTTGACCTGAGCGGATCGCGCTCAGGGTGCTCGATCGAGTCCAGCGCAAGATCGACGTCGAGATCAGGCCACCGCAAATGCCCGGGCGACGGCCGTTCGAGCTGCTGCCTTCCCGTGGTTCAAGCAGGCCACCGTTGAGGCTGTCCTTCAATGTGGAGTCGCTGCTCTTCGCGCGAGAAGAAGAACCCGGAAGGGACCGTCGCGGAACACAGTCGGACTCATACCTGGACGACGATGCCAAACCAGCGCGTGTCACACGCACCACGCACGAATGCAGCCGGGGCGGGCCGCGATGTATGGCCCGCCCGTGGCTGGTTCAGGAGCTGGGACGCAGCCCGTTATGGGCAGGGATCATTGGCGCTGGCCGCTCGTGAACGGCGTGGAGGATCTCGGTGGTGTCGATGCCGCGCAGGTACACGGACCTGATCGCGAGATCGGGATGCCCGAGCTGACGCTGAATGACCAACAGCGGGACACCCTCGCGCGACATCTCCACAGCGTGCGCGTGGCGCAGCTGATGCGGAGCGAACCTCCGTCGCACCCCGCGCGAGCAGCTGGGTCGTGTAGCTGCGCGCGGACGCCTGCCGGGGCCGATGACCGTCCGCGGGTCGGACCGCGCAGGATGCAAAACAAAGCGCCGACCGGCAGTGTGGAGCGCAGCGCGAGCCATGGAGCAGCAGCTCCCGACCCCAGCGGTCCATCCCAACCTCGCGGCGCTTGCCGCCCTTGCCATGCCGCACGAGAATCGCGCCTCGGCCTGCGTCCAGATTGTCAATGGCCATCGGTTTC
>QHBV01000284.1 GCA_003244035.1 Solirubrobacterales bacterium | reverse complement strand
GAACGGCACAGCGTCCGGCGGGATCGCCGTCGGCGCTTTGTGCTTCGACAAGGCGATCGACTCGGCCAGCCTCGTCGGCGGTGGCACGGCGAGCGCGATCACGCTGTACGGCTACGGTGGCGGCGGTGGCGGAGGCGCCGGCAGCCCGGCCACGCAGAAGCTGGCGCTCTCCTCCGTCGGGGCTACGGCGACGATCAGCCCTACCAACGGGTCCTGCGCCACCATCAGGATTCCCGCCGTCAGCGGCGTCGGGGTCGACCTCGACGGCTTCACCGTCGCAACGGTCGGGGGCGCCGCGGTGAAGGACGTGTCCGGGCGTGCGAGCGTCCAGGGCGCCGTCGGCGTGACCGTCCCCGGCACGTCCACGCCTGAGATCCGCCCGGAGCTCGGCGAGACGACCGGTCCAAAGCTGGTTGCGGTGACCAAGAACGGCAACGTCCCGATGCAGCTCACGTACGCCTTCAACCGCTTGCTGGATCCGAGCGTCGGGGGCGGCTCGGATTACGGTTACGTCCAGTCGAACGGGACCACGGTGACCGGTTCCACCGCGATGCTCGGCCCGGCGCCCTACGAGGTGACCGTCACCTTCCCAGGCAACGTCCTCAACGACTCGCGCTACTTCGTGAGCCCGAGCGCGAGCATGACCCAGACGCAGGACGTGCCCAATCCGATCGACACGCTCGGCGGGATCGTCGCGACCAGGCCGACGATTGCGGGCGTCACGCCGGTGACGGGGGCCCTCGGCGCATTCGATGTGACCTACTCCCAGCCGGTCACGGTCGCCGACGCGACCAAGCTGGTCGCCTACCTCGAGGACAACTCGACGGTCCCGGTCACGTCGGGCGAGATCACGTTCCCGAGCGGCAGCTCGACGATGCTGCGGATCACCTTCCCCCCGCCGGTGGCGCCGTACGCCTCGCTGATCACCAAGATTGCCGACGACGGCGGCGCGGTGATAGCGCAGAGCCAGCCGTACGCAACCAGCGTCCCCGGCGAGGGCGACATCACGACGCCGCCGATGCGCGAGGGCTTCACCGAAGGCCCTGACCTGATCAACGTGGCGCTGAATCCCGCCGCCGGCACGGCCACGTACACGTTCGACGGCAACTACGGCTCGCTCGACAACCTCGTGGCGAACGCGGGCTCGTTCCAGCTGGTGGACTCCGACGGCACTCTGTCGACGCAGGCGACGAGCGCCCGGGTCACCGGGTCCAACACGGTCACGGCCATCTTCGGCGCCGGTCAGTTCGCGAATGCCGTAGGGGGGACGATCTCGAGCGGAGGCGTGGCCGACTACGAGTGCGGCGGCGCCTGTGCGGCCGCGCAGAACCTCGCTCCGAGCACGGCCGCCCACACCACCACGACCACGACCACGACCACGACTCCGCCGACCGGGAGGGTGCACGCGGTCCGCGTCGGGCTGAGGGCATCGGGCAGGCGGATCAGCGGCGGCCGGACCAGGGTCAGCTTCACCGGAAAGATCTATCTCGGCCACGCCTTCAACCCCTCATTCTGCTACGGCAAGGTCAACATCACCCTCAAGCACCGGAACACCAAGGTCGCGACCAAGACCCTCGGCGTCGGCTACCGGCGCTGCACGTTCGGCCAGTCGATCACCGTCCGCAACGGTCAGCTCAAGAACGACGGCGGACGCGTTTACGCCAGCTTCACCGGGAACAAGTTCGTGTTCCCGATCTCGAGCGGCGCGGCCGTCTTCTAGGCCACCGGGGTCCTGTTACGGGCACCGCGGGTGCGGGGCCGCCGGCGCGGGGGGTCCTGGGACTGGCGCGCTGGTTGACATCGCGCGGCGACCTGGCGTATGGTGCGAGGGGAAGCGTCCCCGGTAGACGCGTGTCGCTGGGCCGGAAGCCAGCCGAAACCGGGAGACATGAGTCCACGCGTCTTCAAGGAGGATGCTTGATGAGATCTATATCCGCGCGCGCCAAGTGGCTGCGTGCCACCCTCGTTACCACTGTCGGCGCGGCACTCGCGCTCGTCGCCGGGACCGCATTCGGAGCTCCGCAGGGTGGGGCTTCCCAGCTGTCGACCCCGGCGCCCGACCTGACGGCGTTCTACGTCTCCACCAACGGCGCTGACACCGCTGGCGCCACCGCAGTGGGAATCCTCTGCTTCGACAAGCCGGTCAGCGCGGTGAGCCTCGGCGCCAACGGCGCGACGCTCGTCAACCAGGTCAAGCTCTACGGCTACGGCGCCGGCGGCGCCGGCGGCTCCGCCAGCCCGGCCACGCAGGCGCTCGCGCTGTCCTCGACGAGGGGCACGACCGCGGCGATCAACCCGGCCAATGGCGATTGCGCGGACATCATGATTCCCGCCACGCAGGGCCCTGACGGCGTCGGGGTCGACCTCAACAGCTTCACGCTGGTGAGCGTGGGTGCGGGCGCGGCCACCGGCACCAGCGGCCGGCCGAGCGTCGCGGGGGCGGTCGGCGTGACCGCCAAGGGCACGCCCGAGATCAGCCCCCAGGCCGGCGAGACTACCGGTCCGAAGCTGCTCTCCGCGAGCAAGACCGCCGCGCAGCAGCTGACCTTCGTCTTCAACCGGCCCCTGAATCCATCCGCCACGGCGCGCGCTGCGGGCGCGGACTATGGCTACGTCGATTCGAGCGGCGCGCGCTTCCCCGGAAAGCCAGCGGTCCAGATCACGGGCGCCGTCGTGAACGTCCAGTTCGCCGCCCCCATCAGCACTGACGTCCGTCAGTTCGTGAAGGCGGGCGCCGTGGAGTCCCAGACCCAGGACGTCCCGAACCCCCGTGACGCGACCGGGGGCGCGACTGGCGCCGTGCCGGCGATCACCGCAGTCGCCCCGGTGAGTGGTCTCCCGGGGACGTTCGAGGTGACCTACAACCAGCCGGTAGCGGTCACCAACCGGGGAGACTTCGTCGCCTATCTCGAGGACAACTCGAGCGTCTCGGCCACGGCGACCAGCCAACCGAGCGCACCGACGAACCAGGTACGAGTCACCTTCGGGGCAGCGTCGCAGTTCGCCTCGCTGATCACCAAGGTCCTCGACACCGGCGGTGCGGTGACGGCGGCGTCGCACGCGAGCGTGCTCGGAGAGGTGGCCGTCTCGACGCCGCCGATGCGGGCGGGCTTCACCGAGGGTCCAGATCTCACGGCGATCGCGCTGAACCCGTCGGCCGGGATCGCCACCTACACGTTCGACGGCAACTACGGCTCGCTGGTGGCCGGCACAGTCGCGAATCCGGCCGCCTTCGCCCTGGTCAATGCCGACGGCACAATCTCGACGGGGGCCGCGAGCGCGACCGTCTTGGGGAACACGGTCACGGCGAAGTTCTCCTCGACCCAGCTCGCCAACGCCGCGGGCGGCACCGTCACGGGGCCTGCGGTCTCCGACTACGAGACGTCCAACTGCGGTGGCTGCTCCGCGTCCCAGAACGTCGGGCCGAGCACGTCCGGCAAATCCACCATCCGGCCGATCCATGCGGTCCGCGTGGGGCTGAGGGCATTCCACGAGCGCAGGATCAGCGGTGGAAGGACGAGGATCAGCTACAGCGGGAAGATCTACCTCGGCCACGCCTTCAACCCCTCGTTCTGCTACGGCAAGGTCGACCTGATCATTAAGCATCGGAATACGACCGTCGTGCGCCGGACCCTGAGCGTGGGGTACCGGCGTTGCACGTTCGGCCAGACCTCGACGATCAGCGACCGCAAGCTCAAGCACGACGGCGGACGCGTCTACGCCAGCTTCACCGGGAACAAGTTCGTGTTCCCGATCTCGAGCGGCGCGGCCGTCTTCTAGCCGGCCCGGCGGAACTCAGGGCCAGACCAACCGGAGGGCGGCCGGCCGGCCGCCCTCCGGCTATGAGAAAGCCATTCCGCGTGAGATCAGCCACGAGCCAAATCTGCTATAACTCCGCTTAGATTTCTCAAGCGAACGGGAGTAGAAAACGATGGCAAAGACAATTGGGATAGACCTCGGGACGACCAACTCGTGCATGGCCGTGCTGGAGGGCGGCGAGCCGACGGTGATCGAGAACGCGGAGGGCGGGCGCACGACGCCGTCGGTGGTCGCGTTCACCCAGGGTGGTGAGCGCCTGGTGGGCACTGTCGCCAAGCGCCAGGCGGTGACCAACCCGCAGAACACGGTTTTCTCGATCAAGCGCTTCATG
>QHBV01000283.1:20532-28715 GCA_003244035.1 Solirubrobacterales bacterium | reverse complement strand
GTCTAGCCCGCCGTTCCGCCGAACACGCCACCTGTCAAGCACGGACTCGCTCAGTCCGCCGGCGCCAGCACCCCCGGCGCGCCGCAGCGCACCAGCGGATCCGGAAAGACGACCGATCCGTCCTCGCGCTGCCCGTTCTCCAGCAGCGCCACGATCGTCCTGCCCACGGCCACGGCCGTGCCGTTGAGGGTGTGCACGTGCGCGGGCCTGCCGTCTACCCCGCGATGGCGGATGTCCAGCCGGCGGGCCTGGTAGTCGGTCGTGTTCGAGCACGAGGTGAGCTCACGGTAGCGACCCTGCCCGGGCAGCCAGGCCTCGCAGTCGTACTTCTTGGCCGCCGAGGCACCGAGCTCGCCCACGGCGATCGCCACCACCCGATACGGAATCTCGAGCTCCTGCAGGATCGACTCCTCGATCGCCAGCAGGCGCTCGTGCTCCGCGAGCGCCTCCTCGGGCGCCACGAAGCAGAACATTTCGACCTTGTCGAACTGGTGCACGCGGAAGATCCCGCGCGTGTCCTTCCCCGCCGCTCCGGCCTCGCGGCGGAAGCAGCTGGAGAAGCCGGCATACCGGCGCGGCAGCTCGCCGGCGGCGAGCAGCTCGTCGGCGTGTAGCGAGGCCAGCGCCACCTCCGAGGTTCCGGCGAGGTACAAATCGTCGTCTCCCACCTGGTAGATCTGTTGCTCGGTGTCGGGCAGGAAGCCGGTCCCGTACAGCGCCCGCTCGCGCACCAACACCGGCGGGATCACCGGCTCGAAGCCCTCACCCCCCACCTTCTCGAGCGCGTAGCGGACGAGCGCGAGCTCGAGCATCACCAGCTCGCCGCGCAGATACGCAAAGCGTGACCCGGACAGCCGGGCGGCGTGCTCGATGTCGATCCGCGGGCCCGCGAGCTCGAGGTGGTCACGCCCGGTCGCGCCGGCCTCGCCCACCTCGCGCAGGACGAGATCCTCGTCCGGCGCATCGCCCGCGGGGAGGTTCGGGAGCGCCGCGAGCTCGGCGTCCCGCCTGCAGCGCACCGTCGTCTCCTCGTCGCTCAGCGCACGGCCCCGCGCGGCTACCCCGGCGAGCCGCTCGCGCTCTTCGGGTGTCGGCGCTCCCTTGCGACCACGGCTCGCGCGGTTCTGCTGCTCGCGGACCTGCTCGAGCTCGGCCGTGAGCGTCCGCCACTGCTCGTCGAGCGCGAGCACGCGCTCGACCGCGCCTGCCGCCTCGGGCCCGCGCCGCCCAAGCGCCCCGCGGACGGCGCCGGGGTCGCGGCGGATCAGCCTGATGTCGAGCACGGCGGCTAACGGCGCCGCGGTGGGCGTGTGGCTTTCGCTTTCGCGGGCCGGCCGGGCGGAGCCTTCGCCAGCGTGCCGGTGCTCGACGTCGTCGTCGTGGTCGTCGTCGCCATCGCGGGGATCGACCCGATCGGCTTGGAGTCACAGGGCGCCTGACCGACGACCGGCGGCGTCCGGCGCCCCGCGTACTTGGCGACGAACTCGGCCACCGCCACCGCATCCTTACCGACGACGACGTTCTGCGGCATGATCAGCCCAGAGAAGCCGCCGTTCTCGATCGCGTACAGAACGCGAGCGACCGGTCGCTCGCAGCGGACGTCGAAGTTCGGCCCGTTGTTCGGCTCGGCGGTTCGCTCATTGGTCGCAGACCCACGCGTGGCCGCGAACGAGAGCGTGTGGCAACCCGAGCACCGCTGCGAGAACAGGACCGCGCCGCCATAGGTGGCGTCAGACTTCGCGACGGTGATCTTCTCCGTCCCGCATGCCGACGCCAACGCCGCGATCACGGCCGACGCGCTCGTAATGAGGAGGACCCTGATCGGGCGGTTCATGCGGGCGAAGATCATACGGAAACCACGGCGAGACCACGCTCGGCAGGCGCCGGCTGCCCGGGGTGCCAAGCTCGCGCCGGCCGTGATCGTCCTGATGCTCTCCTGCGCGCTCGGAGGCTGCGGCCGGGTGGCGACGGTCGGCGCAGACCACACGCTCCAGCTGGCCCTGACCGAATACCGCCTGAACCCGCGAAGCGTGCGTGCCGGCGCCGGCATGCTGACAATCCGCGTTCACAACTACGGCAGGCTCACCCACAACCTGGTCATCTCCGCCGGTGACCAGCCCAGCGTGTCGACGAAGCCGATCCCACCCGGTCAGTCGGTCGAGTTGATTCTGACGCTGATCCCCGGGACCTACCGGATGGCATCGACGATCCTCTCCGACGAGGCGCTCGGTGAATATGGGACGTTGACCGTGACGCCCAGCGCCGCCCGCGCGGCGGTCGCGCCCACGCCCCTCGCGAGGACGATGCCGGCAGGCCTCGGCAGGAGGACCGTGCCCCGCGGCGAATCGATACGCCGTTCCCGGCGCCGGCGATAGCGACGTTCGTTGCTGTACGCGATCGTCCCCCAACGGCGGCAACCACAGGCGCCGGCGCCGGGGACGACCATCTCGATGGCGTGCTCTCGGCCCGGCCCACTGGCCGCGCTATAACCAAATCGCGATGCAGCGCGGCGCCGATCCGATACAGCCGGGCGTTGAGCGCGGCGCCGACCCAGAGCTCTTCCGCGAGGTGTTCGGCCGCTTCGCGACCGGGGTGGCGGTGGTCACAAGCGCCGGGCCGGCGGGGGCCGGCGGGATGACCGCCAATGCCCTGTGCTCGCTCTCGCTCGATCCGCTGCTCGTGCTGGTCTGCTTCGAGAACGGCGCCCGCACGCTCCCGATCGTGCGCGAGGCGGGCCGATTCGCGCTCAATCTGCTGAGCTCGAGCCAGAAGCACCTGGCGGGGGTGTTCGCCTCGAAGCTGCCAGAGGCCGAGAAGCTCGAGGGCGTCGAGCACCGGATCGAGCGCGGCGTGCCGATCATCGCGGGCTCGCTCGCGTGGACGATCTGCGAGCTGCGCGAGCTGATCGCCGGCGGCGACCACACGATCGCGATCGGCGAGGTGGTCGCTCTGGCGCTCGGCAGCGGCGATCCGCTGCTGTGGTACTCGGGCCGGTATCACGGGTGGGCCGCCAGCCCGCCACGCCCAGCCGGATGAGTTGTTGGCCATCACGGCGGACTGCTCATCACGCTGGCCCCCGGGCGTGCCCCGGACGGCCGAGGGCGCCTAGGCGGTCCCCGCCGCCCGTGCCAGCAGCACCACGATCACGATCGCCGCGAGTGTCATCACGCCCAGCTCGCGCTGCAGGATCGCGAGCACCACCGACTGCTGCTCGTCGTGGGGCAGCTCGCCGACGGCCGCGGCCGATTCGTGCCCCCGCGCGTCGAGCACCATCTGTGCGCAGGACACACGTAGCTGCTCGGCGAGGAACGAGACCGCCAGCGGCAAGAGGCCGTAGACGATGTGCAGGCCCGGCACCTTGTGGCCCGTCAGCTCGAGCACGCCGCCGAGTGCCACCTGCACCACGATCACAACCTGCGCCGCGCGAAGCGCTCGCCAGAACCAGGCGCTCGACCGGGCGCGCCACCACAGCCAGGCCCCGTACACTGCCGCGATCGAACTGAGCCCGATCGCGAGCGCGCCGATGACGATGTGGACCTCTTTCACCTTGCGCCCCCTGCGATGATATAGACACTGCCGTGCTTCGAACCTACCTACCAGCGATGGTCTTCCTCGTTCTCGGCGGCGTGGTGGGGGTGTTGTTCGGGGTCTTGAACCTGTTTCTAGGGCAGCGCAGCCCGAACCGCTCCAAGCTCTCGCCGTACGAGTGCGGGCTGCCGTCGGACATCCGCCAGGGGTTCCGCTTCGGGATCAGCTTCTACCTGATCGCGATGCTGTTCATCCTGTTCGACATCGAGGTGATCTTCCTGTACCCGATCGCGGTGCAGCTGCGGGCGTTCGGCGCCTTCGCAGCGAGTGAGACGGTCGTGTTCGTCGTCCTGCTGATGATCGCGTTCGTCTACGTGTGGCGACGGGGAGCGCTCGAGTGGAAATAAAGCGCGAGAAGCTTGGTCCCGCCCCCGGTGGCCCGCCGGCCACCGGGGGCGACCTTCGCTCCCGCCAGCTTGCGGCTCGCGACATGCTCCGGGGAGACCTCTCGGACGAGGCGCTGCGGCGCTACGTCGAGGAGCGCGTGATGACCACGACGGTCGAGAAGGCGGTCGCCTGGGGGCGGTCGAACTCGCTGTGGCCGCTGAGCTTCGGCCTCGCGTGCTGCGCGATCGAGCAGATGCACGTGGTCGCCTCGCGCGTGGACATCGCGCGATTCGGGTTCGAGGCATTCCGGGCGTCACCCCGTCAGGCCGACCTGATCATCATCGCGGGGCGCGTCTCGATCAAGATGGCCCCCGTGATCCGGCGGCTGTGGGACCAGATGCTCGAGCCCAAGTGGGCGATCTCGATGGGCGCCTGCTGCTCCTCGATGGGCGTGTTCAACAATTACGCGCTCGTGCCCTCGGACAAGTTCATGCCGATCGACGTTCACGTCCCCGGTTGCCCCCCGCGGCCCGAGGCGCTCGCGCACGGGATCCTGAAGCTGCGCGACAAGATCCAGGGCCACCCGCCCGACGGCTGGCGCGAGCGCTACGAGGCGGTCGGCACCGAGGAGCTGCTCCCCGAGACGGACATGGACAGCGCCGCGATCAATGTGTTTCAGCCTGGGGACACGGCCGGTGCCTGACGCGACGGGACTCGAGCTGACCGCGCAGGAGCTCCGCGAGGCCGATCCCGGCTCGATCCTCGCGACCGACTACCACCGCGACCGGGCGACTTTGATCGCCGACCCGGCCCATGTCCAGCCAGTGCTCGAGCACCTGCACGCCAAGGGCTACACGTTTCTCGCGAGCCTGCACGGCTGTGACTACTATCCCGAGGAGCCCCGCCTCGGGGTCCTCTACGAGCTGCTCGACATGTACAACGTCGATCGCATCACCGTCAAGGCGAGGCTCTACTCCGGCACCCCGCGGATCGCCTCGGTCGTCGGCCTGTTTCCCGGCGCCGACTTCCCCGAGCGCGAGGTGTACGACATGTTCGGGGTCGTGTTCGACGGCCACCCTGACCTGCGCCGGATCCTGATGCCCGAGGACTATCAGGGATTCCCCCAACGCCGCGACTTCCCCACCGGTGGTGAGCCGGTGCTGTTCACCTACAACGAAGAGAACAGTTACGGAAAGTGGCAGTGACCCTCACCGAGGACTACCGCAAGCGTGAGGAGTCGATCACGCTCGCGCAGGAAACCGTCCATGCCGACGAGGGGGAAGGTCCCAGCCGCGAGCTGCTGACGCTCAACATCGGTCCTCACCATCCCTCCACGCACGGCGTGCTGCGGCTGCTGGCCACGCTCGAGGGCGAGGTCGTCCGCGACATCAAGCCGATCGTCGGCTACGTCCACACCGGGATCGAGAAGACCGCCGAGGACAAGGCCTACTGGAAGGTGATCCCCGTAGTCGAGCGGATGGACTACGTCAGCTACTACTTCAACGCGATGGCGTTCTGCGGCGCGGTCGAGGAGCTGCTCGGGGTCGAGGTCCCGCCCCGCGCGCAGTACCTGCGCGTGATCCACCTCGAGCTCAACCGCATCGCCTCGCACCTGGTGTGGCTCGGGACCAGCGCGCTCGACCTGGGCGCGATCTCCCCGTTCTGGTACTGCTTCCGGGAGCGCGAGACCATCCTGGACCTGTTCGAGTTCTCATCGGGCCAGCGCATGCACACCCGCTACTTCCAGGTCGGCGGCGTGATGGAGGACATCCCCCGGGGGTTCGCCGAGAAGGTGAGCGCGTTCGTCAAGGGGATGCCGGCGCGGGCCGACCAGTACGCCGACCTGCTCGAGAAGAACCAGATCGTCCTGCAGCGCCTGCACGGCACCGCGCCACTCGACGAGCAGACGTTGCTGGGGCTCGGCGTCACCGGACCGCTGCTGCGCGCGACGGGCAATCCCTGGGACCTGCGCAAGGCGGCGCCCTACTGCAGCTATGACCACTTCGACTTCAAGATCCCGGTCGGCACCGCTGGGGACAATTACGATCGCTACCGGGTCCGTCACGCGGAGCTGTACGAATCGGTGAAGATCATCGAGCAGGCGCTCGCGGGCCTGCCCGAGGGCCCCCACATCACGCCCGATCGGAAAGTGTCTCTGCCTCCTCGTCATGAGCTGGCTACGAGCATGGAGGCGCTGATCCACCACTTCAAGCTCGTCACCGAGGGCTTCCGGGTCCCGCCCGGCGAGGCGTACTACCCGATCGAGGGTCCGCGCGGGGAGCTCGGCTGCTTCGTCCGCGCCGACGGTTCGGCGAAGCCCGCGCGGGTGCACATGCGCGACCCGAGCTTCGTCAACCTGCAGGCGCTCGCCCCGATGGTCAAGGACGGTTACATCGCCGATCTGATCGCGACGCTCGCGATGCTCGACCCGATCCTCGGAGGGATCGACCGGTGAGCCTCCGGCGTCCGCGATCGGCGAGCCCCGCCGGCTCCGAGGGGAATCGACCGACGAGCCCCGCAATCGGACCGGTCCCGCGCTTCGCCCACGGCTCGCGGGTCCCCGGGTGGGATGACGCCGTCGACCTGACCAAGCCCCCCGCGGCAGTCCCCGATCCGGCCACGACACCGGTTCCCGACCGGCTGCGCAGCGCGATCATCGGCGCGATGGTCAAGTACCCCGACCGGCGCTCCGCCGCGATCCCTGCGCTGCACGCGGCCCAGCAGGAGCACGGCTGGTGCTCGCCGGAGGCGATCGAGCAGGTCGCCGCGGTGATGCAGGTGACGCCGGCGTACCTGACCAGCGTCGCGACCTTCTACGACATGTTCGCCAACGCGCCCAAGCCTCGCCACGACGTGTTCGTGTGCACCAACATCAGTTGCTCGCTGCGTGGGGCCGACGACTTCTATGCGGCGATGGCCGCCGCCGCGGAGCAGGACCCCAACGTCACGGTGCGCTCGTTCGAGTGCCTAGGGGCGTGCGACCTCGCGCCGATGGCCTCGGTCGACGGCGAGTACGTCGGCCCGCTCGAAACGAGCGACGCGGAGCGGATCCTCGAGGACCTGCGCGCCGGCGGCCCGGTGCTCGCTGACAAGCAGGTTCGCAAGCTCCGGTGTGCCGACCCCAAGGCCGCGAGCGGCCGCGGCGGCGAGCGCACGACGATCCTGTTCGACGACATCGACGAGCCCGGGCTGAACACGCTGGCGGTATACGAGCGCCGCGGTGGGTACCAGTCGCTGCGCAAGGCGCTGGCGATGGCCCCCGAGGAGGCGCTGAGCAGCATCATGGACTCGGGGCTGCGCGGCCGCGGCGGCGCCGGCTTCCAGATGGGCAAGAAGGCCTCCTTCTTGCCCAAGGGCGACATGGACAAGTACCTGGTCTGCAACGCCGACGAGTCCGAGCCCGGGACATTCAAGGACCGCGAGCTGATGCAGAAGAGTCCGCACATGCTGCTCGAAGGGATCGTGATCGCGACCTGGGCGACCGGGATCGACAGGGCGTTCATCTACATCCGGGGTGAATATTCCCACCAGGCCGACATCCTCGAGGCGGCGATCGCGCAAGCAGCTACGGCCGGTTACATCGGCGAGGACATCCTCGGCTCTGGGCACGCGCTGAAGCTGGTGCTCCACCGCGGCGCCGGGGCCTACATCTGCGGCGAGGAGACGGGGCTGCTCGACTCCCTCGAAGGCAAGCGCGGCAACCCCAGGCTGAAGCCGCCCTTCCCCGCGATCGAGGGCCTGTACGACGGGCCGACTCTGATCAACAACGTCGAGACGCTGTGCACCGTGCCCCACATCATCCGCATGGGCGGCGGGGAGTACGCGAAGATCGGGACCGAGAGCTCGACCGGGACCAAGCTCGTGTCGGTCTCCGGCGACGTGCGGCGGCCGGGCAACTACGAGGTGGTGCTCGGAACCTCCTCCAGGGAGATCATCTACGGCCTCGCCGGCGGCCCCCCGGAGGGCCACGAGGTCAAGCTGTGGTTCCCGGGCGGCTCGAGCGCGCCCGTGCTCACGGGGGACGACCTCGACGTCGCCTACGACTTCGACACGCTCGCCAAGGCCGGAACGATGCTCGGCTCGGGGGCGATCATCGTCGTCGACGACAGCCACAGCGTGCTCGAGGTCGCGCTCAAGCTCGCGAAGTTCTACGCGCACGAGTCCTGCGGCAAGTGCGTCCCGTGCCGCGAGGGCACGAACTGGACGGTCAAGATGCTGGGTCGGATCGAGTCCGGCGAGGCGACCCCGATGGACCTCGACATCATGGC
>QHBV01000283.1:14912-20517 GCA_003244035.1 Solirubrobacterales bacterium | reverse complement strand
TGGCGATGCCGATCGGCTCGATGATCGAGAAGTTCCGGGGAGAGCTCGAGGCCGAGATCGAAGCTGCCCGAGACCGCGCCGGCGCGGGGGAGCTCCAGAACGTGGTCCCGGTGCTCCTGGACACGCTCGCGAGCTGATGCCCCGCCCCGAGCATCACATCATCCAGTTCACGATCGACGGCCGGGAGGTCCGCGCGATCGAGGGCTCGATGCTTGTCGACGCGGCCAAGCACGGCGATGTCGAGATTCCCTACTTCTGCTACGAGCCCAAGCTCGGCAACCCGGTCGGGGCGTGCCGCATGTGCTTGGTGGAGATCGAGGGGATCCCGAAGCTGCAGACCTCGTGCTCGACACCCGTCAAGGACGGGATGGTCGTCAACACCCAGACCGAGCGGGTCCGCCACGCGCAGAACGGCGTGGTCGAGTTCCTCCTCGTCAACCACCCGCTCGACTGCCCCGTGTGCGACAAGGGCGGCGAGTGCCCGCTGCAGGACATCAGCTTCGGTTGGGGCCTCGGGCGCTCGCGCGTGATCGAGCCCAAGCGCCACTTCGTCAAGCCGCTCGCGCTCTCGCCGCTGGTCGCGATCGACCGCGAGCGCTGCATCCTCTGCTACCGCTGCGTGCGCTTCTCCCAGGAGGTCTCAGAGGACTACCAGCTGGTGTTCGCCGACCGCGGCGCGGACACGTTCGTCGCGACCCACGACGGCCACCCGTATGTCGCGCCGTTCAGCGGCAACATCGTCGAGCTGTGCCCGGTCGGGGCGCTGACCTCGCAGCCCTACCGCTTCCGCGCGCGGCCGTGGGAGATCGAGGGCGCCGGCTCGATCTGCACGCTGTGCCCGTCGCAGTGCAACGTCGAGCTGACCGTCCGCGACGAGAAGGTGCTGCGCGTCCTCTCCCGCGAGCACGACGAGGTCGACGACGGCTGGCTGTGCGACAAGGGCCGCTTCGCCTACCAGTCGATCCACGCCGACGAGCGCGTCACCGCCCCGCTGGTGCGCGAGGGCGGCGAGCTCCGTGAAGCCGGCTGGGAGCGCGCGTTGGAGGTTGCGGCCGGCCTGGCCGAGCACAAGGGCCGTGCGGGGGCGCTGGCCGGCGGCCAGGCGACCAACGAGGAGGGCTTCCTGCTGGCGCGGCTGATGCGCGAGGCGCTGGCCTGCGCCGACATCGACTCCCGCGCCGGCGGCCCGATGGCGCTCGGGCTCACCCAGGCGCTCGCCGACCCCAAGCTGCAGGCCGCCGTCCCGGACCTCGAGTTCGCCCACACCGTGCTCGTGCTCGGCTGCGAGCCGCTCGACGACGCTCCGATCCTCGACCTTTGGATCCGCAAGGGGGTGCGCCGGCGCGGGGTCAAGCTCGCGGTCGCGACTGCGCGCCCAAGCGCGCTGGACGCGAGCGCGAAGCTGGTCGTGCGCTACCCGCCCGGGGGCGAGCATGCGTTCCTGGTGGCGCTCGCTGCGGCGCTCGCCGGCGACGAGCAGGCCGCGGGCGACGAGAGCAACAACGGCGCCCGGGCGCTCGCAAGCCTGCTCACAACGGGCGGCGAGGACGTCGTGATCGTGTGGGGCGAGCGGATCGGCCCCGCCGCTGCCCAAATGCCGGCGATCGCCGAGCACCTGCGGCTGGCCGAGCGCGAGGGCGCGGGCCTGCTCGAGGTTCCCGCCGGCGCCAACGGGCGCGGTCTGCGCGAGGCGGGCGTGCTGCCCGGCGCCGGGCCCGGATACGCCGAGCTGGGCCACGACGCGCCCATCGGCAGGGACGCCGCCCAGATCGCCGCCGCGGCCGCCGCCGGCGAGCTGACCGCGCTGTACCTGCTCGAAACCGATCCCGTCCGCGACCGAGCCGATCGCCACCTGTGGAACAGCGCCCTCGCCCGCGCAAGCCTGGTCGTCGCCCACGCCTCCGTGCTGACCGACGGCATCCGCGAGCATGCTTCGGTCGTCTTCCCGGCGGAGTCCTACGCCGAGAAGGAGGGCACCGTCGTCCATCCCGACGGCCGCGTCCAGCGACTGCGCGCGGCGATCGGGCACCCTGATCAAGTGCGCGCGGGGTGGTCGGTGCTCGCGGAGCTCGGGCGCCGCGCCGGCCACGAGCTGGAGGTCCCCACGAGCGCGGCCGCGTTCGCGCAGCTCGTCGAAGCGGTTCCCTTCTACGCGGGGCTAACGCTCGATCAGCTCGGTGGGCGCGGGGTGCGCTGGCCGGCGCGCGAGCTGTCCTCGAGGTCGTTCCCGGCGCCCTCGGCCACGCCGGCAGCCGAGCCCGGGTGGGTCCAAGCCGGAGCCCCGCGGCCGGAGCCCAGCGAGGCCGCGGGACCGAAGCGACCCGAGAACGGCATGCTGCGACTCGGGACCTACCGCTCGATCTGGGCCGCCCCCGAGGTCGAGCTCTCCCCCGCGCTGCACTTCACGATCGCCCACCAGCAGGTCGAGCTCTCGCCCGCGGATGCCCGGCGGCTGGGGATCGCCAGCGGCGTGGCCGTCGAGATCGCGCAGAATGGACGATCGCTGCAAGGCATTGCCGCGATCCGCACCGGCGTCCCGGACGGAACGGCGTTCCTGGCCGAAGGCATCGCGGCCGACTCGGCCAACGTCCTGACCGAGCAGCTGGTGGAGGTGCGCAAGGCGTGAGCTCGTCGGTGGCGGTCGTCGGCTTCTACGAGCCGTGGTGGATCCAGATCATCAAGGCGCTGGTGATCTTCGCGGCCGCGTTCGCGATCCTGCCGATCCTGACCGTCTACGAGCGCAAGCTCCTCGGCCGCTTCCAGAACCGCTACGGCCCCAACCGCGTCGGGCCGTTCGGGCTGATGCAGCCGCTCGCCGAGATCGTCAAGTTCGCCACCAAGGAGCCCTTCCGCCCGACCACGTCGATCGGCTACATGTTCCGGATCGCGCCGATGATCGCGATCCTCACCGCGGTCGCGGCGCTCGCGCTCGTCCCCTTCGGCGACGTCCAGCACATCTTCGGCCAGCGCGTCGGGCTGTACGGGATCGACGTCTCGATCGGGCCCCTGTACGTGTTCGCGTTCGCGGGAATCTCGTTCTACGGGATCATGCTCGGCGGCTGGTCCTCGGGCTCGAAGTACTCGTTCCTCGGCGCGATGCGCGGCGCGGCCCAGCTGATCTCCTACGAGGTCTCGCAGGGGCTGGCGCTGGTCGGCGTGGTGATCACCGCCGGGACGCTGTCGCTGACCGGGATCGTCCACGCCCAGCGGGGGATGTGGTATCTGATCCCGCAGTTCGCCGGGTTCGTGATCTTCCTGGTCGCGTCGTTCGCGGAGACCAACCGAGCGCCGTTCGACCTGGTCGAGGCCGATGCCGAGCTCGTCGGCGGCTACTTCACCGAGTACGGCGGGACCCCGTTCATCGCCTTCATGTTCGCCGAGTACATGAACATGATCGTGGTCGCGGGAATCGCGACCACGATGTTCCTCGGCGGGTGGCTGCTGCCGTTCGGGATCCACCCCCCCGGCTGGGTCGATCCGTTCGTGGTGGTGGCCAAGATGATGATCTTCATCACCTTCTTCATCTGGGTCCGCGCGACCCTGCCGCGGCTTCGCTACGACCAGCTGATGTCGTTCGGCTGGAAGGCGCTGCTCCCGCTCGCGACGCTGAACCTGCTGGTAACCGCGATCCTGGTGGTCTCATGAGGGCCCGAGCATGAGCCCGTACGACCCCGGCGAGGACGTGATCGCGGTCCAGCGCGCCCCCACCTCGGGGGCGGTCCGCGGCACCTACCGCGCCTTCGGTGAGACGCTCCGCGGGCTCAAGACGACATTCGCGCGGATCGTCGAGGGGACGACGACGATCCAGTACCCCGAGGAGAAGACCCCTGTATACCCGCGCTTTCGCGGCCGCCACAAGCTCCACCGCTTCGAGGACACCGGCCTGGAGAAATGCGTGGGCTGCTCGCTGTGCGCGGCCGCGTGCCCGGCCGACTGCATCCGCGTGGTCGCCGCCGAGAACACGCCCGAGCACCGGATCTCGGCCGGCGAGCGCTACGCCGCCGTGTACGAGATCAACCTCAGCCGTTGCATCTTCTGCGGCTACTGCGAGGTCGCGTGCCCGTTCGACGCGATCACCATGGGCCACGACTACGAGATGTCCGACTACAGCCGCTCGGATCTGATCTTCACCAAGGAGATGCTGCTCGCTGAGCCGATCGAGCGCACACCGCTGCGCAACGAGGGCGAGTAGCCGCCGATGTCCGCAGTGCTGTTCTTCATCGCCGCGATCGGGGCGCTGGTCGGCGCGATCGGGGTCGTCACCCTGCGCAGCCCGTTCTACAGCGTGCTCGCGCTGGTCTTCCACCTGATCTCGCTCGCGGCCCTGTTCCTGCTTCTGCGCGCCGAGTTCGTCGCGGCTGCGCAGGTGGTCGTCTACGCCGGCGCGGTGATGGTCCTGTACGTGTTCGTGGTCGCGTACGTCGGCGGCGGCGAGGAGCTCGCCGCGGGGACGGCGCTGCGGATCCTCGGGCCGCTGTTCGCGCTGGCGGTGGCGATCGAGCTGTGCGTGGCGATGCTGGGGTCGGGGCTGAAGGGCATCTCCTCAAAGGGCGCCCCGTACATCGCCGGCTTCGGCTCGCCCGCGCACATCGGTCGGCTGTTCTTGACCAAGTACCTGTTCGTGTTCGAGGTGGCCTCGCTGCTGCTGCTGGTGGCGGCGATCGGCGCGGTCGTGCTGGCGCGACGCCGGCGCGGGCTCGAGCCCTACGACGAGGACTTCGAGCTGGCGATCCACGCCCGGCGCCCCGCGGGCACGGGGACGATGGCCGAGGGGGCGGGCACGCGCCCGGCTCCCACCGCCGCGCCGCAACCCGAGCCCCAGGAGTCCGCGCCACCCCCGCCACCCGAGCCCGAGCCGGTGGAAAGCTGATGGCGATCGGCTGGTACCTGGTCGTCTCGGCGCTGATCTTCTGCATCGGCGCCGGCGGCGTGCTGACGCGGCGCAACCCGCTGGTGATCCTGCTGTGCCTGGAGCTGATGCTGAACGCCGCCAACCTCGCGCTCGTGGCCTTCGCCCGGATGCACGGTGGTGAGGACGGGCAGATCTTCGCGCTGATCGTGATGGTCGTGGCGGCGTGCGAGGTCACCGTCGGGCTCGGGCTGATCGTCGCGCTCTACCGCCGCCGGCTGCCGATCGACGTCGACGAGCTCCACGAGCTGCAGGGATAGGGTTCCAGCCGGTGAGGGCTACCAGGGGCAGCTGCCAGTGAGCGCGACCACCTTCGGCTGGCTGATCCTGCTGTGCCCGCTGCTCGGGACGGTCGTGATCGCGCTCGCCTGGCGCTGGCTGCCCGGTGCCAGCGCCGGTTGGATCGCGACGCTCGCGATCGCGCTCTCGTTCGGGCTGAGCGTGGCCGCGCTGATCGCGCTGCTGGGCCGGCATCCCGCCCACCGCGAGCTGAGCTCGACCCTGTGGAGCTACGCGAGCAGCGTCGGGCTCGACGCCAAGCTGCAGATCCTCGTGGACCCGCTGTCGGTGTTCATGGCACTGGTCGTCTCGGGCGTCTCGACCCTGATCCACCTCTACTCGGTCGCGTACATGGCCTCGGACCGCGGCTACCGGCGCTACTTCGCCTATTTGAACTACTTCGTCTTCTCGATGCTG
>QHBV01000283.1:14504-14776 GCA_003244035.1 Solirubrobacterales bacterium | reverse complement strand
ATCAACGTCGTCGGCGACGTCGGGCTCGTGCTCGGGACGTTCTTCATCTTCCGCCACACCGGCACGGTCGACTTCTTGAAGGTGTTCAAGGACGTCCCTCACGTCTTCCCGCACGACGGCACCGACCTCGTCGCCGGTTGCCTGCTGCTGCTGGTCGGGGCGTTCGCGAAGTCCGCCCAGATCCCGCTGCACACCTGGCTTCCCGACGCGATGGAGGGCCCGACTCCGGTCTCGGCACTGATCCACGCGGCGACGATGGTGACCGCCGGCGT
>QHBV01000283.1:0-14491 GCA_003244035.1 Solirubrobacterales bacterium | reverse complement strand
CGCATGCACCCGCTGTTCGAGCAGGCGCCGAGCGCCGCGGACGTCGGCGCGATCGGCGGCTGCCTGACGCTCCTGATCGCCGGCTCGATCGCGCTCGTGCAGACCGACCTCAAGCGCGTGATCGCGTACTCGACGATGTCCCAGATCGGCTACATGATCATGGGGGTCTGCGTCGGGGCGTACTCCGCGGGGCTGTTTCACCTGATGACCCACGCGTTCTTCAAGGCGCTGCTGTTCATGGCCGCCGGCTCGCTGATCGGCGCGATGGCCGGGGTCCAGTCGCTCGACAAGATGAGCGGCTTTCGCAAGGCGATGCCGTTCACCTTCGGGTGCTTCGTAGTGGGCGGCCTGGCCCTGACGGGCCTGCCGCCGTTTTCGGGTTGGCTCTCCAAGGACGACATCATCGCGTTCCTCGACCACCGCGGCGGGGGCTTCGAGGTCCTCGGCATCGCCGGCTACGTAGGCGCGTTGCTGACCGGGCTCTACACCTTCCGGATGATCTTCCGAGCGTTCTTCGGCAAGCCGTGTGAGGAGGCGCTCTCGCTGCAGGAGGGCCACCTCGCCCATGCCGAGGTTCCCACGAACCCACTGACCGGCGAGGCCGAAGACGCCGATGTCGGCTTCCCCGGCCCCGAGCACCACATCGCCGAGCGCGACTGGCCGATGAAGCTCGCGATGGCGGCGCTCGCGCTGCTGGCCGTGGTCGGCGGGATCGTGCAGATCCCCGGCGTCGACGACAGCGTAACCCGGTTCTTGTCGACGACCTTCGCCGACTCACATCTGGCGCGCTCGGAGCCCACGGCCTCCTCCGCCTGGATCGGGCTGATCGTCGGCGCGGCGATCGCGCTCGTCGGGATCGCGATCGCCTACCGGATCTGGCTGCGCTCGCCCGCACTCGCCACGCGACTGCGCCAGCGGCTGCCGGCCCTATACACGTTCCTCGCCCACAAGTGGTACTTCGACGAGCTGATCGACCTCGTCGTGGTGCGCCCGGCGCTGTGGCTCGGCCACTTCGCCCAGTCCGTGCTCGAGCGGGTGGTGATCACCGGCACGGTCACCGACGGCACGCTCGGGGTCGTTCGCGCCGGCTCGGCCGCGGTCCGCCGCTGGCAGTCCGGGTTGGTCCGCTTCTACGCCGGCGCGATCGTCGTGGGCATGTCCGCGATCGCCCTGTACTTCCTGATCTCTTCCTCGTGACCCGCGCGTGACCCTCTCGATCCTGATCTGGCTGCCGCTGGCGATCTCGCTGGCCGCCTCGCAGCTCCCGCGCCGCGCGGTCGGGTGGCTCGCCGCCGCCGGCAGCCTGATCACGCTCGGGATCGCGATCTCGTTCCTGGCGCGCTTTCGCCTCGGTCACGCGGGGCTGCAGTTCGTCACCGACAAGCTCTGGATCTCGGCACTCGGGATCCACTACAAGCTCGGGATCGACGGGCTCAACGTCGCGCTGCTGGTGCTCACGGCGGTCCTGTTCAGCGCCTCGCTGATCTTCTCGGCCCTGCGCGAGTGGGACCGTCCCCGCCTCTTCTACTTCCACTTCGGCCTCGCCCAGAGCGCCGTGCTCGGGGCCTTCTGCGCCCAGGACCTGGCGCTGTTCGTGGCGTTCTTCGACCTGATGCTGATCCCGTTCTACTTCCTCACCGGGATGTGGGGGACGGGCGAGCGCGTCCGCGCCACGACCAAGCTGGTCGTGTACACGCTGGTCGGCTCGTTCCTGATGCTCGCCGCGGCGATCGCCACCGGCGTGCTCGCCTCCGACCAGCACGGCACGCCGCTCACCTTCGTGATCTCCTCGCTGCGCGGGCTGCCGCTCTCGCACGCCTCGCAGGAGTGGATCTTCCTGTGCTTCGCTGTCGCGTTCGTGGTCAAGATGCCGCTCGTCCCGCTGCACGGCTGGGTCGCCGACGGGTACAAGTCGATGCCGATCCCGGCGGTCGCGGTCTTCTCAGGCGTGGTCGCGAAGGTCGCCGCCTACGGCTTCCTGCGGATCGTGCTGCCGCTGTTCCCGTACGCCTCGGTGCACTTCCAGACGCTGATGCTGCTCGTCGCGCTGGTCTCGATCCTGTGGGCGACCGCGCTCGCGTTCACCTCTCCAGACGCGCGGCTGGTGGTGACGTACTCGAGCGTCGCCCAGCTCGGCTTCATCACGCTCGGGATCTTCTCGCTGCGCCCCGAGGGCGGTCAGGGCGCGCTCCTGCAGATGGTCAACCACGGGCTCGTGACCGCGCCGCTGTTCTTCATCGTCGCGGCGCTCGCGGCGCGCGCGGGTGGCTCTGAGAAGCTGCGCGAGATGGGCGGGATCGCGTTCCGCGCGCCGGTGCTCGCGTCGCTGTTCCTGATCGTCGCGCTCGCGACGCTGGCGATGCCCGGCTCCTCGAACTTCGTCGGAGAATTTTTGATCCTGCTCGGCGTGTTCAAGGCCAAGCTCGCGATCGCCGCGATCGCGTTCCTGGGCGTTATCGGTGCGGCCGTGTACGCGCTGCGGCTGTTCATCCGCTCGATGCACAACCGGGTTGGACCCGGGGTGCACTCGCAGGACATCGGCCTGGCGGACCTGGCCGCGCTCGTCCCGCTCGTCGGGGTGATCCTGGTGCTGGCCCTTTATCCCCAGTTCGGCTTGCGGCGCTCGGAGCCGACGGTCAAGGCTACGCTCGCTCAGGTACAGGCGCAGCAGATCACGACCCCCGTCGGCTTTACCTCCTACGCGCCTCTGAGCACGCCATGACTGCGCTCGCCGCCACCCACGTCGCCGGCCCCCACATCGACTGGGCCGCGCTGTCGCCGTTCGCCGTGCTCGCCGCCGGCGCGCTGGTGGTGCTGCTCGTCGGCCTGCTCCCGGGCGCGATCGCGCGCGAGCGGGTCGTCCCGCTGCTGGCGCTGCTGACGCTCGCCGGCGCGATCACGGCCGAGGTCGCACGGTTTCCCCACAGCGCACAGATCGTCTCCGGCGCGCTCGCGGTCGACGACCTCGCGCTCCTGCTCGATTTGATCTTCGCCGTCGCGGCGGCGGCGGTCGTGCTGATGAGCCTGCGCACCCGCGCTCCGCGCGAGTCCGGCCACGGCGAGTACCACTCGCTGCTGCTCTTCAGCGTGCTCGGGATGGGCGTGCTCGTCTCCGCCCAGAACCTGATCACGCTGTTCCTCGGGATCGAGCTGCTGTCGATCCCGCTGTACATCCTGTGCGCGTCGGAGACGCGGCGTGAGGACTCGCTCGAATCCGGGCTCAAGTACCTGGTGATCGGATCGGTCGGCTCCGCGACGCTCGCCTACGGGCTCGCGCTGATCTACGGCGCCACCGGCTCGACCGACTTCTCCACGATCGCCGCGGCGGTGTCGCAGGGCAAGCTCAGCGGCGGGATCCTCGGCGATTCGCTGCTGTTCGCCGGGCTCGCGCTGGCGATCGTCGGGTTCGCCTTCAAGGCCTCGGTGGCGCCCTTCCACCAGTGGACCCCCGACGTGTACGAGGGCGCCCCGACCCCGATCACCGCCTTCATGGCGACCGCGACCAAGGCCGCCGCGCTGGGGGTGATCCTGCGCTTCTTCGACGTCGCGGCGATCGGCGCGCAGGAGACGTGGGCGCCCGTGATCGCGGCGGTCGCGGCGATCACGATCGTCGTGGGCAACGTCGGCGCGCTCGGCCAGTCCTCGCTCAAGCGGATGCTCGGCTACTCCGGCGTCGCCCAGGCGGGCTACATGCTCGGGGGCGTCGTCGTCGGCACCCAGCTCGGGGTGCAGGCGACGGTGCTCTACCTGGGCGTCTACCTGGCGATGAACCTCGCCGCGTTCGCGGTGATCGTGGGGGTGGAGGGCACGGGCGACGCCGGCGGTTCCGGCGATGACATCTCGGCACTCGCGGGGCTGGGGGCGCGAGCGCCGTGGCTCGCGTGGCCGATGACGATCGCGATGCTCGCGCTCGCGGGGATCCCGGGGACGGTCGGCTTCGTCGGCAAGTTCCAGCTGATCCACGCGCTCGTCAGCGGCAGCTACACGTGGCTGGCGATCGTGCTCGTGGTCGGCTCGATGATCTCGCTCGGGTACTACCTGCGGGTGGTGGCGACAATCTGGATGGGCGCGGGGGCGCTATCGCCGGCGCGAGCACTGGGCGCGGGCGCCCGGCCCGGCGCCGGCCCTGGGCCGGCGCTGCCGAGGATCGCCGGCGCCTCGCCCGAGGCCGACCAGGACGGCGTCCCGGCGCTGGAACCCGACGGCCGGCTCGAGCCCGAGCCCGGCGGCCGGCTCGATCCCCAGCCCGGCGGCACGCTGACCCCGGCGCAGGCGGCGCCCCAAGCCGAGGTCGTCCTCGTCGCCGCCGTGTTCGCCGCCGCGAGCGTGCTCTTCGGGATCTTCCCCTCGCCGCTGTTCCGCCTCGCCGCCCACGCCGGCCGGGCGATCACCGGGATCTTCTAGACAGAGTGGAGGAATGGACCAGGAAGGTGTTCCTGCTGCGCGCCGCGGCGGCTACGGGGGCGCTGGGCACGTGGGGTTGCGTACCCTGGGGAAAAGCGCTTGCGGACGAGGTTGGCCGCTCGGGTGACGAGCTCGGTGGGGAGCGTCAGGCGGCGTTCGCGGCGCTGGCGCAGACGGTGTCCTCCTCGAGCGCGGGCGCGGCGACGGCCTTCGCGGAGCTATTCGCCGCCTTGTACTCGACCTGCGGCGCCGGCGATCGGAGCCTTGTCGACGGTTACCTGGACGCGCTGGACCGCGTGTCCTCGCAGCGCCGGTTCGCCGCACTCGACCTGCCTGCGCGCAGGACGCTGCTGGCGGGCGCGGCCAGCGCGGGGCCGTCCAGCAGCCTAGCCGCGGTCTCGGTGCGCGAGGCCATCGGCCTGCTCGGCGTGCCGGCGCTCGCCGAGCAGCGAGCACATCTCGCGGTGGATGCGTCTGGAGCCACGGGGCCGACCGACGGCGCGTACGACGTGCCGGCACCTGGCGAGCAGGCGAGCTTGCTGGATCTGCTCTCTGGCCCTCCCGGGCCGCTGGTGCTGATAGCCGGCGGACTGGCCCGAGCGCTCGAGGCCGCGGGCGCGCCGATCACGGACGTCGTCGGCCAGCTCGACGCCCAGCTCGCTGCGCTGCAGATCAGCCAGCTGCGCAAGTGCGTGTGCATGGCGCCGCTCGGCCTCTCGAGTGGTCGCGTGCGCACGAGCGTGCCGGGCGTGATCGACGACCGAGCGCTCGGCCGGCCGTGTGGCGCGGTAGCGAGCGCGCGCGCGGCCGGCCGCTATCCGGACCTGGACCGGCTGTTCGACACGCAGGACATCCGCCGGGCGGACAACATGTCGTTCTTCGCCGAGACCGACACGCCGTACGTACGGCTGTTCGTCGACTGGTTCGCCTTCGAGCAGTATCAGCCCTACCAGTACGTAGGGCCGGGCGAGAACGCAGTGCTGGCCGAGATCACCACTTCGACGCTCGCATTCCTCGACGCGCTCGACCAGACGGTTCTGGCCGCCGGCGGGCAGCGATTCGCCCCGGCGCTCGCGCGCGGCGGGTGCCAACCGCCGGGCGAGGCGCTCAAGATCGTGCTGGCTTCGCGCTGCTACCCGTCGTGGGTCAATTACAGCTTCCAGATCGACGTCCGCTACTCGCCGCGGTATCGCACCGGCCCGGGATACATGCTCGCGCCGCCGGCACTGCGCGATGACGAGTTCGAGATCGACGCCTGGCGCGCGTCGCTGCCCGACCGGATCCCGTCGCAGTGGCTGCCACCCAGCGCCGGCGGAGACCCCTCGAGAGCGAGCGTGACCCCCCGCACGGTCCGCAGCGATCCGCATAACCCACACTCCGTCCAGTCGGGGAAGGACGCCAGGTTCCGCCTCCCGTGGGATCCCCGCCAGCAGCGCTTCGACGTCGGGCCAGGCTCGGCTTGGGAGGCTTGGATCACCTTCCTGATGGCGCGCTACCACCGGGATCGTGGGGTGTGGGCGGCACTGGTCGCGGAGGGCCAGGCGGGGCCACTGAAGCAGTACAGCCGGCTGCCCTCGCCGCCGGCGGAGGCAGCGATCGACTATCTGGAGTTCGTCAACGAGCCCAACGGCCCGGAGGGATGGCCCCAGCGGCCTCCCACCTCGGCTGCCTCGGGCTTCGCGGTCGGCTCGGACAACCTCCTCTCCAGCCAGGTGGTCGCCGACATGTTCCAGACGGCCCAGCGCGTCTCCCAGGCGCTCAGCGCCAAGTCGGGGAGCGGGAGGACGAGCCCGACGCTGCTCGGCCCGGCGAGCGACGACAACCTCGGACCCTCGACGCGGTTGGCGACGAATGTGAAGACGTTCGTCGGCGCGCTGGCCAAGACGCTCATGGCCGGCCAGTTCGAGCCCGATGCGACCGGCGCCGCCTTTGCGTGGAGCCAGCACAACTACGGCGACATCCACGCTCTGCGCTCGGAGCCGTGGACGAGCGCCACCCCGGTTCTCGACGGCTACGAAACCAGCGCCGCCAGCATCACGCACGGCATTCTCTCCCAGCTGGGCTGGGCGGGGCTCGGCGGGCCGGCCAACCCGCTGATCTTCCTGACCGAGGGCGCCGCGCTGCTGAACGTCCTCAAGACCTTCCTGTACCCGCAGCTCGTGCCGGCGCGCCTTGCGCCGGCGGCGGTCCTCGTGTCGAAGTACCGCCCCTACCGGCTGCTGTTCGAGGCCCAGTACGCGCGGCTCCCGGTTACCGAGCGCCGGCGCATCTCACAGCAGGACTACGTCACCCGCCAGACCCAGGCGGCGGTGCTCACGCGCAACTGGGATGTGATGAGCCGCGTCGCCGAGGTGGTGGGCGGCAGGGCGAGGCTCGCGGCCGGAGCCGGGATCGCGATGCTCACCCAGTTCCTGTTCTACACCCAGCCGCCCCAGCTGAACTTCGACTCCGGTCTCGTCGACCCGCCGGCGCGCAAGCCGAGCGACGGCACCGTTTCAGACCCCGCGCCAAACCTGAGCCAGATCAAGCGTCCGAGCTACGCCGCGTGGGCAGGCCTGATCGGCCATCCGCGCAGCTCGACCCAGCTTCCGTAGCGATCGGCGTCGGAGTGCAATCTGGTCAGGTGGGCTGGGGTTGTGCGCGCTCAGGTTCCGGCGGCTGGTAGGCGCCGCGTCGTGTTTGACCACCCAGCCTCGGCGGGTAGCTCCAGGCGATGGAAGAGCGACGCTCGGACACCGAAGAGACCTACGGCGATCAGGATCCGCCCGGAGCGGTGTCGAACCAGAACGCCGAGGAGGCCGAGAGCCCGCACGACGACGGCAACGCGGACCCACCCGGGGACGGCGACCGCGACGCGCGAGGCCGCGAGCGCCATTCTGCGGACGAGGGCGCCGGCGGCGCGGCAGGCGAAGGCTCGCAGTCGACCGGCCACCCTCGGAACGCCGGCTGACGGCGTCGCCCCGGAACCCTTCCGGGTGCGCCACGCCCCGAGGACTCCCCGGCCCGTTAACGCCCACCCCGAGGACTCCCCGGGCCCGCTAGCGCCCCACTCGACCCCGCGCCCGACTTCAGTGGGGCGATAACCCCCTGGGACGATGTCGACGTCCCACTCGAGCTGCGAGTGCCGGCGACTGGGGCGTTATCGCTCTGTTTCGCGGCTGCTGCGGATCATCGCGCCAAGCTGACACCGGTTCGCCGCGTGAGGGTCCGCGCCCGCCGCTACGATCGCCCGCCCGTGGACTACCCGGTCGAGAGCTTCACCGAGTCCGAGCGCGCGCGGCTGCGCGCCCATTTCACGAACCTCGACGAGCCCGTGTTCGCGCTCGTGAACCTGCCAGAGACGGTCAAGGGCGCGCTGTTCGCCCGGTACTCGCGCTACCCCGGGACCCTACGGCGCCTGTTCCTGGACGAGTTCGCCGGCGACCTGCCCTCGGACGAGCGCCAGTGGGACGGTGAGGAGGGACGGCGGGCGGCACAGCTGTACGAGCGGGTGTTCCTCGGCTACGGAGACGACTCCGTCGCGCAGCTGGGCGGCGCCCACGTGGCGTGCGAGTGGGTCTCCAACGTGCTGACCAAGATCCTCCAGCGCCCGCGCCTGGCTGCGTACCTCGAGCAGTCGACTCGGTACATCGCCTACGACGCCCCGATGCCCGCGCCCCCCGGCGGCTACCGCTACTACCGCGACGGCCAGCTCGGTCCCCAGTACCGCGAGGCGATGGATGCGCTCTTCTCGATCTACTCGACGGCGATGCCGCGCGTGTGCTCCTGGGCGGAGCGCGAGTTCCCCCGCGCCGACGGCGAGGCGCTCGCGGCCCACACCCGCGCGATCAAGGCCAAGGCGCTCGACCTGCTGCGCGGGCTGCTGCCGGCCGGTTCGCTCTCGCACATGGGCATCTTCGCCAGCGGCCAGAGCTTTGAGCAGCTGCTATTGCACCTGCTCGCCCACCCGCTGCCCGAGGCCCGCGACTACGGTGCGAGGATCCTCGATCAGCTCACGATCGTGATGCCGAGCTTCGTCGCACGCGTCCAGCGCCCCGACCGCGGCGGCGAGTGGATCGGATACCTGCGCTCGCGCGCCGACGCGGGCGAGCGCTGGGCTGTGCGGCTCGGGCTCGATCGAGTGACGGAGGGCGGCCGCGCCGGGCCGTCGGTCACGCTGCTGCGCGCCGAGGGAGATGAGGACGACCTGCTCGCCGCGCTGCTGTTCGAATCCAGCGGAGCCCAGGAGGACGCGGTCAGGGACGCGATCGAGCAGCTCGACGACGAGCAGCGGGCGGCGCTGCTGGGCGATCTCACCGGCGCGCGCTCGAACCGGCGCCACCGTCCAGGGCGGGGTTTCGAGTCCCTTCGCTACCGCTTCGAGATCGTCTCGGACTACGGGGCGTTCAGGGACCTCCAGCGCCATCGCATGCTCACCGTCCAGTGGCAGTCGCTGACCCCCGACCTGGGCGCCGAGGTCCCGGAACAGGTCGAGCTCGCCGGATGTGCAGATGAGTACCGGCGGGCGCTTGCGATCTCTCGCGACGAGTACGAGCGGCTCGTCGGCGGCGGCCTGCGTGCCGCCGCCCCCTACGCGCTGTGCCTCGGCTACCGCATCCGTTACGTGCTCGACCTCAACGCGCGCGAGGCGATGGCGCTGATCGAGCTGCGCTCCGGCCGCGAGGGCCACCCGACCTATCGCGCGGTCGCCCATCAGATGCACGCCCAGATCGCGGCCGTGCACCCTGCTGTCGCGCGCGCGATCAGCCACGTCGACACCGACACCGAGCCGCGGCTCGAGCGAATCCTCTCGGAGATGCGGACCCAGGCGCGGGCGAGCTCTTGAGTGCGAGCAGTTCTCTACATACGCTTCATTCGCCGCTCGAGCGCGAGTAGCTCCCCGAGCTGCACGAGCCAGGCGAGGGTGAGCGCCCCCATGGCCCCCGCCGATCGCATCAACGACGTTCTCTGGACTCGAGCATGTCGCGGCCTGGGCGGTCGCCGGGATCTGCTGCTCAGCGCGGCATAATCGCTGCGGCAGATGCGAGTCCTCGTCACCGGCGGAGCCGGGTTCATAGGCGGCAACGTCGCGATCGGCCTCGCCGAGCGTCATCGTGACTGGGACATCGTGGCGCTCGACAACCTGCGCCGCCGTGGTGCGGAGCTGAATCTGCCCCGGCTCCGAGCAGCCGGGGTCTCGTTTGCCCATGGCGACATCCGTCTGCTCGAGGATCTGCTCGATCTGGCTGGACCGTTCGACGCGCTGCTCGAGTGCTCGGCAGAGCCATCGGCACTCGCCGGCTTGGATGGCAGGACGGATTACATCGTGAAGTCCAACCTTCTCGGCGCCTACAACTGCCTCGAGCTCGCCAGGCGGCACGCCGCCTACGTCGTGTTTCTCTCGACCAGCCGGGTCTACCCGATCGCGCTGCTGCGGGAGCTCGCACTACGAGAGACCGATACGCGCTACGAGCTGTCAGCGGATCAGCCCTTCGTCGGAGCTTCGTCCCTCGGCATTGCCGAGCAGTTTCCGCTGCATGGCGCTCGCTCGCTGTACGGAACCACCAAGCTTGCCGCGGAGCTTCTGCTCGAGGAGTATCGCGCTGCCTACGGGCTGCGTGCGGTCATCGACCGCTGCGGAGTGATCGCCGGCCCGTGGCAGATGGGAAAGGTGGACCAGGGCGTATTCACCTACTGGATGCTGGCTCACCACTTCCACCGGCCGCTGCAGTACATCGGCTTCGGCGGCCTCGGGAAGCAGGTCCGAGATCTGCTCCATGTCGAAGATCTGCTCGATCTGCTCGAGGAGCAGCTGCTCGACCCGCAGCATTGGGACGGAGCGATTGTGAATGTAGGCGGCGGGCGGGCGGGCAGCCTTTCGCTCCTCGAGACGACCGAGCTCTGCGCCGAAATCACCGGCCACCGAGTCGAGGTCTCGAGCGTGGCTGAGACGCGGGCGGGAGACGTGCCGATTTACATCGCAGACTGCCGCGCGTTGGGAGCGCTGACCGAGTGGCGCCCGCGACAATCGAGCCGCCAGCTACTCGTAGATGTCCACGCTTGGATCTGTGCGCACGAGTCCGACCTCGCGAAAGCGCTGTAATCGCGATCGCGTGCCGGGTGAGCAGGAAGGGGACGACTGGTTACCCTGCTTGGCTTCATGCCCACCGCAATCGTCACTGGCTCCGGGGGCCTGGTCGGCTCGGAGTCCGTGCAGCACTTCGTCGAGAGCGGCTATGACGTCATCGGCCTCGAGAACGACATGCGGGCACGGCTCTTCGGACCGTCGGCCTCGACCGCGGCCACGACGGAGCGCCTGTCGCGAGCCTTTGGCGACTCATTCCGATCGCTCGAGCTGGACATCCGTGACGCCGAGGCGATCGATCGTGTCCTTGCCGAGCACTCGAGCTCGCTCGAGCTCGTGATCCACACGGCCGCCCAGCCGTCACACGACTGGGCGGCATCAGACCCGCAGACCGACTTCACCATCAACGCGAACGGGACGCTGAATCTGCTCGAGGCCACACGACGGCGCTCGCCGTCGGCCACGTTCATCTTCTGCTCGACCAACAAGGTGTACGGCGACCTTCCCAATCACCTGCCCCTGATCGAACTCGACAGGAGACTCGGGCTACCGGATGATCACCGCTACGCCTGCGGCATCGACACGTCGATGCCGATCGATGCCTCGATGCATTCGCTGTTCGGCGTCAGCAAGGCCGCGGCCGATCTGCTGGTCCAGGAATACGGCCGCTACTTCGAGCTGCCGACGGTCTGCTTCCGGGGCGGCTGTCTCACGGGCCCCAATCACGCCGGCGCGAAGCTGCACGGCTTTCTCTCCTACCTGATGCGCTGCACGATGACCGGGGAGCCATACACCGTGCTCGGCTACGGGGGCAAGCAGGTGCGCGACAACATCCACTCGGCGGACCTGGTCGCCGCATTCGACGCATTCCATCGAGCGCCCCGGGCAGCCGCCGTCTACAACATCGGTGGTGGTCGGCAGAGCAACTGCTCGATGCTGGAAGCGATCGAGATGTGCGAATCGATCAGCGGGCGTGAGCTCAACTGGCAGCTCCATGATCAGAACCGGATTGGTGATCACCGCTGGTGGATCTCGGATCTGGAGCCCTTCCGGGCCGACTATCCGGGCTGGGGGATCACCTACGACATCGAGGCCGTGCTGCGCGAGATTCACGACCACAACGTCGAGGCGTGGCTGGCCGCCCGATGAGGCTATCCGTCGTCATCCCTGCGCACGACGAAGTCGAGTCGATCAACGAAACCCTGCAGAGCACGGTCACCCACCTGCAAGGCGCCGGCATCGAACACGAGATCCTCGTGATAGATGACCACAGCCGGGACGGAACCGGCGAGTTGGTCGAGACGATCGCCGAGCACAACCCGAACGTGCGGTGCGTTCGCTCTCATCTTCCACCCGGCTTCGGACATGCGGTGCGCGCCGGTCTCGAGCTCTACACCGGGGACGCCGTGGCGGTCATGATGGCGGACATGTCGGATTCACCGAGGGACCTGGTGCTGTATTACCGTGTCCTCGCGCAGGGCTACGACTGTGCTTTCGGCACTCGCTTCGGGCACGGTGGCCGGACTCAGGGCTACCCCCGTTTCAAACTCGTGCTGAACCGGCTCGTCAACGTTGGCATTCGCGTTCTCTTCCAGCACGGATACAACGACACCACCAATGCCTTCAAGGCATATCGCCGCCACGTGATCGAGCAGTTGCAACCGCTGCTCTCGAATCATTTCAACCTTACGGTTGAGCTGCCGCTCAAGGCGGTAGTGCGAGGCTTCAGCTACGCGGTCGTGCCAGTGACCTGGACCAACCGTCGTCATGGCAGCTCGAAGCTCAAGCTGCAGGAGATGGGTAGTCGCTACCTCTTCATCGTTCTGTACGTGTGGCTGGAGCATCATCTCTGCCGAGGGGATTACCGTCGCAGAGATGTGCCGGCCAACGGACGTGAATGCGCGCGCGCGAGAGTGGCGAGCCATCCGCGTCAGTAGCCGGTCCGGCCCTCGCCCAGCGACGGAGCCCGCGCCCTTGCGCTCCATGATCCTGACCCGCCTGCCGCGACTTCGCAACCACGCGGAGCGCGCACTCCAGCCCGCCGTTGCGGCACTCGTGCTGCTTGCGCTCGTCGCGATCGCATTGCTCCTGTTCGAGGGCCGCAGCTTCACCTTCCAGAACGATGAATGGGACTGGCTCCTGCATCGCCGGGGCCACTCGCTCGGCGTCTTTCTGAAACCCCATGGCGAGCACCTTTCGACGCTTCCAATCCTCGCCTACAAGCTGCTCTTCCAGCTCTTCGGGGCGCGGTCGACATTCCCATTTCGGCTGCTGGATGCGCTGCTCGTGGGTGTCTGCGCGGCGCTCCTGTTCGTGTTCGTCGCGCGTCGTCTCGGCGGATGGGTCGCGCTCGCCCCCGCAGCGGTGCTGCTGTTCCTCGGCCCCGGCTGGAACGACACGCTGTGGGGATTTCAGATCGGCTACATGGCCTCGCTCGCGACCGGCCTGGGCGCGCTGCTCGCGCTCGAGCGCACCGACAAGCCCGGCGACATAACCGCGTGCGTCCTGCTCACGATCGCGCTCGCAAGCAGCAGTGTCGGTCTCACGGTGCTGGTGGGCGCGTTCGTAGGCGTGGCTCTCGCCGCTCGAGCAAGTGGCTGGCGCCGGGTTTGGGTGGTGGTGGTGCCGGCCGTTCTGTATGGCCTCTGGTATTCGCGCTACGGCGTCAGCTCGGTGCAGCTGAGCCATGCGCACATGATTCCACTGTATGCATTTCAGGGTCTATCGGCGGTCGCGGGCTCCGTCACCGGATTGACCGAGCCTGCTGCGGGATCGCCTTACGACGCGATGCTCGAGCCTGGGATGACGATCGCGGTGCTCCTGCTTGCCGCCTTCGCAGCTCGGCTGTTGCGCGACGGGCTGCCGGCTCGGTTCTGGACCGCAGCCGCAACCGCGCTTGCATTCTGGAGCGCCGCCGCACTCTCTTACATCCCCGGGCGTGAGCCCAACTCGTCTCGCTACATCTTCGCGGTGGTGCCGTTCGTGATCATCGCGGTCGTGGAATGCTGCGTCGGCTGCCGGCCGGGCCGGCGCGGCATCATCCTGCTGTACGTCGGATCGCTGGCCGCGATCGCCTCAAATCTGGGGTTCCTGCAGGCGGGGGCGCGGCTCTTCGATCAGACCTCGCAGTATGCGCGAGCCGAGCTTGGAGCGATGGAAGTAGCGCGCAACCTCGTCTCGCCCTCGTTTCTCCCGGAGGATCCCTCGATCACACCAATCATCGGCATCCACAACATGATTCCGATCGATGCTCGCTCCTACTTCTCGGCGGTTGACGCCTTCGGCTCGCCGGCGGACGGCGTGGCCGCGATCCTGCGTCAGCCTGACCGCGTGCGACAGGCTTCCGACTTGGTCCTGGCCAGGGCCGAACGGCTCGAACTTCATCCGGCCCGCTCCCCGACCCGCGGATGTCACTCGCAGCAGCCAGTCGGCGGCGGGATCGACCTAACGTCTGGGCCCGGAGTGATCGTGGTCAGACCGAGCCGCGCCCAAGCGCCGCATGTTGCCCTGCGTCGCTTTGCAGACGCGTACAACTTCGTGGTTCTCGGGCCGGTTGCGCCGGGCACTGTCTCGGTCGACCTCCCCCACGACCGCTCTTCGTTGCCGTGGCACATCCGCGTCTTGACCGCGGCGCCGGTGGTTCTCTGTGCAGGCAGTTGACTCGCCGGGCGAGGCAATCTGAATCAGGTCTCGTCCCCGCGCTTCGCGCTCGGTGCCGAGCGCCGGCGCAGTTCGATCCGCCTGATCTTGCCGGTGAGCGTCTTCGGAAGATCCTCGACGAACTCGATGATCCGCGGGTAGGCGTACGCGGAGTGATGCTCGCGGACGAATGCCTTGATCTCGTCCGCGAGCGCATCCGAGGGCTCGCGACCCGCCGCGAGTACGACGAACGCCTTGACCACATTCCCGCGGCGCTCGTCCGGTGTGGCGACCGCTGCCGCCTCGGCAACCGCGGGGTGCTCGAGGCACGCCGACTCGACCTCGAACGGACCGATCCGGTAGCCGGCCGAGATGATCACGTCG
>QHBV01000282.1 GCA_003244035.1 Solirubrobacterales bacterium | reverse complement strand
TGCGCCGAGAACACCAAACCCGAGCGGGTCCGAAGACCGCGGACCTCGAAATCCCGGGCGATCGCGCGCAGACTGTGACCGGCGACCAACCGCCGGTACAACTCCGCCACCACCGGCCCCTCGACCGGTTCCGGGCTCCTGGGCGATCAACTGGCGGGTCTGCGGATCGAATACCCGCCGATACCCAAAGGGGATACGTCCGACCGGCCGACCAGCCACCGCATTCGCTGCCACCGCCCGCCGCAGCCGCGCCGACATCTTCGACGACTCATACTCCCCATCCACCGCGTCTTCCAGCAGCGAACGACGATCCCGCCCGTTGGCCGGGTCATAGGTCCGGTGATGCGTGACAACGTGAATGGACACCGACCGTTGCTCGCACAACTCCAGGAGCTTGACCCACTCCCCGACCCGGCGGCTGCCCCGGCTACTTTCCCAGATCATCAACACCTGCGCGCCGAACTGATCGTTCTCCAGATCAGCAATCAACCGGGCGAAATCGTCGCGGGTCTTGCCAGGGTGAACCGCAAAGTCGTTCTTGCTGGTCATGAGGTGACTCGAGGGGCTGGATGTAGGCCCAGGATGGCTAACAGCAGGTGTGGGTCGTTTTGGATCTTCCTGATGGTGGCGGCGATCTTGGTGTGGCCGGCTTGACGGATCAACCCGATCGCTAGGTTACGTAGCGTTACCATGATGCGCGGTCGGGACGCGGTCCGGACCCGGGAGGCGTCCTCGTGGTAGGTGACGTCACGCACCCAGTGGATCTTGTTCTCTATCGACCAGTGTCCGCGGACGTAGCCGGCGAGGTGTTTGGGTGCGGCCTCGCGGGCGGACAGGCTGGTGATGCACAGTGCCGCCACCGCGGTCTTGACCAGTGTGGTGGTGTAGCGGCGGCTGTTGTTGCGACGCTTGCGGACCTTGCGGGTGACGTAGCGTTCGATGAGGAACACCTGCGCGGCGTGGGGGAACATCGAGCGGATGTGGTCGGGGGCGTCTATGACCTGGACGGTGCGTTTCTCGGTGCGTCCGTGCCCGGTCTCGGTGCTCTGGTGGCCGATCGGGACCGCAGCCCAGTCCAGGGCGTCGAGCGCGGCGAACAGCGTGGGGGTGTTGGTCTTGACGGTCATGACGTAGTGCGCCGCGAGTTCCTCGCAGAGGAAGATGGCGTGGGCGCGGACGGTGTGACCTGCGTCGATGGTGATCACGTGGCCGGACAGTGGGACGTGCTGGTTGAGCTCGCGCAGCAGCGGCGCGAACTCGGGCACCTCATTGGTCTTCGGGCCGATGAGGCTCTCGGCGATCACCGCGCAGTTGGTGTGGGTGGCGGCGGCGAGCAGGTAGGGGACCAGCCCGTCGGGCCCGGTGGCACCGCGGACCGCCTTGCCGTCCACCGCGATCGCCGGCAACCACGCGGGCGCGTCGATCGGGAAGCTCACCGGGGTGAGCCGGGCGCGGCTGGCCAGGAACACTCCGGCGTGCCCGGCCAGCGCCTGGGCGCCCAGCTCGGTGAACACCCGGGTGATTGTCTCGGGGTGCGGCGGGGTGATCAGCCCCAGGGCGTTGCGGCGGCAGCCGAGCCCGGCCAGGACCCCGCGATCAGCAGCCCCGATCCAGGCGGTGATGTCGTCGATGCTCGCGCGCCCGCACAGCACCGCCGCGGTGCACATCGCCAGGATGCTCGCCAGCGAGTGCCGGATCCCACGGGGGTCACGCGGGTCGGGGACCGAGGCGAAGCAGCGCAGCAGGTCACCGCCGCTGGCGGCGTGCATGCTCACCGCGTGCGCGACCAGCTCCTCCACCGCGGCCTCCACCGCTGGCATCGACACCGCGGGCATGCCAGAATCGGGCCGCAACGGAGCCTCCTGGGACTAGAGATCTTCGACAATCCCTGTCCTAGCGGGGCTCCGTTGCCGATCACCGCAACGCCACGCCCCGATCCCGCAAAGTGATCACATTGGGATGATCCCGACTCTTAGTATGATCACACACAGCCACCGGTTCCGACTCATCGGTGACCACCGACGTGGCAGCCGCACGAACCGGGACGGCAGTGACCCCCGGTCGACCCACCGACCACGCAGTCCAGCACGATCACTCCTACCGCTCGAACAACGCACTGACCTGGCCAAACGACTTTGCGTGTCACCCTGGGGTCTTGCGGGAGTAGCGTGACGCGCTGACCGACTCATCCCGGTACGACTCGCCCAGGAGCCACCCGTGCTCGGTGGCCACCTGCTCATGGTCGGCGTGTTGCTCCTCCAACGAGCGGGCCCGACCCGATCGATCGAGCGAAACCCGCAGGTAGTCCCTGGCATAGATGGCCAGTTGCCGCTGCTCAGCGATGTTCACAGTGGTCATAGCGCAGATGGTACAACTAGCAAGGTGTCTTAAATTGCGTCCTGCTGTGCGAAA
>QHBV01000281.1 GCA_003244035.1 Solirubrobacterales bacterium | reverse complement strand
ACTCCAGCAGGGTGCGCGCCGCCAGCCGTGCTTCGGCAATGGCAGCACTCGCGTCTCGCACGGTCGCATGCAGGTTCCCGACCCAGACCTCCCGCTCAAGCCCGGCGCTCTCCGACTGCCCGGCTCCCTCCGACTGCCTGGAATCCCCCGCCAGCCGGACTCCCTGGAGCCAGCGCCGCTCGGGCGCCAGCCGCAGCCGCAGCGTCCGCTGCTCGGTCACCGCGGCGACCTCCCGGCGGGCCAGGATCGCGTTGCACCCGCCGCCGTTGGATTTGATCAGGTCCGGCCACCGGGTTGCGATCGCGCGCCGCACGGGCAGCCCGAAGTTGCGCGAGGTGAGCACGAGCCGCTGATCGGTTTCCAATCGCTCCGCCAGCAGCGCCGGCCACCAGGGTGGAACCTCCTGCAGCAGCGCCACGTCCCACTCCCAGCGCGAGAGCGCGTCCGCGAAATCCGCCAGTAGGTCCCGCCCCGCAGAAGGCTTCGCCCGTCCGTGCATCAGGTTCCAGGTGAGCACGCGCAGTGCCATCGAGGCCCAACGTACACTGCTGCGCTTGACGCGGCACTTCCTCACGGGATCGGAGCTGAGCGAGTCCGAGCTCCAAGCGCTGCTGCACCGAGCGCTCGAGCTGAAGGCTCACCCCCGAAGCTCAGACGCGCTCGCTCGGCGCACCGTTGCGCTTATCTTCCAGCGACCCTCCACGCGCACGCGCATCTCCTTCGAAGCTGGGGTGGCCGAGCTGGGGGGCCACCCGATGGTGCTGCGCACCGACGACCTTCAGCTGACCCGCGGTGAGTCCGTGCGCGACACCGCGTACGCGCTCTCCCGCCACGTCAGCGCGATCGGAATCCGCACGGGGCCCGACGAGCTGGTCGCCGAGCTCGCCGCCTACGCGAGCGTTCCCGTGATCAACCTGCTCACCGCCGGCCACCATCCCTGCCAGGCGCTGGCGGACCTGTTGACGCTGCTCGAGTGCTTCGGCAGGCTAGAGGGATTGACACTGGCCTACGTCGGCGACGGGAACAACGTCGCCCGGTCACTGGCGATCGTGGGTGCGATTGCGGGCGTCCGCGTCCGAATCGCCTCTCCGTCCGGTTACGGGCTCGAGCCGGTCGCAGGCGCGCTGCTGACGGACGATCCGCGCGAGGCGGTGCGGGGCGCCGACGCGGTCTACACCGATGTATGGGTGAGCTTGAACGACGCACCCGAGACCGCTGCGGCACGGTGCCGTGCGCTGACCCGGTATCGCCTCGACGAGGAGCTGCTGGGCCTGGCGGCGCCACACGCGATCGCCTTGCACTGCCTTCCCGCCCATCCCGGCGAGGAGATCACGGCGGCGGTCCTCTACGGCGAGCGCCAGCGGATCTGGGACCAGGCCGAGAACCGTCGACACGCGCAGAAAGCCCTGCTTGAGCGGCTCGTGTCGCCCGAGCGCCAGGGGTCCCCCGAGCGCCCCACCCAAACCGAGCGCGGCACTCGGCCCGAGCGCCCCACGCAGCCCGAGCGCCTCGCGCCTGGCGGGCGGTAGCGTGCAGGCGACCCGGCCCACACGCGGCGCCGAGCTCGAGCTGACCGTCGACTCACTCGCGTTCGGCGGCGCCGGCGTCGCCCGCCTGGATGGCTACGTCGTGTTCGTCGCGGACGCGATTCCCGGGGATCGGGTGAGAGCGATTGTCGGCAAGTCCAAGCGCGCCTACGCCGAGGCCAGGGCGGCGGAGATCCTCGAGCCCAGCCCTGATCGGATCGATCCCATCGCGCAGCATCCGGGCGCGCCCTGGCAGGTGCTCCCATACGAGCGCCAGCTCGAGGTCAAGCAGCAGCAGGTCGACGACGCGCTCAAGCGGATCGGACACCTGCACTCCTACGCGCTCGAACCGATCCTCCCCGCGGTGCAGACCTGGCGCTACCGCAACAAGCTCGAGTACTCGTTCGGAGCCGATCCCGCGGGCCGCCTCGTGTGCGGCTTCCACGCCCCTGGGCGGTGGGACCAGATCGTCGAGGTTGGCGACTGCCTGCTCGCCTCGGAAGCGGGCAACGCGGTCCGTGAGCAGGTCGTGCAGTGGTGCCGCGCCCAGAATCTCACCCCCCACGATCGGCGCAGCGGTGAGGGGCTGCTGCGCAACCTCGTGGTGCGCGAGGGCAGACGCACAGGCGAGCTCCAGGTCCGGCTGGTGACGGGACCGGGCGAGCTCGATCGTCGCTCGCTCACGCAAGCCGTGAGCCCCGCCGGCGGTCTTCTGTGGACCCGCCTAGACGGGGTCGGCGAGACGACCCAAGGCGGCGAGACCGAGCTGCTCTCCGGCTCGGACAAGCTCGCAGAGGAGATCGGCGGGCTGCGGATCGGCGTCTCCTCTCAGGCGTTTCTTCAGACCAACACCGAGATGGCCGAGCGGCTGTACGGGATCGCGATCGAGCTCGCCGGACTGCGCGGCTACGAGCGTGTGTACGACCTGTACAGCGGGATCGGGACGATCGCCCTGCTGCTAGCGCCGCACGCGGCTGAGGTCTGGGGTCTCGAGCTGCTCGAGCCGGCGGTCGCTGACGCGATCGCGAACGCCCGGGCGA
>QHBV01000280.1:6274-10462 GCA_003244035.1 Solirubrobacterales bacterium | reverse complement strand
GCCGGCGGCCTGCGGGCCGCCGGCCCACTCCTAGAATCCGGCGCTCAGATGCCCCTCCCCCACCGTCCCGTCGACCCGCGTGCCTCGTTGCCCGAGCTCGAGCAGCTCGTGCTGGCGCGCTGGCGCGAGCGCGACGTGTACGCGCAGTCGCTCGCCCACCGGCGCGGCGCTCCCGCGTGGGGCTTCTACGAAGGCCCGCCGACTGCCAACGGCCCGCCCGGCGTGCACCACGTGCTGGCGCGCGTGTTCAAGGACATCTTCCCCCGCTACAAGACGATGCGTGGCTTCTACGTCGAGCGCAAGGGCGGCTGGGACTGCCACGGGCTGCCGGTCGAGCTCGCGGTCGAGGAGGAGCTCGGGTTCACCTCCAAGGAGGACATCGAGCGGTTCGGGATCGAGCGCTTCAACGCTCGCTGCCGTGAGAAGGTCCTCAGTCATCTCGAGGACTGGGAGGCGCTGACCGAGCGGATCGGCTTCTGGATCGATTTGCGGGACGCCTATCGCACGCTCGACCCCACCTACATCGAGTCGGTCTGGTGGGCGCTGAAGACGATCTTCGACCAGGGCCTCCTGTATGAGAAGCTGAAGGTCGTCCCGTACTGCCCGCGTTGCGGCACCGCGCTCTCGAGCCACGAGCTCGGACAGCCCGGCGTCTACCGCGACGTGCTCGACCCCTCGGTATACGTGCGCCTCCCGGTGACCGAGGAGGGCGAAGCGGGTGCCGTGCGGGAGGGCGACGAGCTGCTGGTGTGGACGACGACGCCGTGGACGCTCGTCTCCAACGCCGCCGTCGCGATCGACCCAGAGCTGACGTACGTCCGCGCTCGTGCCGGGGCCGGCGGGCCCGTGATGGTCGTGGCCCACGCGCTGCTCGAGCCCGTCCTCGGGCCCGAAGCCGAGGTCATCGGCAGCTTCCCCGGCCGCGCGCTGCAAGGGGTGCGCTACGAGCCTCCGTTCGCGTTCATCGCGGGGAGCGAGTACGGCGAGCGCGGACACACGGTGCTCGCGGCCGATTTCGTCACCGCCGGGGACGGAACCGGGCTCGTGCACACCGCGATCGCGTTCGGCGAGGACGACTTCCGCCTGGGCGAGCGCTACGGCCTGAACGTCGTGAACCCGGTACGCCCCGACGGCACCTACGACGAGCGCGTCGGCCCGTACGCGGGGCGATGGGTCAAGGACGCCGACGCCGATCTGATCGAGGATCTGCGCGCGCGTGGGCGGCTGCTGCGCGCAGAGACCTACGAGCACTCCTACCCGCACTGCTGGCGCTGCGGGACGCCGCTTCTGTACTACGCCAAGCCGTCGTGGTACATCGCCACCAGCGCGGTCAAGGACCGGCTGCTGGCCGCGAACCAGACCGTCACCTGGCACCCCGAGCATGTCAAGCACGGGCGCTTTGGCAACTGGCTGCAGGGCAACGTCGACTGGGCGCTCTCGCGCGAGCGCTACTGGGGGACCCCGCTACCCGTATGGCGCTGCGCGGAGGATCGCGAGCACATGCGCGTAGTCGGCTCGCTGACGGAGCTGGCCTCGGTCTCGGGCGTCTGGCTGGAGGACCCCCACCGCCCGTTCGTCGACGATGTGGCGTTCCCGTGCGCCGAGTGCGGCGGGGAGATGCGCCGCGTGCCCGAGGTGATCGACGTGTGGTTTGACTCGGGGGCGATGCCGTTCGCGCAGTACGGCGCGCCGCACGCCGGCATGGACCAGTTCGAAGCGCGCTTCCCGGCGGACTTCATCTGCGAGGCGCTCGACCAGACCCGCGGGTGGTTCTACTCGCTGCTGGCGGTCTCGACGCTCATGTTCGACCGCTCCTCGTACCGCAACGTCGTCTGCCTCGGGCTGATCCTCGACGAGCACGGCCGCAAGATGTCGAAGTCGCTGGGCAACGTGGTCGCGCCGTGGGATGTGCTCGACCGCTACGGCGCCGACGCGCTGCGCTGGTACTTCTTCACATCCAAGCAGCCGTGGGACGGCTACCGCTTCTCACTGCAGGCGATCGGTGAGGCGGATCGCCTGTTCCTGCGGCAGCTGTGGAACACCTACAGCTTCTACGTGCTGTACGCGAACGCGAACGGGGTGGTCGTCTCGTCGTCACCGCCGCCGGCCGATGCAGAGGCCGAGCCGAGCGAGCTCGACCGCTGGGCCCTGTCCCGGCTCGCGGGGACAGTCTCGGTGGTGCGCGAGCGGCTCGACCAGTTCGACGCCACCGCCGCGGGACGGGCGGTGGCGGCGTTCGTCGACGAGCTCTCGAATTGGTATGTGCGAAGATCGCGCCGGTCGTTCTGGGAAGGTTCGTCGGCCGCGTTTCAGACACTGCGGGAGTGCCTGGTGTGCGTGTCGAAGCTGCTCGCGCCGTTCTGCCCGTTCGTCGCCGACGAGATCTACGACAACCTCGACGGCGCCAGGCCTTCGGTTCACCTGTGCGACTTCCCGGTGGCCGGCGAGCCCGATCTGGAGCTGGAGCAGGCGATGGCGGTCGCGCGGGAGGCCGTGCGGCTGGGGCTTGCAGCGCGGGGGCAGGCCGCGGTCAAGGTACGCCAGCCGCTGCGCGCGGCCGTGGTCGTCGCCACGGGGTTCGAGCGCGACGCGATCTCGCGGCTGTCCGCGCTCGTGCGCGAGGAACTGAACGTCCACTCGATCCGCTTCGTCTCAGCCGCCGACGAGCTCGGCGAGGTCGAGGTCAAGCCCAACTACCGCTCCCTGGGGCCGCGGTTCTCCTCGCAGATGCCGCTGGTGGCGGCGGCGGTCGCGGCTCTCGACCCCGCGGGTGTCGCCGCCGTCCTGCGGGACGGCGGCGATGTGGGAGTGTCGGTGGGCGGCCACGACCATTCGCTCTCAGCCGAGGACCTGCTCGTCTCGATGAGGCCGCTGGCCGGCTACCAGGTCGAGCGCGAGGGCTCGCACGCCGTCGCGCTCGAGCTCCTGGTGGATGACGAGCTGCGCGTCGAGGGCTGGGCCCGGGAGATCGTCCACGCGGTGCAGGCGGCGCGTCGGTCGGCTGGGCTCGCGGTGACCGACCGGATCCTGCTGACGCTGGACGGCGACGCCGACCTGCTCATCGCCGCGCGCGAGCACAAGGCCTATTTGACGGGTGAGACGCTCGCGGTCGCGGTCAGCTACGAGTCGTTGGATGGGGTCGGGCCCGTGACGATCGACGGGCGCCAGCTGCGGGTGGGCGTGGCGCTGGCGGAGTAGCGACGCGGGCGTTACGATGGCGGTATGGAGGTTCCAGCCGCCTGGACAATCGCACGCGGAGCGGACCGGGAGAAGGTCGAGGAGGTGGTGCGCCGCCTGGGAGAGCGGCTCGGCATCGAGACCCCCGAGATCAGGGGTGAGTACGTGCTCCTTCCGCCAGAGTATCCGAGCGTCGCGAGGACCCTGGACGAGGTGGAGCCCGGCTGGAGGGACGAAGGCCTCCTCGTCCCCCCGGAGCCCTAGGCCAGCGCGGGCTCGAGCTCGGCTTCGAGCTTCTTCTTCGGGTGGGCGCCGACCACGGTCTTGGCCGGCTGACCATCGCGGAACAGGATCAGCGTCGGGATCGACATCACGTTGAATGTCATCGCGGTCTCCTGGTTCTCGTCGATGTTGAGCTTGACCACCTTGAGCTCGTCGACGCGCTCCTTCGCGATCTCCTCGACAATCGGCGCGACCATCCGGCAGGGGCCGCACCAAGGCGCCCAGAAGTCCACCAGCACGGGCAGCTCGGACTCGACCACTTCGGCCTGGAAGTTGTTGTCGGTGACTTCGGAGACGGTGCCTGCCATGTGTGCTCCTCTAAGTTGGCGGTGGAAATCTGTTGTTACTTCAGAAAGTATAGCGAGGTGGTCCGCGACCGCCACTAGCCTACGGACTCGCGATGGCCGACCCTACGAATACCGAGATCGCCGTGGCGCTGGACGAGCTCGGCGACCTGAACGAGCTCGACGGCGCGATCATCCACCGGGTGGTCGCATACCGCAACGCCGCCAAGGCGGTGCGCGACGCGCCGGTGTCGGTGTGCGCGATGGCCCGCGCAGGACGCGCGACAGAGCTGCCCGGGATCGGCGCGACGATCCAGGAGAAGGTGCTGGCACTCGCCGACGACGGTGCGATCCCGGCGACGGTCAAGCTGCGTGCCAAGTTCCCGCCCGGATTGATCGAGATGACACGGCTGCCGGGACTCGGGCCCAAGCGCGCGCGCAGGCT
>QHBV01000280.1:5830-6267 GCA_003244035.1 Solirubrobacterales bacterium | reverse complement strand
CCGAAGGCCGAGGAGGCCCTAGCCGCCGCAGTGGCGATCGCAGGTGCGGGCGCGCCGCGCACACGCGTCGTGCTCGACCGCGCACTCGCGATCGGCGAGCAACTGCTGGCGGCGCTGCGCGAGCACCCCGCCTGCGAGCGTGTCGAGCTGGCGGGCTCGGCGCGCCGGATGACCGACAGCGTCAAGGATCTCGATCTGATCGCGACCGCGTCCGACCCGCGCGCGCTCGCGCAGGCTGCCGCCTCGCTGGAGCTGGTCGAGGCCGCCGGCACGCCTGGCGAGGCGGGCGTGCGGATGCGCACGCACACGGGGCTGCCGGTCGACCTCAAGATCGTCGCGCCCGACCAGTTCGGAAACCTGCTCCAGCACTTCACCGGCTCCAAGCAGCACAACATGGCATTGCGCGAAGCGGCCGTTCGCAAGGGCCTGCACGTCTC
>QHBV01000280.1:0-5728 GCA_003244035.1 Solirubrobacterales bacterium | reverse complement strand
ATCCGGAACCCTGCCGGACCTGATCTCGCTCGAAGACCTCCGCGGCGATCTGCACTGTCATACGACGGCCTCTGACGGCACGGCGTCGATCGAGGAGATGGGGCTGGCGGCGCGAGACGCCGGCTACGAGTACCTCGCGATCACCGACCACTCCGCGAGCTTCGGGTTCGGGAACGAGGTCTCGCCGGAGCGCCTGCTCGAGCAGATCGAGCGGATTCGGGGCGTCGCGATCGACGGGATCGAGCTGCTGGCTGGATCTGAGGTCAACATTCTTCCGGATGGCTCACTCGATTACGACGACGAGCTGCTCGCGCAGCTCGACTGGGTGATCGCGTCGGTTCATTCCTCCTTCCGGATCGGCGTCGATGCGATGACCGAGCGGATCGTACGGGCGGCCGAGCATCCCCTCGTCGACGCGATCGGCCACCTCTCGGGACGCAAGATCGAGCGCCGCCCGCCCTACGCCTTCGACGTGGAGGCGGTGATCGAGGCGTGCGTGCGGAGCGGGACGATGCTGGAGATCAACGCCAGCCCCGACCGCCGCGATCTGAACGAGGTCCACGCCCGCGCAGCCGCCGCGGCCGGCGTGCCGATCGTGATCGACTGCGACGCCCACCGGGTGGGAGGGTTCGAGGTCGCGCGCTACGGGGTCGCGACCGCCCGGCGGGCATGGCTGAGGGCAAGTGATGTGGCCAACACTCGGCCGTGGCCACAGCTGGCGGCGATGCGGTCCCGGAGCCGGGGGCACCGCCGGTGAGCGGATGCGAGCCGGTGGTCCGGATGAAGCGGCCGCCGGTGAGCGGATGCGAGCCGGTGGTCCGGATGAAGCGGCCGCCGGCGATCGTGGCCGGCGCGGTGCTTGCCGGTGCGGCGGCGCTGGCGGGGTGCGGCTCGACCGCGCAACGCTCTGTGTCCTCCTCAGCGACGCCGCCCGTGCGGCTCGTCGCCTCGCTGCGTCTGCGCAGCCCCGGATTCACGCCACGGGGCGCGATCCCCCGCGAGTACACCTGCGGCGGCCGCGACGTCTCACCGCCACTGCGTTTCTCGGGGGTTCCCACCGGAACGCGCGAGCTCGTGCTGGTGATGCGCGATCCAGACGCACCGGGCGGAGACTTCGTTCACTGGGCGGTGGCCGGAATCCCACCATCCGCTGGCGGATTCGGGGTGGGGAGCGTGCCCGCCGGCTCGGTGCAAGGCCGTAACAGCTTCGGGACGATCGGTTACCGCGGACCGTGCCCGCCGAGCGGCGCGAGGCCCCACGAGTACGTGCTGACGTTGAGCGCGCTCCGAGGGCGCTCGGAGCTCGGCCGCGGCTTCACCGCGGACCAGCTCCGCACCGCCGCGGTGGCGCTGGCGACGCTAGTCGGGACGTACGCCCGGGGTTGAGTCGACGCGGCGCCGCGGGAGATGGAGCGTCGCGCCGCGCTGGATCGCCACGAACCACACGAGCCCGGCGATGCACAGCGCCAGCGCGACGAAGAAGTTCAGCCGCAGGCCAAGGATGTGGTTGGAGTAATCGATCCGAAGCGTCTCCTCGAACATCCGAAAGCCCGAGTATCCGGCGACGTAGAGGGCGAACAGGCCCGGCGCCCGCACCCGGCGGGTCTGACCCAGCCAGATCAGGAAGCCGGCCAGCGACAGGTTCCAGATGATCTCGTACAGGAAGGTGGGCTGGAAGGTGGAGTAGTGCTCGTATCCGGGCGGGCGGTGGGCCGGATCGATCTCGAGCCCCCAGGGAAGCTTGGTCGGGCCCCCGAACAGCTCCTGGTTGAAGTAGTTGCCGATCCGGCCGATCGCCTGCGCGACCAGGATCCCCGGCGCGCCCACGTCCATGAACCGCAGGACGTCGTGCTTGGGCAGGCGGCGATGGAGTACCCACAGACCGCCGGCGGCTCCCGCCGCGATCCCGCCCCAGATCCCGAGGCCACCCTGCCAGATCGCGAACGGACCCCACCAGTGGGGCGGGATTTGACTCGGGGTCGTGATCAGAAAGTAGATTCGCCCACCGACGAGGCCTGCGGGGAACCCCCACAGCGCGACCTCGTAGGCCAGGTCCGGGTCTCCCCCGAGGCGCTTCCAGCCCCGGCGCGCGACCAGGATCGCGGCCGCGACCCCGACCACGTAGGCGAGCCCGTAGGCGTGCAGGAAGAAGGGCCCGATCCCCAGCCCGTTCGACGACGGGCTGGGGATGAACGCCCACGGGCCGGATATGAGCGCGCTCGCGATCATGCGGACCCCCATCCTGGCACGAGCGCGGGCAGCACGCGCTCGGTGATCGTCCGATCGACTGCCTCGCGGCTGAACGGCGCAAGCAGCTCGGCGGCTCGCTCGGCGTAGCCCGGAAGGGGGTCGTCGAGCGCCGTCCGCACGGCCTTTTCCAGGTTCTCGTCAACCAGACGCGGGTCGAGGCGCCGGGCGAGCGCGAGGGCGGGATACGGGCCCGGCGCGGGGGTGCTCACGAGCATGCACCCGTCGGCGAGCGCCTCGAGCGGGGCGATCCCGTAGTCCTCGCGCCGTGGTGCCGCCACGAACACGCGCGCGCGCCGCAGCAGCGCGCGGTACTCGGCGGGAGCGAGCCGGCCCGCCAGCTCGACGCCGTCCCGGGGCTCGAGGCGATCGATCCCCGCCACCAGCAGAGTCTCATCGCCACGCCTGGCCCGCGACCACGCCGCGAGAATCGTCCCGAGCCGCTTCTTCTCAGGGTCGCCCGCGTACGCCACGGCCGCGATGTCGCGCCCCCCTCCGACCGTGTCGCCCGCGCCCGACTCGGCGGCCGATGACTGCACCGGGGAGGGGACCACGAGCACATCCGCGGGCGGATGGGGCAGCGGATCCAGCGACCGCTCGCTCATCATGAGCACGATCGGCGCCTCGCGCAGGCGCCGGCGCTCGAGCACGCGCTGCCATGCGCCATGCCGGCCGGGACGGTTCTCGGCTGCGATCGAGTCCAGCCAGATCGCCCCCGGCCGCGGCCACAGCAGCGCCGCGGTCATCGAGCAGTACACGATCGCCTGCGGATCATGTACTGCCAGCGCATCCTCACATGCGCGCCGTGCGGCTCGCGCCTGCACGAAGTCCGTGAGCGCAAACGTGCGCACCCGGGGCAGCGGTCCCGCGCCGGCGATCCGGACCGCCGCCCCGGACCGCTGCAGCGAAGCGGCGAGCTCGCGCGCCGCCACCTGCCAGCCACCGGTGCTGTCCAGCGACACGACGAGGATCTCTGGGTGCGCGTGGTCGCGGTGCGCCACGCTTACGCCCGCGGTCGCGCGGGGCGGGACCGCCGGGAGGCACCATTCAGCTCGAACACATTCGATCTGAAGCCGGGCGTACGCACGAGCCTGATCGCCCGTAGCGGCGAGGTCCGATCGATGTAGAAGCGGGCGCCGTCGCGCTCCTCGATCGCGGTCACGGCCGCCGCTTGATGACGCCAGGCCAGCGCCCAGATGATCGCGAAGCCGGTCGCGACGGCCGGGACCTGCGGAAGCGTGAAGGCCAGCACCCCGGCGCCGATCGTCGAGAGCAGCAGCGGCCACAGCCGGTTCAGGACTGTGCGCCCGGGGTTGAGCTCGGGCAGGGTCGGCTGCATCCGGGCGCTCGCCAGCAGCGACGCAATCGGCTGCGATGTCTCAGCGCGGCGACCGAGCCACACCCCGATCACAGCCGCGATCAGCCACCAGCCGCCCGCAAGTGGGAGCACGAGGTCGTCGCCGGTCCCGTTCACGCCGGCAAGCGTGACGGCGGCGAGCGCGCTCGCCGCGGCCGCACTGATCAAGACTGTTGTGCGCAGGAATTCGGCGAAGCGCATCTAGCGCTCGGCGACCAGCATCGTCAGCAGCTCCTGCACGCCCGCCGTCCCGGCTACCAGCACATCGGCCTGCTCGTCAATCGCGGCGGGACCCTCCTCGGAGCTGACCCCGATCCGGATCGCTCGCTTGATCTTTCCATCCCGCGCCAGCTCGGCGAGCGCGCGAAAAGCGTCGAGGTCAGTCGCATCGTCGCCTGCGTAGAGCGCGACGTCGACCTCGGCGTCCGCGAGGAACGCCGTGATCCCGGCGCCCTTGTCGATCCGCACCGGAGGGCGAACCTCGAGCACCTTGCGTCCCCAATGCGGGCGCAGGTCCCCCGCCTGTGCCCGCTGCGCGATCGCTTCGATCGTCGAGCGGGCCGCGTCCTCGTCGGGTGCGCCGCGCCAGTGGAAGGCGACGATCGCGCCCTTGTCCTCGATGCGTACGCGCAGGCGTCTCAGATCGGGGGTGTCGGCCTCGGCGGCGAACTGGCGGATGCGGTCCACCCAGTCCTCGACGGCCGGATCGAGGACCGATTCGGTCCAACCCGCGCGGAGCAACTCGGCGCCGTGTGAGCCGAGGTAGGAGATCGTCCCGATCGACACCATCGCCCTCGCCTCCGATGCCCGCCGGCCGCTGACACACGCGACCACGCCGTATTGCTTGGCGACCGCGATTAGCAGCTGGCGGGTTCGTTCGGGGACGTGGGCTTCCGAGGCGTACTCGACGATCGGTGAGAGCGTCCCGTCGATGTCGAGCAGGATCGCCGCTCGTGCTGGATTGGAGCGGAGCGGAGCGAGCGCCTCGGACAGGAGCGCAGCCGTCACGGCTCTAGTATGCCCCTCATGTCCGGCGCCCGCATGCTCAAGCTGGGGGCGACCGGAACGGCTGCGGGCCTGTACAGCGGGCTGTTCGGAGTGGGGGGCGGCAGCGTGATCGTTCCGGCCCTGGTGCTGTGGCTCGGATACGACGAGCGCACAGCGACGGGGACCTCGCTCGCCGCGATCGTCGTGATCGCGGCGATCGCCACGATCACGCAGGGGGCTTACGGGAACGTGAAGGTGATCGATGGGCTGCTGATTGCCATACCGGCCGTCGGCGGAGTGCTGCTCGGCACCTGGATCCAGCAGCGCGTGCGCACCGAAACGATTGGACTGCTGTTCGCGCTCCTACTGGTCGTGGTCGCAGTCGACCTGGTCGCGACGTGATCGTCGCGGTCGCGATCGCGGACGGGACGGCATGATCCTCGCTGCCGTGATGGGGATCGCCGCCGGTGTGCTCAGCGGGCTGCTCGGCGTGGGTGGCGGGATCCTGTTCGTACCGACGTTGACGCTGCTGATCGGCCTGTCGCAGGTGAGAGCGGAGGCCACGTCCCTGCTGGCGATCATCCCGGTGGCGCTCGTCGGCGCGGTCCGGCAACGCCGCTACGGCAACGTCGAGGTGCGCGACGGGGCGATCGTCGGCGCGCTGTCAGCACTCGGGGTGCTGGGTGGCGTGGCGCTCGCGAACATCCTTTCCGGGCGGGCGCTCAAGCTTGGGTTCGCCGGACTGATGCTGCTCGTCGCCGCGCAGTTCCTGCGCCGGTTCTGGCAGGCGCGCGTGCGCCCCTGATCAGTGCTCGCCGGGGTAGGGGACCGGCTCGGGAGCGGGGTCGGGGCCCGGAGTGGGGCCGGGCCCGGGCTCCGGCACGACCGGCGTTGCCGGCTCATCTGGAACCGGCACCCGCGCCGGCTCCGCGGGGTCCGCCGGCGACCCCGGGTCCGGCACCGCGGGCGAGATCGGCGCGTCTGGCACGATCGGCGTCACGGGGTCATTGGGCTGGGTAACCTCCAGCGCAGGAGCGGGGCCGCGCAGCTGTAGGGACGGTGCGCTTCGAGATGGTGATGTTGTGGGCATGGATTAGTGCTACCCGCCGGCGGCGGAGGCAAACCCGGAGCTAGTCG
>QHBV01000279.1 GCA_003244035.1 Solirubrobacterales bacterium | reverse complement strand
TCTAGTCCAGCCATGAGCGAGGGCGCCGCCCGCGCGCGCGACCGGCCGGGCCCGCTGACCGCCTCGCGCGACGCGCCCGTCGGCGGCCAGGCCGTGCTCGAAGGGGTGATGATGCGCGGTGTCTCGACGTGGGCGGTCGCGGTGCGAAAGCCCGGTCCGAGCGCTGCGCTCGGGCCCAGCCCCGGTGCGCTCGGGCCGATCGACGTGCAGTCATTTCCGCTGGTTTCGTGGACCCGCCGCCACCGCCTCTATCGCCTGCCGGTGATCCGCGGGGTGGTCGCGCTCGCCGAGTCGCTAGCGATCGGGTTGCGGGCACTGGGGATCGCCGCCAACGCGCAGCTTCCACAGGAGGACCAGGAGATCTCGGGCGGCCTCTGGGCCGGCACGATCGTGCTGGCGCTCGTGTTCGCGATCGGGCTGTTCTTCGTCGTTCCGGTCGGCTTGACGAGCCTCGTCAAGCACCAGCTCGGCTCCTCCGTCCTGTTCTGGGTCGTCGAGGGCGTGCTGCGGACCTCGATCTTCCTCGGCTACCTGTTCCTGCTCTCGCGCTTGGGCGACCTGCGACGGATGTTCGAGTACCACGGCGCCGAGCACAAGGCGATCTCGTGCTTCGAGGCCTCCGATGAGCTGACCCCCGAGCGTGCCCAGCTCTACTCGCGCCTGCACCCGCGCTGTGGCACCAGCTTCCTGCTGATCGTGATGATCATGGCGATCTTCGTGTTCGCCCCGGTCGGGCTGCCGGCCTGGTGGATCCTGGTGCTCACGAGGATCCTCGGGGTCCCGCTGATCGCGGGGCTGTCGTTCGAGGTGATCCGGTGGGCCGGGCGCAACCGCCGCCGGCGCTGGGTCCAGGCGGTCATGTACCCGGGCATGCAGCTCCAGCGGCTGACCACGCGCGAGCCCGAGCTCGATCAGCTCGCGGTTGCGATCGCGGCCCTGCGGGCGGTGCTCGCGGTGGAGGCGCCGGGAGGCGCATCCGCCGCCGACCTCGTCGGCGTCGAGGTGGTGGCGTAGGCTCAGGTGCTACCCGCCGTTGCCGGCCTGCGCTCTGACGCCACAGCCGCGGAAGCCGGCTCGAAGCTGCGCCGGCGACGGCGGGTCGGCGGCGACGAGCTCCGGGACGGTGACCGCGCGCAGGTGATCGCGCGCGAGCGCGGCGAAGATCACCGGCAGCGCGCGGATCGTCTGGCCGCGGTTCTCGTGCATCAGGATGATCGAGCCTGGGCGCAGGCCCGCGAGCACGTTGTGTTCGATCCCGGCGTAGTCGGCCCCGAGCGAGTCGCCGCTGTCGACGTCCCACAGCACCTCGAGCATCCCGAGCGCCTTTACCTCCCGTTCGATCGCGCTGTTGACCCCCTCATATGGCGGGCGGAACAGGGCCACGGGCTGGCCCGTGACCTGCTCGATCAGCGCCTGGGCGCCGGCGATCTCCTGCACCATCGCGGCTGACGGCAGCGCCGGCAGGAACGGGTGCGTCATCGTGTGGTCGCCGAAGGCGGCGACTGTGCGCTCGAGCTGAGCGAGCCCCGGGTGGGCCCGGATCTCCTTGCCGACGAGGAAGAAGGTGGCGCGCAGGCGGTGCTCGCGCAGCTTGCGGATCGCGAGTGTCGTGTACGGGCCGGGCCCGTCGTCGAAGGTCAGCGCGACCATTCGCTTCGAGCGCCCACCGCAGAACAGCGGCAGGCCGTAGCCGGCCAGGTGCCTGACTGCCGTCAGCTCCGCTCGCAGGCCCGAATCCGAACTCGCGGTGACGGCCTGCCGCTGCCCTGGAGCCGCGGGTGCCGTCGCCGGCCCCGCACGACCAGCCCGCCGCGGTCCGCCCGTCGCCCCCATGGCGATCGCCACTGCCGCGAGCAGACCGGCCCCGAGTACCGCCAGGATCGCGGCGCGAAAGCGCCGGCGGCGCAGCGCCCTGGCGCGGGCAGCGCGGCGCGCCCGCAGCTGCTCTGGCCGGTGCTCCACGAGTCAGAATGGTGACAGACCGGGCACGCTGCATACACTCGTTCGACGATGATCGATGAGCTGGTCTCCCAGATCGAGGCGCGCTTTAGCGAGTTGGAGCGCGAGCTCTCCGATCCCGCCGTGATCTCCGATCGGGAGCGGTTCACCGCCGCCGGCAGGGCGTACAGCGAGCTCGGGCCGGCGGCGCGTCTGGCCGCCGAGTACCGCCGGGCGTTCGACGACGCCGCCGGGGCGCGGGAGCTGCTCGACGAGGGCGGCGAGGACCCCGAGCTGCGGGCGCTGCTCGAATCCTCCCGCCGGCGGATCGAGGCGCTGGAGGAGGAGATCCGGCTGGCGATGGTCGAGCGCGACCCGAACGACGACAAGAACGTGATCATCGAGATCCGCCCCGGAGCGGGGGGGGAGGAGGCCGGGCTGTGGGCCGGCGACCTCTACCGGATGCTGACCCGGTACGCCGAGCGTCGCGGGTTCACGATGGAGACCCTGTCGATCGGCGAGGGTACCTACACGTTTGCGATCAAGGGTGACGGGGCGTACTCGGTGTTCAAGTTCGAGGGCGGCACGCACCGGGTCCAGCGCGTACCCGAGACCGAGTCCCAGGGGCGGATTCACACCTCGACCGCAACCGTGGCGGTGCTGCCCGAGGCCGAGGAGGTCGAGGTCGAGCTCGACGCGGGAGAGCTGCAGATCGACGTCTACCGGAGCTCGGGCCCGGGCGGGCAGTCGGTCAACACGACCGACTCCGCCGTGCGGATCACGCACAGGCCGACCGGCATCGTCGTCTCGATGCAGGACGAGAAGTCCCAGCTGCAGAACCGCGAGCGCGCGATGCGCGTGCTGCGAGCGCGCCTGTACGAGCGCGCACTCGCCGAGCAGCGGGCTTCGATCGACGCCTCGCGCCACGCGCAGGTCGGTACGGGTGAGCGTTCCGGGAAGATCCGCACCTACAACTTCGGTGAGGGGCGCGTCAAGGACCACCGCGTCAACCTGCTCGTGCACAACCTCGACGCGATCCTGATCGGCGAGCTCGACGAGCTCACGGCGGCCCTGCAGGATGACGAGAAGCGGCAGCGGTTGGGCGAGCAGGCCCTTGCCTGAAGCGGCGTTGAGCCGCCCGGCCTCGGTGGACGAGCTGCTGGCGCGTGCGAGTCGCACGCTGAGAACCGCCGGCTGTGAGAGCCCGCGCCTCGACGCCGAGCTGCTGCTGGGGACGGTGCTCCGGGCGACGCGGGCGCGCCTGCGCCTCGACGCCGCGGCCGTGCCCGACGCCACCGTTGCCGGGCGGTTCGAAGCGCTGCTCGCTCGGCGGGTGGCGCGGGAGCCGATCGCCTACATCCTCGGGCGCAGGGACTTTCGTCGGATCTCGCTCGCTGTCGACCGGCGCGTGCTGATCCCCCGGCCCGAGACCGAACTGCTGGTCGAGGTGGGGACGGAGCTCGCCGCCGGCGCCCGCGTCGTCGATGTCGGCACCGGCAGCGGCGCCGTCGCACTGGCGCTCAAGGATGAGCGGCCGGACCTGCGCCTCAGCGGGATCGACTGCGACGCGGATGCGCTGGCGGTGGCGCGGGAGAACGCGTCGCGGCTGCGGCTCGACGTGCGGTTCGTGCAGGCCGACCTGCTCGACGGGGCGTCGTATGACGCGATACTGGCCAACCTCCCATACGTGGCCCACGGGTACGAGCTGCCGCCTGACGTCGAGCGATACGAGCCGCGCTCGGCGCTGATCGGGGGCGAGGACGGACTGGACCTGGTGCGCCGGCTGGTGGCGCGTGCGCGCGGGGTGCCGCTGATCGCGCTCGAGGTCGGCTTCGACCAGGCTTCGGCGGTGTGCGAGCTGCTGCGCCGCTCCGGATGCTCGTCCGTCGAGCGCCTGCACGACCTCGCCGGCTACGAGCGCGTCGTCCTCGGGCGCCGGTGAGCTCGCCTGCGGCGGCGTTCGAGCGCTGCATCGCGGCCGGCGGGGTGGTGCTGTTCCCAGCCGACACGGTCTACGGACTCGCGTGCGATCCGGACAACGGCGAAGCCGTCGCTCGCCTGTGCGCGATCAAAAAGCGGCCGCCCCCAAAGGCGGCCGCCATTATGTTCTTCGCTGTCGAGGACGCGCTCGCGTCGCTGTCCGCGCTCGGCGAGCGCACACGGGCGGCGCTGGCCCGGCTGCTGCCGGGCGGCCTCACCGCGCTGCTGCCAAATCCCGAGCGGCGCTTTCCGCTGGCCTGCGGGAATGACCCATCAACGATCGGGCTGCGGGTCCCCCGTCTCGCGCTGCTGGCGGACGTGCGCCGGCCGGTGCTCCAGTCCAGCGCGAACCTCGCGGGTGGTCCCGATTCGCGGCGGCTGTCTGACGTGCCGGAGGAGATTCGCGCCGCCGTCGACTTGGGGTTCGACGGCGGCGAGCTGCCGGGCACGCCCTCCACCGTCGTCGATCTGCGCGGCTATGAAGCCGGCGGCGAGTGGGCGGTGGTGCGTGCGGGTGCGCTCGACCCGGCCGAGCTCGCGGTGGCGCTCGGGCCCGGATCGGTTCCATGACCGTTGCTATCGTCGGCCGCCGTGACGCCTGACTTCCTTGATCGCCCGCTGGCCGAGGTCGACCCCGAGATCGCCGAGGTGCTGGCGCGCGAGCTCGAGCGCCAGCAGCGCACGCTCGAGATGATCGCCTCGGAGAACTTCGTCCCGGCTGCGGTGCTCGAGTGTCAGGGGTCGGTGCTCACCAACAAGTACGCCGAGGGCTATCCCGGCAGGCGCTACTACGGTGGCTGCGAGCACGTCGACGTCGCCGAGCAGCTCGCGATCGACCGGGCGTGCGCGCTGTTCGGCGCCGAGCACGCCAACGTCCAGCCCCACTCGGGCGCCCAGGCCAACGCCGCCGTCTACCACGCGCTGCTGGCGCCGGGCGAGACGATCATGGGGCTCGCGCTCGCCCATGGCGGCCATCTCACGCATGGGATGAAGCTCAACGTCTCCGGGCGCCTGTACGAGATCGCCCCGTACCAGGTCGACCGTGAGACGAGCCTGATCGACATGGACGAGGTCCAGCGGATCGCCCGTGAGCGACACCCGCGGCTGATCCTCGCGGGGTGGTCGGCGTATTCCCGCTTCCTGGACTTCGAGCGCTTTCGCGCGATCGCCGACGAGGTCGGCGCCTATCTGGTCGTGGACATGGCCCACTTCGCCGGCTTGGTCGCCGCCGGGTTGCACCCAGATCCGGTCCCGCACGCGCACGTGGTCACCACGACCACCCACAAGACNNATCGGCGGCGGCCGCGGCGGGATGATCCTGTGCACCGAGGAGCTCGCCCGCAAGATTGACTCGGCGGTCTTCCCCGGGCAGCAGGGCGGACCGCTGCAGCACGTGATCGCCGGCAAGGCGGTGGCGCTGCGGATCGCCGGCACCGAGGCGTTCCGCGAGCGCCAGCGGCGGACGGTCGCCGGCGCCCGCGCGCTCGCCGCCGAGCTGCTGGCCGCGGGCGGCGGCGTCAGCGTCCTGACCGGCGGCACTGACGTCCATCTCGTCTTGTGCGACTTGCGCGACTCCTCGCTCGACGGGAGGCAGGCTGAGGACCGGCTCGCGGCGGTGGGGATCACCGTCAACCGCAACGCGGTGCCCTTCGACCCCCGCCCGCCGGCGGTCTCCAGCGGGCTGCGGATCGGCACGCCGGCGCTCGCCACGCGGGGGCTGCAGGTCGAGGACTTCGTGCAGGCCGGCCGGATCATCGCCGCGGCGCTGGTGGCCGGCGAAGCTTTCGAGGAGCAGCGTTCGGAACTCGCCGATCGGGCCGCCGCGATCGCCGAGCGCTACCCGCTGTATGCGGGGCTCGGGGCTGGGGCGCACGCGGTGCTGTAGGGCAACCGGCCGACAGGGGCGCGTTCGAGCGCGACCGCAGGCGCGACCAGGTGCTCGTCGTCGCCCGGCGATCGCGTGATCCGGGTGACCTGGCGCCAGCTCGCGGAGGAGCCATTCGCCCTCATCGCCAGCCTCGCCCAGGCGCCCGCGCTCGAACAGGCGGGCTTCCGCAAATCCGGCGGCGCCACGGCGTCACCTGGGGCTGCCATCCTACCGCCACCCCATGCGGTACTCGGACGCCGTATTCGCGTTTCTGCTCGCGATGGCACTGGCCGCGCTGCTGACGCCGCTCGCGGCCCGGCTCGCCGTGCGGATCGGCGCCGTCGCGCAGCCTCGCGGGCGGGGTCTCGCCGAGCGCGAGACGCCACAGCTCGGCGGGCTTGCGATCCTCGCCGGTGCACTGGTCGCGGCGGCGATCTGGATGCCCGCGACGATCAAGCTCGCCCGCTCGGTTGGCTCGCCTCACGGGGCGGGCGGGACCGTGCACACGTGGGCGGTGATCGTGGGCGCGTGCGTGATCACGCTGGTCGGCGCGATCGACGACGCCCATGACCTCCGTCCACAGTTGAAGCTGCTCGGCCAGCTCGCCGCGGCCGTGATCGCCGTCGAGGGTGGCGTCGTCGTCACCGACGTGACGCTTCCCTTCGTCGGTGCGCTGCAGTTTCCCAACGAGGGCGGCTTCTTGACCGTGATCTGGCTGGTCGGGCTGATGAACGTGGTGAACTTCTCCGATGGAGTGGATGGGCTGGCGGCGGGGCTGTGCACGATCGACGGAGCGGCGTTCGCGGTGATCGCGTTCGACCTGGGAGTCGGCGGGGCCGGGGTGCTCGCGGCGCTGACCGCGGGCGCCGCGCTCGGCTTCCTGTTTCACAACTTCCACCCGGCGTCGGTGTTCATGGGCGATTCGGGGGCGAACCTGCTCGGCTACCTGCTCGGCGTAGTCGCCGTGGTGGGCTCGCTCAAGACGGGTGCCGTCGTCGCCCTGGCAGTGCCGCTGGTGATCCTCGCCGTCCCGTTCCTCGACACTGGCTTCGTGGTCGCCAAGCGCCTGAAGTACGGAAACAAGCCGTGGAGCGCGGATGCGAATCACTTCCACCACCGGATGGCGCGGATCGGCTTCAGCCAGCGTAAGACGGTCGCGTATCTCTACGCATGGACGCTGTTGCTCGCCGGCGTGGCGCTGGCCCTGCGGTTCATCCCCTACTCGGACCATCGTGGCCACTACCGCCTCGGCTGGTCGCTGGTGCTGGCCGCGATCATGCTGATCGCGCTCGCCGCGAGCGTCTACCTCGTGTACGTGCTCGAGATCCTGAAGTTCCGCAAGCGCCGGGCGAGCGAGCTCAAGCGCACCGACCCGACGACGACCGAGCACGAGATCGAGGAGCAGGTGCGCCACGACCTCGACACCGGCGAGTTCGAAGGTCTGGGCCCGTGAGCGCGCTGAGCCGCGGCGAGCGCGCGATGCTGGCAGCGATCGTGGTGGTGACGGCGCTGGCGGCGGTGACGCGCTACGCGCAGGGCGTCCCGGACCTGCTCGCGTTCGCGCTCGCGACGCTCGCGCTCGCCGGGCTCGCGTGGGTCGTGTCGTTCTCGACCGGGCAGGTCGGATCCAGGCTCGGCCCGGCGATCACCGGCTTGATGCAATCGACGCTCGGCAACCTGCCGGAGTTCTTCGTCGTGATCTTCGCGCTGCAGGCCGGCGCTCGGATCGTGGCCGAGACGGCGATCCTGGGCTCGATCCTGGTCAACGCGCTGCTCGTGCTCGGGCTCGTGATCATCGCCGGCGCCAGGCGCGAGCACGACGGCGTGATGCGCTTCAGCCCGCGGCTGCCCAACGACACGGCGACACTGCTGTTGGTCGCGACGTTCATCATCGTCCTCGTCGGGCTGGCCGACTCCGCCCACGACGCCGCCAGCCATCACATCGAGACGATCTCGATCATTGGCGCGGTCGCGATCCTGGTCGTATACGGAAGCTGGCTGGCGCAGTACCTACGCTCGCAGGACGCGGCATCGTCCGCCGACGCCGAGCAGCCGCGCGTGTCGATCGCCGCCAGCGTCGTGCTGCTCGCCACGGCCGGAGCCGCCTCGGCGTTCGTCTCTGACTGGTTCGTGCACGCACTGCAGCCGACGATCCACACCCTTCGCATCTCGCAGGCGTTCGCCGGCTTGGTGATCGTCGCGATCGCCGGCAACGCGGTCGAGAACGTCGCGGGCATCGTGCTCGCGAGCAAGGGCCGCCCCGAGCTCGCGATCTCGGTGGTCAA
>QHBV01000278.1:3589-25359 GCA_003244035.1 Solirubrobacterales bacterium | reverse complement strand
AACCGCAGCGGCGGCCCCCCCCCCCCCCCCCCGCCCCCCCCCCCCCCCCTCCCCCCCCGCCCTCCCCCCCCCCGGGGGCCCCCCCCCCGCCGTAACCGAGCCGAGCGGCCCAGGAGTGCGGGTAGACAGCGCGCTCTTCCCCGGCGGCCAGGTCTCGATCTACTACGACCCGATGGTCGCCAAGCTGATCGTCTGGGATCTCGACCGCGAGCAGGCGACCGCGCGCATGCTGCGCGCCCTACGCGAGTACGAGATCGAGGGGCTCAAGACGCTGCTGCCGTTCCACGAGGCGATCCTCCGGAGCCCCCAATGGGCCGGCGCCGAAACCTGTCGCGACCTGATCGAGGACCGCAAGTGGCTGGCGCAACTGGCGTTCGAGCCGGACGCCGCGAAGGGCGCCGAGGAGCAGGCGACGGTGCAGGAGAACTACACGGTCGAGGTCTCGGGCAAGCGCTTTGACGTGAAGGTGATCGGACCGGCGCGCGGCGACAGTCAGGCTCAGCCGGCTGGGGCGCCGGCGGTCACGGGTGGGGCGGGTGGACGCAGGCCTCCACGCCGGCACGAGCGTTCTGCGAGCGAGGACGGCGCGGGCCTGGACACGCTCTCCTCCCCGATCCAGGGCACCGTCCTCAAGGTCGCGGTCGACCAGGGGGCGAGCGTGAACGAAGGAGCGCTGATCTGCGTGATCGAGGCGATGAAGATGGAGAACGAGATCACCGCGCACAAGGCCGGCACCGTGGTAGAGCTGCCGATCGCGGTGGGGGCCTCGGTCGCGTCAGGAGACACGCTGGCAGTGATCGGGCCGGAGCCCGAGCAGGCGCGATGACCACGCGTGCCGCGGGATCGCTGGCCCTCGCAACCTGTCTGCTGATGGCAGGCTGCGGCGGCTCCTCGAAGACGCACAGCCACACGGCCCCGGCTCCTGCGGGCGCGGGGCCGAGCGCGGGCGGCGCCTTGTCGAGCTCGGCCACCGGGATCCACAAGATCCGGCATGTAGTCGTGATCATGCAGGAGAACCGCTCGTTCGACTCGTACTTCGGCACCTACCCCGGCGCCGACGGCCTTCCGATCAGCCACGGCAAGCCCGCCGTCTGCGTCGCGGACCCGCAGGCTGGCGGCTGCGTGCGCCCGTTTCACGACCAGCACGACCGCAACGCCGGCGGCCCGCACAGCGCTCGCAACGCCGTGGCAGACATCGCCGGCGGGAAGATGAGCGGGTTCATCGGTCAGCAGGCGAACGGGTTGCGTGGGTGTGCCGGCACCTTCAACCCGAACTGCGGGTCCACCAGCGGCCCGCCCGACGTGATGGGCTACCACGACGCGCGGGAGATCCCCAACTACTGGGCCTACGCCCACGACTTCGTCCTGCAGGACCACATGTTCGAGCCCAACGCCTCCTGGAGCCTGCCCCAGCACCTGTTCCAGGTCTCGGAGTGGTCGGCGTTCTGCACCAACCCATATGCCGCCTCTTCGTGCACGAACGCGCTGCAGAGCCCGAACGCGCCGGGAGCGCCGCTGAGCAGCACGCCGCTGTACGCCTGGACCGACATGACCTACCTGCTGCACAAGTACGGCGTCAGCTGGGGCTACTACGTGTTCAAGGGCTCAGAGCCCGACTGCGAGAACGACGCGGCGATGACCTGCTCGACGGTCCCGCAAGGGGCCACCACGCCGGGGATCTGGAACCCGCTGCCGCACTTCACCGACGTCCAGCAGGACGGCCAGGCCGCCAACGTCCAGACGCTCAGCAACTTCTTCACCGCCGCCAAGGCCGGAACCCTGCCCGCGGTCTCCTGGATCGACCCCAACGGCAAGGTATCTGAGCACCCGCCGGCGCTGGTCAGCGCCGGGCAGAGCTACACCACCGGGCTGATCAACGCGATCATGAAGAGCCCCGACTGGAAGAGCACCGCGATCTTCCTCAGCTGGGATGACTGGGGGGGCTTCTATGACCACGTCGTGCCGCCGGTGGTCGACCAGAACGGCTACGGCCTGCGGGTCCCGGCGATCGTGATCAGCCCGTACGCGCGCCGGGGCTACATCGACCGCCAGGTACTCAGCCACGACGCCTACAACAAGTTCATCGAGGACGACTTCCTCGGCTCCCAGCGGCTTGACCCCAGGACCGACGGGCGTCCGGACCCGCGACCGGACGTGCGCGAGAACGCATCACAGCTCGGCAACCTCGCCTCGGACTTCGACTTCAACCAGTCGCCGCTGGCGCCGGTGATCCTGCCGGTGCACCCGAAGACCGATCTGATCTCGCCGCCGGCCGCCGGCGGTGGGTCGGCCGGCGCCGGCGGCGGGACGGCCGGCGGCGGCGGGTCGCTGTTGCTGCGCCCGCTGCTCGTTCGTGCGGTCGCCGTCTATCTCGGGATCGCCCCGGCGCACCTGCGCGCGCAGCTCATGGCGGGTAAGACGCTGCGCCAGATCGCACACGACCACGGCAGTACGCCTCAGCAGTTGCGCTCAGCGGTGCTGGCGCGGCTGGGAGCGACGCTGGGCAAGCTCTTGGGTGGCTGATCGGGGCGCGCTCAGGCTCGCGCCCACTCCAGCGGCACGTCGCCGTGCTTCTCGGCGACGACGGCAAAGTACTCGAGCGGCTCACCCGAGACCGAGATGCGGTGGGTGTAGCGCTCGCGTGTGCGCTCCTGCACGATGCCCTCGCGGGCCATCCGCGCGATCAGGCCCCCGAAGCCCGGCTGATCCTCCGCCTCGAAGAAGCGGTCGCGGATGTTGAACGCGACCCAGCCGGGCGAGCCGACGAGGTTGAACGCCTCGGCGAAGGCGAGCGGCGGGATGTCGCCGAAGCCGAGCGCGGCGACGCAGGTCATCAGGTCGAAGTCGTGGCGCACGAGATCGCGACGCTGGCCCGGCTGGAGCTCGGTGAGATCCAACGCGTAGTAGTCCTCGTATACGCCGGGACGGTCGCGCTGTGCGGCGTCGCGCGCCTCCGGGAGCAGGTCGACGCCGACGACCTCGCCGATCCCCAGCTCGCTCAGCAGCTCGCCGGCCATGCCGTTGCCGGCGCCGAAGTCCAGCGCGCTCAGCTCGCCGGGCTTGACCCGCGAGGCACGCAGTTGCGCCCCCAGCAGATCGGTGACCACGCGCGGGGAGTCGCACTGCAGCCGCTCGGCGAACAACCGCTCGTACAGGCCCGGCACCGCGTAGATCTCCGCATAGTCGTGGAAGCGAATCTTGCGGCGCTCGCCGTCGACCTCGAGCTGGCACCACTCCTCGTCCTGGTCCAGCTCGGCGCGAGCATGCTCTGGGGGAAGGTGCACTTGATAGTCCAGGTGGTCGATCCGGTCCATTGGTCTCCTCTGGTTGAATAAATAGAGGATAAACGGCCCGGCCTGCAGGCGTATTGTGGCGGCGATCGACCAGCTAGCCCACGCCGATCAGCTTCGTCGCCTCACGTATGGTGCTCACCTCGGCGTCGGGCTTCTTCTGGCCCGGCTCGAGCTGCTCCTTGGAGCGGTTGACCCAGATCACCGGGATCCGCTTCTTCAGGCACGGCTCCACGTCGTAGTAGTAGCTGGTCGCAATGTGGACCCAGCCCCGCTTGGTCCCCATCCGTCGTTCGCACTCGTTGAAGTGGGCGAGGTCCGGCTTGTAGGAGCGGACCTGTTGGGCGGTCACGACCAGATCGAAGTCGAGCGGGATGTGGCGACGCGTCTGTCCGAGCAGCTTGTCGTCGATGTTCGAGAGCAGCCCGACCTGGTGCTTCCTGGCGAGCTTCGTCAGCACCGGGCGGGTCTCCTTGAACGGTTGCCAGCGCTGCACCGAGTCGGGCAGGAAGCCCGACCGAGAAGGCTCGAGCGGCCATCCCAGCCGCTTTGCGATCTGGATCGCGGTGCGGCGCAGTACCTCCGCGTAGAGCTCATACGAGCCGGCTTGGATCTGCTGTTGGATCTCGTAGAAGAGCGGGATCAGCTCGTCGCGCTCGATCGTGAAGCCGTCGCGCTGCGCCTCTGCCGCAAACGCGTCGTAGGCCCCCGTCTCCCAGTCGATCAGCGTGCCGTACACGTCGAAGGTTACGAACGAGACGTGCTTGGGGATGGCCATCGAGCGGCCATGATGCCATGGGGATCGATCGAATAGAGTGCCGACCCCCGATGGACCTGCTGGAATACCAGGGTAAGCAGCTGTTCGCGCGCCATCGGGTCCCGGTCCCGAACGGGAAACCGGCACGGACCGTGCCGGAGGCCGTGGACGCCGCCGACGCGATCGGTTGTCCGTGCGTGGTCAAGGCGCAGGTGAAGATCGGCGGCCGCGGCAAGGCCGGCGGGATCAAGCTCGCAACGTCTCGATCGCAAGCCGAGCAGCACGCGCAGACGATCCTCGGGATGGATATTCGTGGACTGACGGTCTCCGAGCTGCTGGTCGAGGAGGCTTCCGAGATCGTCGACGAGTACTACGCTTCGGTGATCTTCGATCGGTCCGCCAAGGCGGCGCTGGTGATGCTCTCCACCAAGGGCGGGGTCGAGATCGAAGCCGTGGCGGCGCAAGACCCGGATGCGATCGCGCGGTTGCACGTGGATCCGCTGCTGGGCTTTCAGGCCTTTCACGGCCGGCGGCTGGCCTTCGAGGCGGGGGTCGCAACCGACGTCGTGGCCCCGGTTGGATCGATGCTCGCGCAGCTGTATGAGACATTCGTCCAGGAGGAGGCGACGCTGGTCGAGGTCAACCCGATGATCGTGACGCCGGGCCGCGAGGTCAAGGCGCTCGACGCGAAGGTCACGCTCGACTCGAGCGCGCTCTTTCGCCACCCCGAGAACGCCCAGCTGCGCGACCCGTCGGCTGAGGACCCCCAGGAGCGAATGGCCGCCGAGCGAGGTCTCACCTACGTTAAGCTGGGCGGCGACATCGGCATCCTCGGCAACGGCGCGGGGCTCGTGATGTCGACGCTCGACCTCGTCGAGCAGGCGGGCGGCGAGCCGGCGAACTTCCTCGACGCCGGTGGCGGCTCGAAGGCCGAGGCGATCGCCGCCGCCGTCGAGGTGATCCTCTCGGCCCCGAACATCAAGGCGGTGCTGTTCAACATCTTCGGGGGCATCACCCGCTGCGACGAGGTGGCCAAGGGCCTGATCGAGGCGTTCGCCAGGCTCGCACCGCAGGTGCCGTTCGTCGTTCGCCTGGACGGGACCAACGACGAGCAGGGACGGCTGCTGCTCGCGCAGGCAAGCCTCCCCGGCGTCCACGCCGAGTCGACGATGGACGGAGCCGCCGCGAAGGTGGTGGCGCTGGCGGCGGCGGTCCGGAGCGCGACGCTCCCGGAGGCGGGGAGGTCGCCGTGAGCATCCTTGTCGACGCCGGCACCAGGCTCTGCGTCGCGGGGATGACCGGGCGCGAGGGCAGGTTTCACTCGCTTCGCAACCGCGATTATGGGACCCACCTCGTCGCGGGCGTAACCCCGGGTAAGGGCGGCCAGGAGGTCGAGGGGATCCCCGTCTTCAACACGTTCCACGAGGCCGTTGCCGCGACCGGCGCCAACACCGCGATGATCTTCGTCCCGCCGCGGTTCGCCGCGGACTCGATCCTCGAAGCCGAGGATGCCGGGGTGCAGCTGATCGTCGCGATCACCGAAGGCATCCCCGCCCACGACGAGCTGCGCGTCTTCAACGTGATCGCCAATCACGGCCGCTGCCGGCTCGTCGGCCCCAACTGCCCCGGCATCCTCTCGCCCGGCAAGGCCAACGTCGGAATCATCCCGGCAGGATTCTTCAAGCGGGGCAACGTCGGCGTCGTCTCGCGCTCGGGCACGCTCACGTACCAGATCGGCAACGTGCTCGCGCAGAGCGGGTTGGGCAACTCGACGATCGTCGGGATCGGCGGCGACCCCGTCCCCGGCACCGACTTCATCGACGCGATCGCGATGTTCGAGCACGACCCGGAGACCGAGCTGATCGTGATCTGCGGCGAGATCGGCGGCGACGCCGAGGAGCGTGCGGCCGACTTCGTCGGACGCGAGGTCTCCAAGCCGGTCGTCGCGTACATCGCCGGCTTCACCGCGCCGGCGGGGAAGACGATGGGCCACGCCGGCGCGATCGTCTCAGGATCGGAGGGCACAGCCGCGGCCAAGGCCAGTGCGCTCGAGGCCCAGGGCGTCCGCGTCGGGCGGACCCCCACTGAGGCCGCCGGGCTGACGGTGTCGATCCTGGGCGCCGCGGGCTGAACGCTGCCGGCGGCATCAGCGCACCCTAGCCGCCCTGGGCGTTGATCGGCGGGCGAATCGCCGACACCCGCCGCGTTCCATCCCTCCGCTGACCGGCCCGGCGCCAAGCAACGCAACTCTGAGACGGACGAGACGCGCCTGCCCGAAGTACGCGGACCCCGTAGTGTTCAAATTGATGGCCAAGCCGATCTCCTTCGCCCGCGGCGCTCCCTCGCTCGACATCGTCGACGTGGAGGGCCTGCGCTCCGCAGCGGACCGGGCATTCACCGCCGACCCAGGCAGGATGACGGCCTACGGGACCTCGGTCGGCTACCCGCCGCTGCGCGAGTGGATCGCCCAGCGCCACGAAGTGCCGCCGGAGCGGGTGCTCGTCACCAACGGCTCAATGCAGGCCGACGCGTTCCTGTTCGACGCGCTCGTCTCGCCGGGAGACGCGGTGATCGTCGAGCGCCCGACCTATGACCGGACGCTGCTCTCGCTGCGCGCGCGCGGCGCCGACGTCCAGGCGGTCGAGCTCGAGGCCGATGGAATCGACGTCGGCGCGCTGGAGCGGCTGCTCGCCGGCGGCCTGCGGCCGAAGCTCGCGCACATCATCCCCAACTTCCAGAACCCCGCCGGCTACACGCTGTCGGCGGCCAAGCGCGAGCAGCTGCTCGCGCTCGCCCAGAAGCAGGGGTTCACCGTGTTCGAGGACGACCCGTACGTCGAGCTGCGGTTCGAGGGCTCGCCACTGGACTCGATGCTCTCACTCGACTCCGAGACCGTCGTGTACGCGTCGTCGTTCTCAAAGACGGTCTGCCCCGGAATCCGGGTCGGCTACCTCGTCGGCCCCGAAGAGCTGATCGCGCGGATCGCGAAGCTGGCGACCGGCGCCTATATCTCGCCGAGCATGGTCTCGCAGGGGATCGTCAACGAGTTCTGCCGCTCGGGCGCGCTGACACGCTCGATCGAAACGGTCAAGGCGGCTTTGCGCGAGCGCGCGCAGACCCTGTGCGACGCACTCGCGCGAGAGCTGCCCGACGCACGCTTCGTCGCGCCGCAGGGCGGCTACTTCCTGTGGGTCGACCTGCCCGCGGGGACGGACGTGGGCGCGCTGTTCGCCGCCGCGGCTCAGCGAGATGTGCAGTTCGTCAAGGGTTCAGAGTTCGTGCTGGAGGGGGCGGAGTCGAGCCTGCGGCTCGCCTACTCGGGCGTGAGGCCGACGGAGATCGAGGAAGGCGTCGCGCGACTGGCCGACGCGTACCGCGAGGTCCGCGCGGCCTGAGGGCTCGCTCCGCCCCGCGGCTCAGCGCCCGTAGCGCTGGCGGCCGAGCACGAGTTGCTCGGGGAGGGCGATCCGGACGGGTGGCGAGGGATCGGCGATCACCGAGACCGTCTCGGCGACGCTGACAGTGACGCTCGCTGTGTGGCTGTCGGCCTTGACCGATACGAGCTCTCCGTCGTTGGCGGCGACCTTACCCCGCATCCCAGGCTCGATCCCGGCCTGCTTGAGGTAGTGCAGAAGATCCTCCGCCTCGTTCTCCAGGCGCAGGATCGTGACCTTGGCACCCGACACGCAGTCGGCCAGTGGAACACCGTCGATTCGCTCGCCGACGCGAATCGGATGGCCGTGGGGGCAGGTCTTGCTCTCCCCGACCGCGCTGCGCACGTACGCCTCGAACCGCCGGGTCATCGCGTGCTCGAGCTGCTCGGCCTCCTCGTGCACGTCGTCCCAGGGAACACCCACCACGTCAGTCAGAAACCGCTCGATCATCCGGTGACGGCTGACGATCCGCTCGGCGTGCTCGCGCCCACCGGATGTGAAGTCGATCGTGCGGCCGGCGTCGCGTACGATGTAGCCGTCGCGCTGGAGCCGGCCGAGCATCTCGTGGACGGTGGGCGCGGACAGCTGCATCGCACGCGTCAGGTTGGCCGCGGTCATCGGCAGGCCCGCCTCGAACAGCCAGAACAGCGACTGCAGGTACTCCTCCTCGGCGACGGTGGCTGACTCGGTTGAGATTGTCGGATCGTAGCTAGGATCGCTCGCGTGACGCTGCCGCTGAAGCCGCCGATTGCGCCCCAGCTCGCGCGCTCACGAGCGGAGCTCCCGCTCGGCGAGCAGTGGGTCTACGAGCCCAAGTACGACGGCTTTCGGGCGATTGCGTTCGTCGATGGCGACGAATGCGTGCTGCAGTCGCGCAGCGGCAAGCCCCTCTCCCGCTACTTCCCCGAGCTCTCGTTCCCGCCGGGGCGGTACGTGCTCGACGGCGAGATCGTGATCGACGGCGACGGCGACGGCGACGAGCAGGACTTCGAGGCGCTGCAGCAGCGCATCCACCCGGCGCAGTCCCGGATCGAGCTGCTCTCGCGGCAGACGCCGGCACGCTACGTCGCCTTCGACCTGCTGGCGCGTGGGGACGAGACGCTGCTGGATCGGCCCTTGGGCGAACGGCGCGCAGCGCTCGAGGCGCTGGTCGCCCCGCCGATGATCATCGCTGCACCGGCGGCGCTCCTCGAAGTCCCGGTTCTGCCGATCGCCGTGCCGGCGCCGCCCGACGCCGGCACGATCGGGCTGACGCCGCAGACGCCCGAGCCCTCCGAGGCCGAGCCGTGGCTGGCCCATGGCGAGGGAGTCGTGGCGAAGGATCTCGGTGCGGCCTACCATCCCGGCCTGCGGGCCGGGATGGTCAAGGTCAAGCGCGTCCGCACGATCGACGCCGTGGTCGTCGGCTACCGCCCGGGAAAGGAGACCGAGACGGTCGGGTCGCTGATCCTGGCGCTCTACGACGGCGCCGGCGAGCTGCATGTCGTCGGCCACTCATCGGGGCTGCGGGCCGCCGAGAAGCGGGCGCTGGTCGGACGCTTGACGCCGTATGAGACAGGCACGCGCGGGCACGGAGACCCGAGCCGCTGGAAGAGCGAGAAGGAGCTCGAATGGATCGAGCTGCGTCCCGAGCTCGTGGTCGAAGTCACCTTCGATCACGCGAGCGGGGGGCGAATCCGCCACGGCACCAAGATCCTCCGCTGGCGCGAGGACAAGCCGCCGCGCGAGTGCCTGCTGGAGCAGATGCGCTCCTGACCGGGGCGCGTCCCGCCCCGTGACCGTGCCTGGACGATCGAACGGGCCATATGCGACAGTTCGATCGTCCAGGCTCCGGCGGCCGCTCAGCCCGCCGGCGCGGGCACGGCCGCGACCTCGCCCCCGCGCGCGGCCGCGGCGTGCTCGCGGCTCTCACGCGAGGAGATCAGAAGCCCGGCGAGGATCGCCCCGGCGATCGCGAAGCCGGCGCCGACGAGGAAGGCGCGGTCGAAGCCCTTCGTCAGCGTGACCGCCGAGCTGTGGACACCTGCGTGGAACAGGCTCTGGGTGCGGCTGTTGGCGATCGTCGCGAGGATCGCGAGCCCGAGCGCGCCGCCAACCTGCTGCGAGGTGTTGATCAGCCCCGAGGCCAGACCGGCCTCCTGTGACGAAGTTCCGCTGACCGCGGCGATCGTCACGGGGACGAACGCCAGTCCGAGGCCAAACGCAGCCAGCAGCGACGGGCCGAGGACGTCGGCGGCGAAGGACCCGCCCGTCGCCGGCACCTGCGAGAACCACAGCAGGCCGGCCGCGACCAGCAGCAACCCCGCGATCAGCGGCGGCTTGAAGCCGATGCGCGTGACGAGCTGTGAGGCCGCTCCGGCGGACAGGATGATCCCGATCGCGAGCGGTAGATACGACACCCCGGTCTTGATCGGTGAGTAATGGAGGACGTTCTGGAGGTACAGCGAGACGAAGAAGAACATCGAGAACAGCGACATGCCGATCAGGAGCCCGACGATGTTCGCCCCTCTGAGCGTCCGCAGCCGGAAGATCGAGAACGGCATCAGCGGATGGCGCTGGCGCAGCTCAATCGCGAGGAAGGCGATCAGCAGGACCGCCGCCCCGGCGAGGCGCAGCAGCGTACCCGTCGATCCCCAGCCCGAGTTGACCGCGTCGACCACCGCATAGACGAGCAGCGAGAGGCCGGCGGTTACGGTCACCGCACCCGGTATGTCGAACGTCGTCGCGCCGTCATCGGCACGGCTCTCGACCAGCGTGCGCGGGGCGAGCGCGGCGGCGAGGATCCCGATCGGGACGTTGACGANNTGACGAACAGCACCCAGCGCCAGTTCAGGCCGCTGGTGAGGATTCCCCCCAGGAGCACGCCCGCGGCGCCGCCGGCGCCGGCGACGGCGCCCCAGATCCCGAGTGCGCGGTTGCGCTCGGCGCCCTCGGCGAAGGTGGTCGTGATGATCGAGAGCGCCGCCGGCGAGACGATCGCCGCGCCGAGGCCCTGGATCGCACGCGCGGCGATCAGCCATCCTTCCGACTGCGCGAGGCCGCCCGCGAGCGAAGCGAGTGAGAACAGCACCAGACCGATCATGAACATGCGCCTGCGGCCGAGGAGATCGGCGAGGCGCCCGCCCAGCAGCAGGAACCCACCAAACGTGAGCGTGTACGCGTTCACCACCCACGAGAGATCGGTCCGAGCAAAGTGCAGGTGCGAGCCGATCGACGGCAGGGCGACGTTGACGATCGCCGCGTCGATCACGATCACGAACTGCGTCATCGCCAGCAGGATCAGCGCGAGGTTCTTCGCGCGGGGAGTGTCGAGCGTCGACAGACCAGGGTGGCGGGCCGACGTCAGATGGATTCGGCTGGGGGTTGTCATGGAAGCTGACCTCCGGTTCCGGTTGCATCGGCCACTATAGTGAACTAGGATTCCGGTTGTCAAGAGCCCCAAGTGACACTTCTGTGACCGAGACGCTAAATCCAGATTCCGTGACCGAGACCTCGAGCGAGAGCGAACGCCCGCTGCGCGCGGACGCGCGGCGCAACCGCGAGCGGATCCTCGAGGGCGCCCGGCTCGTGTTTGCCGAATCCGGAAACGACGCGCAGATGGATGATGTCGCGCGGCGGGCGGGCGTCGGGGTCGGCACCGTGTACCGGCACTTCCCCACCAAGGAGGCGCTGATGGTGGAGTTGGTGCGCCAGAAGTTTCGACTGTTCGCCGTCACGGCGCGCGAGGCGCTCGAGTGCGAAGGCGAGCCCTTCGACGTGCTCGCCGAGTTGCTGCGCGTCAATGCCGAGGTAGCTGCGCGCGACGCCGCGATCCAGCATGTGCTGGCCGGCGCGGGCGAGCACATCTGGGCGCAGGCGCAGCGCGAGCAGGAGGAGCTGAACGCGCTCAGCGGCGCGCTGATCGCCCGCGCACAGCGCGCGGGGACGATGCGCCCGGACGTCGGCCCCGCGGACATCTCGATGCTGATGTGTGGCGTCTGCGCGACGATGGCCCACAAGGGCCCAGGCTTTGACTGGCGCCGGCACCTGGAGCACGGGATCGAGATGCTGCGAGCGCGTTAGGCCGCGCACGGCCTCGGGAGCATTCTGGAGCGGCGCGCTGACTACTGATCCGGGTGCCGCTCGGCGATGATGCTCGCGAGGGCCATCGGCCTGCCGGCGCGCTCGACGACGCCCTCGCGGTAGTGGCGCACGAGCAGGTGAAGGCCGACGAACGCCAGCAGCAGCTCGTTACGGTGCAGCAGGTATCGCGGATCGAAGCTGTTGCCGAGCTCTTCCACGTGGGCGCGCGTGAAGGTCTCGACGATCAGGCAGCCGCCGGGCCGGAGCGCCCGCGCGAGCGGCCCGAACAGGTCGCGCTGCAGGTAGTCGAACTGCACGATCACGTCGTAGCGCTCCGCCGGAAGCGGTTCGCGCTCGAGGTCCATCCGCCGTGCGTCGATCCCGAGGCCGAGATCGACGGCGGCCGCCGCCAACGCCTCGATCGCCACATCGGAGACATCGACGGCGTCGACCTCGAATCCGAGCTGCGCCAGGAACACGGCGTTTCGCCCCCTCCCGCACGCAACGTCGAGCGCACGGCCGGGGGGGCGCCCGCTCAGCACGGATCGGTTCTCCGCGAGCCAACCGGAGGGCCCGGCGGCGAGCGGGCGTGGTCCCGGCTCGCGGTAGCGCCGGTTCCACTTCTCGCGCGGGGTGAGATCGTCGGTGCCGGCGGCCACGGCTTGGACATACTGCCAGCGTGCCGTTGCCCGCGGGGATTCCCGAGACGATCCTGGTCGCGCCGGACTCGTTCAAGGGGACGATCGGCGCCCGCGAGGTGGCCGCAGCGATCGCCGCCGGCCTGCGGGCCGGCGGCGTGCCGGTTGACCCGTGTCCGGTCGCCGACGGTGGCGAGGGGACACTCGCGGCGCTGATGCCCGCGCTCGGCGCCCACCGGCAAACGGCGAAGGCTCACGACCCGCTCGGGAGGGAGATCGTGGCGACGTTCGCGCTAATCGGAGCCCGCGGGCGAGCGGGCCCCGGCGTGATCCTCGAGGCCGCGGGCGCCAGCGGGCTCGGGCTCGTGGCCGAGCACGAGCGCGACGCGATGGCGGCGAGCACCGCCGGCACCGGCGAGCTGATCCTGGCCGCGGTGCGGGCCGGCGCAGAGGTCGTGTACGTCGGCGTGGGAGGGAGTGCGAGCACCGACGGAGGGGTCGGCGCGATCGACGCGATCCGCATCGGGGGGGGCCTGCGCGGCGCTCGCCTCGTGGTCCTGTGCGATGTGCGTACGAGCTTCGAGGACGCAGCCCGAGTCTTCGGTCCGCAGAAAGGAGCCGGCCCGGATGATGTCCGCAGGCTGACAAGGCGGCTGCATGGGCTCGCCAGAAGGCTCGACCGTGATCCCCGCGGGGTGCCGATGACCGGCGCGGCCGGCGGCCTCGCTGGGGGCCTGTGGGCGGCGTTCGGCGCCGAGCTCGTGGCCGGCGCCGCGTTCGTGCTCGACGCGATCGGCTTCGATCGGCGGATGCGCGCCGCCCGCGCCGTTGTCACGGGGGAAGGCAGGCTCGACCGTCAGAGCCTCGCCGGCAAGGCGATCTCGGAGGTCGCGACGCGTGCGCGCCAGTCGGGCGTCCCCTGCCACGCGATCGTCGGACGGAACGAGCTCGATGCCTTCGAGGCCCGGATCCTCGACCTGCAGGCGGTGCTCGAAGCTGGGACGCCGGAGCAGCTCGAATGCGCCGGACGGAGGCTGGTGGAGCTGCTCCAGCGCGATCTGCCCGCGCCCCACGGCGGTCAGCCGGCCATGCCCCCCAGTACTGCGAACGGGTTGCCCGGCCGCTCCGCATAGGCGGCCTGTCTGGTTCCCTCGGTGGTGACGACGCTCCCCGGCGGTGCCTGGGTGCGCAGCCGCTTCGCAAGCGCCTGAGCGCTGTCCTCATCCACCGCACCCACCAGCAGGTACCTCGATCGCCGAACGCTCGGCACCCCTTCCTCGCGCAGCACCTCCGCGAGCTCCGAAGCGGCGCGATGGGACGGACACTGCACCTGCACCTCGAACTCTGCGAAGCCGCGCTGCTGCGCCTCCTCGCGCTCGCGCTCCATCAGGGCCGCCCGCTCCGCGGCGTGCTCCTGATCGTCCTGAGGCAGCGGCTTGTCCGGATCCTCCCACGCCTCCTCGGCTGGGTGCCAGCACTTCAGCTCGCACTCGAGGCGCCAGCCGTGCTCGGCGCCAAGCGATCCGATCAGCGTCGCGGCGCGCTCTGCCTGCTCTCTGCTGCCTGCATAGCAGAACACCTCCCCGCCGTCGCGAGAGACGACGACGCGATTGCCGAAGGACGTCTCGAGATCGTGCTCTAGCCCTGCGGCCTCGAGCCGATCGGTCAGCAGGCGCGCGTTGCCGTGCTCCTGCAGTTCGACCCGCAGGCGCCAGTCGTCGCTCATCGCCATAGCCTAAACCGCTCGACCCGGTTGAGCATCAGTGGGCGAACGCCTTGCGCAGCCGCGGCTCCTGCCCGGGCAGCGGCGCGTCGAGCGACTGCAGGAACTCTGTCTGCTCGCCAAGGTACTCGAGCAGGTGCTCGGCCATGTCGTGGCTCATGCCGGTGCGCACGACGATCCGCAGCACGCTCAGGTCCTGACGGTTGGCGGGGAACGTGTACGCGGGCACCAGCCAGCCGCGCTCCCGCAGCCGGTCGGAGACGTCGAACACGCTGTAGTTGCGGATCTCGGGGGCGAGCGTGAACGCGAACACCGGCAGGTCGTCGCCTTGGCTGAGCAGTCGATAGGGCCCGATCTCGGCGATCCCCGACGAGAGCTGACGCGCCACGTCCTGGGCGTTCTGGATCACCCGTCGGTACCCCTCGCGGCCGAGGCTGACGAACATGAAGTACTGCGCGATCACCTCGCTCCCGGGCCTGGAGAAGTTCAGGGCAAACGTCGGCATATTCCCGCCGAGGTAGTTGACGTTGAAGATCAGGTCCTTGGGCAAGGCCTCCTGGTTACGCCAGATCGCCCACCCGACCCCGGGATAGACCAGACCGTACTTATGCCCGGACGCATTGATCGACTGCACCCGCTCGATCCGGAAGTCCCATTCGAGTCTCGGCTGGATGAAGGGCGCTACGAAGCCGCCCGACGCTGCGTCGACGTGCACCGGCACGTCCAGGCCGCGGTCGCGCTGCAAGGCGTCGAGCGCGGCGGCGATCTCCTGCACGGGCTCGTAGCTGCCGTCGAAGGTCGAGCCCAGGATCGCGACCACGCCGATCGTGTTCGCGTCGCATTGCGCTACGGCCTCCTCAGGGCTCAGGTGGTACCGCTCTCCCTCCATCGGCACCATTCGCGGCTCCACGTCCCAGTAGCGGCANNCAGAACTTCTCCCAGCACACCTGTACGTTGATGCCCATCACGATGTTCGGACGATCGGTGGCCTTGCCGGCTGCTCGCATCCGCTCCCGCCACCGCCACTTCAGCGCGAGGCCCGCGAGCATCGCCGCCTCGCTGGAGCCGGTCGTCGAGCACCCCGTAGCCTGCTCGCGCTCGGGAGCGTTCCACAGCCTGGCGATCATGTTCACGCAGCGGGACTCGATCTCCGCGGTCTGCGGGTACTCGTCCTTGTCGATCATGTTCTTGTCCGCGGTCTCGGACATCAGCCGCGCGCCGATCGAGGGCATCCACGTGGTCACGAAGGTGGCGAGGTTCAACCGTGCCTGACCATCGAGCTGCAGCTCGCTCGAGATCAGCTCGTACGAGGCCTCGCCGCCAAAGCCGGCCTCCGGCAGGCGATCGACGGGCGTCTGCGCGCCGGCGTCGGGATGATGGACGGGGGCCGCCAGCGCGCGAGCGCGAGCGGGGTGCGTTCCTTGCCGGGTGAGCGCCATCGAGTCTCCTTGGTCGTGAAGCGTCCTCGGATGATCGCGCTTGCGACGAACTGTCGCCATCCAAGCCCCCCAGGTGGCAACCGTTCATCTCGAGCGGAGTGCTGCGCGCGGCCAGGCTGGCATGCCTGGCCGCGCATCATTCCGGCTGCGAGGCCTTCTCCATGCCGGCGGTCCACCGCTCCTCGATCCGGGCGAAGCGCCAGATCGCAAGCGCGATCACCCACGTCGCGATGAACATGCCGACGATGATGAACCCCGCGGTGTTGATGTTGAAGTTCTGGAACCAGCCGGCTAGGGAGCCCGTGAGCCCGAGTTTTTGCGTGATGATGCCGACGAGCTCGATCGTGCCGATGAACAACGCGACCGCGATCGAGAGCCCCGTGATCGTGATGTTGTAATAGACCTTGCGCACGGGCTTGGAGAACGCCCAGCCGTAGGCGAAGTTCATGAACGATCCGTCGATCGTGTCGAGCAGCGACATGCCCGCGGCGAACAGGATCGGCAGGCACAGGATGGCGTAGAACGGCAGCCCGGCCGCTCCGGCGCCGGCCGCCAGAACGAGCAGAGAAACCTCGGTTGCCGTATCGAAGCCCAGGCCGAACAGCACCCCGACCGGGTACATGTGCCACGGCTCCCTGATCTTGTTCAGCTGCTTGCCGAAGAGGCGGTTCATCAGCCCGCGGGAGTTGAGCTCCTGCTCGAGTTGCTCCTCGTTGTACCTGCCGCGTCGCATCTCGAAGAAGATCCGCAGGATGCTGACGAGGATGATGATGTTCAGGATCGCGATCAGGTAGAGGAACAGTCCCGACACGCCGGTGCCGATGATGTTGGTCGTCTTGTGCAGCGTCGAGCCGCTGTTCTTGACCGGGCCGTCGAGGGCCTTGACCCCTAGTGCGATCAGGAACGCGAGCGCGAACACGACACTGGAGTGCCCGAGCGAGAAGAAGAACCCGACGCTGAGCGGACGCTTGCCCTCGCCCATGAACTTTCGCGTAGTGTTGTCGATCGCCGAGATGTGATCGGCGTCGAACGCGTGGCGCAGCCCAAGCGCGTACGCCGTGAAACCGAGCCCGATCGTGAAGGTGGGAGCCGCTCCCCCGAGCTTGAGGTTCTGGGGCGCCACGACCAGGATCAGGATCCCGAACCCGACCAAGTGCAGGCCGGCGATCGCCGCCGCCATCACGCCCGCGTGACGCCACTCCTTCGGCGTCATCGAACGCTTGATCCGCTGCCAGCGGGAGACCTGCGGCATCGGTGTCGAGATCGCTTCCATCGGTTGTCCTCCATTACGCCTGGGCACCCCAGTCGGGCCGCGAAGCTACCGCATGGCTGCTGCTAGTGCAAGGTAATGGCAGTTACAGCCGGCGCCACGATCGCATTTGCGCGACACTCAGGGCATGACCGTCGCTCCCGACACTCCCCGGCTGGCGTTCACCGATCTCGCCGACGCGGTCGCGGCCCTGCGCAGCCGAGGGCTGCGGCTCACGACCCCTCGTCGGCTCGTCTTGGAGGCGCTGTTCGCGGCAGCCGGCCCGCTCTCGGCGGAGCACATCGCAGACGACTTGAGACTCGACCTCACCTCGGTGTACCGAAACCTCGAGGCGCTCGAGCAGCACGGCCTCGCGCGGCACGTGCACCTCGGTCACGGACCCGGGCTGTACGCGCTCGTCGGGCGCGGCGAGCACGAGTTTCTCTCGTGCGAGCGCTGCGGCGCGGTCCGAACGCTCGCTCCCGAGCAGCTCGACCCGATTCGCGATCGCGTCAGGGAGCTGTTCGGCTACGAGGCGCGCTTCACCCACTTCGCGATCGTCGGCGTCTGCGCCACCTGCGCGGGCCAGGGTCAGGAGCACGCCCATCCCCACGAGCAGGAGCACAGCCACGGCGACTACGTGCACTCTCATTCCCACGCCCACGAGCACGGCCCCGAGGGCCGGCATCCACACGACCTTGGTCCAGAGCCGGGAAGGAGACATCCGTGAGGGCAGTGACATGGCACGGCAAGCGCGACGTGGGGTATACGGCGGCATGGCCGACCCGCTGCCGATGCTCACGATCTTCGACAAGCAGATCCAGCTGCGCATGGGCCAGGCCAACGTCAAGCGGTGGGCCCCGGAGATCCTGCCGCTGCTCACCGACGGCGACCCGCTCGGGACAGAAGGCTTCGCCACCCACAAGCTGAGCCTTGATCAGGCCCCCGAGGGCTACGAGAAGTTCCAGAAGAAGCAAGACGGCGCGGTGAAGGTGCTGCTCCGTCCCTGAGGGCATCCTCGCCGACACGCTGCCGTGCAGAGGATGTCAACCCGCGCCCGGCGGGGGCTGGCACCCGAGGTCGATCAGGTGGCGCGCGAACGCGAGCCGGTCGCGGTCGGGGTGGAAGGGGTCGTCGCCGTCGCGCAGGAGCGCGCCCACCCGCTCGAGGTCGTAGAGCAGCGCCAGCTTGCCGGGCGGGTCGTCCCACTCGCCCGAGTCGTAGCGCTGCGTCCACGCGGCGAGCGCCGCCAGCGCCTCCACCTGGATCTGATCCTCCCACCAGCCCGACCTGATCGCCAGCCGGTAGCGCGCGCGCAGCGCGCACGCGTCGCTCCAGAGCTGCTCGAACCACAGCCACCGCTCGCGGGGATAGAGCCCGCGCCAATCGAGTGGCCAGCGCGTGGACTCGGGCTCCTCCCAGCCCTCGTCGCCGCGGTCAAAGCCACCATCATCTGGCTCGGGCCAGCTCATCGAGCCGTGCCCCTGATCGTGCCGGAGCCCCTCACTGCTCCGCCAGTCGCCGCAGGCGTCGGTCGGCGAACCACATCCGCAGGCGGATCTGTGCCGGCGGGATCCGCCCATACAGCAGCAGCGCGTGACCGTCGGGCAGCTGGCGGAGCGCCTCGGCGGCGGCCAGCGGCCGGCGGCGGCGCGCGGTCGCTCGTGTCGTCCCACCGGCGCCGGTCGTGCGCGTGCGATCGCGCGCCTCCTCCTCGCCGACAAGCCCGGCGAAGTAGCGCAGCGTCTCGAGGTCCGCGACGCCGGGCAGCAGCATCCGCGCGCGATGGCTGTTGACCACCGTCTCCGCCTGCTGGCCGTAGCCGCTGCGCGCCTGCGCGAGGTCGTGGAAGATCGAGACGAGCTGGATGTTGTGGCTCGGAGCGGTCGAGGCGATCTCGGCCAGGTTCGGCAGCGGCGCGACGTTGCCCGCCTCGTCGAGGCACAGCAGCAGCGGCCGCGGCAGCCGGCCGCCGGCGAGGGTGGCGCGCTCGTACGCACGGTCGACGATCTCCGAGAGCAGCGCGATGAAGATCGGGCGCAGCAGCTTCGACGCCTTCGCGTCCCCGACCAGGTAGAGCGTCGCGGCCCCGTCCAGCAGGCGGTCGGCGGTGATCTGAGACGATCTCGCCGAGCCCGCCACGCGCTCGAAGCGGTACGCGCGCAGCAGCGCCTGCGCGGTCGCCTCGATCGAGGAGCGGGTCCGGTCCGCCTGGGCCTCGAAGGCGCGGACGGCGTCGTAGGCGGCGTGTGCGCCGGCCAGCTCCCGCTCGTCGCCGGCAGCCTCGGCGAGTCGCCCGAGCGCTTCGTGCAGCTCGCGGGCGCCCTGCCCGTAGGCCCAACGCACAACGCTGTCGATGCCCGCCCCGGTGAGGGCCGCCGTGTACAGCAGCGGCGCCAGGCGCTGCTCCGCCGCGATCGCCCAGAAGTCGCCGCCCTCGACGCCGCGCTGATCGAGCTCGCCGGCGGCCGCGAGCCGCCACGCGACCTCGAGTGCTCCGTCCCAGGTGCGGGCGCCCTGTAGCGGCGACCACGTGTGCGACGGCATCTGCGCCAGTCCGAACGGATCGAACACGAACGTCGTGCCGAGCGCGCGGCGGCGGCGAAGCGTCGCGCCGAGCAGGTCGGTCTTGATCGAGGAGGCGACCGCTGGCCCGTCCCACTGCAGCAGCGCCGGGATCGCGAGCCCCGCCGACTTGCCCGACTGCGGCGGGCCGAACGCGACGAGCGCGTGGCGCTGCTCGGCATACAGCAGCCGGCCGTGGTGGCGGCCCAGCGTGAGCCGCCCCGCACCAGCTCCCGCACCAGCACCGCCGCCGGCGCCCGCACGCGTCCTGCGGCGACCCGCCCGCAACGCCCCCAGCTCCCTCGGCGCAGCCCACCTCGCGCCGGCGCCGGAGCGCGGCCCGCGTATCCCGGCACCCATCCCCGCGCCAGCGCGTCTCGCTGCGAGCGCAACCGCCGCCGCCGCGCCCCCGAGCAGCAGCAGCGCCGAATAGAACCCAGCCGGGCCGGGCAGGCGCGACCGCGCGGCCGGCGGCCACGCCCCGCCCGGGTCGGGCAGGCGTCCCGGCAGCCGCGCCAGCACGCCCAGCAGCTGCCCGGCGCCCACCCGGGGCCAGCCGCCGCCGAACAGCGCTCCCGCGATCCCGCCCCACAGCCACACCAGACCGGCGGCGCCAAGCGCCACCGCGATCACCGTGAGCAAGGCGAGGTCCGAGATGCCTCCCGAGTGCCGGTCGCTCATCCCCGCTCCAGCCGGCGGTCGGAGATCCGCATGCCGGTGTCGGTGTTGGTCAACTCCGCCTCCAGTCGCGAGCGGTAGTGCTGGACCACGAACGAGCGCGAACCGACCCGCCACAACGCCTGGCCGGCCGAGAGCATCGAGATCAGCTGCGCCTCGCTCTCTGACAGCCCGAGCAGCGCCCGCGTGAGTGGCACCTGGCTCTCGTCCTGGTGGTAGACGATCCGCGTCGAGGCGTCGGCGATCAGCCCCTCGGCGATCCGGGCCGCCCGCGAGCCCGCGTCGCCGGCCGCCTGGAGGTCGGCCAGCTTGTGCAGGACGACGAGGTTCATCACCCCGAACTGGCGGGCGAGCTTGAAGTTCGACTGAAACCACTCGCCCAGGCCGGTGTGCTGGACGATCTTCCACGACTCGTCGGCGACGCTGATCAGCCGTTCGCGGCCGGGGCGCTCGGCCATCCGCGCCAGCAGCGCGCTCATCCAAGCCGTCGCGCAGGCCATCAGGATCCCAACCGCGGGCGAGTCCCTGACCGCGTGGAGATCGAGCACCAGCAGCTTCGCGTCGAGGTCGAGCCCAGGGGTCGTAGGGCCGTCGAACATGCCCCGCAATGGGCCCTCGCACAGGTCCTGAAGACCGAGCGCGGCCCGGCGGACGTCCACTGCGAGGCGCTCGGGGCTCGTGCGCAGCTCGGCCGCCATCTCGGCCACCGGCGCGAACAGCACCGTGGCGATCTCCGGGAGCGTCGGCTCGAGCACACCTCGCGCGCGGACCGTGCGCAGCGCCTCCCTGAGCGCCGCCGCCTCGATCTGGGACAGCGGTCCGCCGACGGCCGTGATCGTGACAGCCCGCAGCAGCTCGAGTTGCGCGTGCTCCTCCGGGCGTGAGGCGAGCGGGTTGAGTCGTACCCCGCCGCCTGGCTGCAAGGAGATCGCCTCCACGCCCGCGGCGCGGCACAGGGACCCGTACTCGCGCTTGACGTCGAGCACGAACGCGCGGCGCCCGAACAGCAGCATCCGCCACAGGAGCGTCTTGACCAGCGCGCTCTTGCCCTGCCCGAGCTTGCCGAGCACGATCGCGTTCGGGTCGTCGAGCGCGCCCTCCGCATACAGGAGCCAAGGGTCGTAACAGAACGCCCCTCCGCTCGAGTCCCGCCCGATGAACACGCCGCGCCCGCCGAGCCCGCCGGGGGCCATGAACGGATAGATCGCCTGCGCGTGACGGGTGGTGCAGCGATGCCCGGGGCGCTCGGTGGAGTGCAGGCTCACGAGGGCGTCCTTCGCCGGCGCCGCCACCGCATGGCGGCGCCGGGGCCAAAGGCCACGGTGCCCACCACCCCGGTCACTTCAGCCCCCGGCAGAGCGGCAGCGTGAAGGTGAACGCGTCGGCCTGCTGCCCGTACATCCGGTGCAGCTCGAGCCGGGCCCGGGCGGCGTGCTCGAGCACGTCCGAGCTCGCCCGGCGAAGATCGTCCGGGTCGCGCCCGGACACGGTTACGAAGCCGGCCAGACGGACCTCGCTGTGGCCCGCGGCAAGCTCCGACTCGCGCCGCATCGTCGCCTCCTGCACCTGGCGGTGGCGGGCCGTCTCGGACTGGCCGAAGCGGTGGCGCAACTCGTGATCAGCCCGGTCTCGGGTGATCGCGGCTTCGACCTCCCTGGTCGAGCGCTCGGGCGGGATCGGCTCGAACGTGACCGCGACCGTACGCACGGCGCTCGAGCGGCCAAGCAGAGCGTCCATGAACATCGGGGAGACCTCGACCCGCGGCCACGCGCCGATCCAGTAGGTGGCATGGACGGCACCGTCGCTCCGGTACTGGTCCCAGCCGTCGCGAGCGCCGAGCGGCCACGCGTTTGCCTCCGCCAGCCCCCGGCGACCGGGGTCGGCGGCCTCGACCCCCGCCAGCTCGGCACGCGCGTACGGATCGAACGCGGTCCG
>QHBV01000278.1:0-3526 GCA_003244035.1 Solirubrobacterales bacterium | reverse complement strand
CGCGCTCTTCACCGCGTGCTCGCCGCGGTCGCGCACGCGGTGAGCGTCGACCTGGACGGCTACCAGGATCTCGTGTTCCTGGGTCACTCGCGCGGTCGCGCCGATCAGCTCCAGATAGGACTCGATCATCGGCGTTCCGCGCAGCGGGATCGCGGGGTCGCGCTCGGCGTGCAGCCAGCGGGCGAGCTCGTCGCCCTGGGCGGGCGCGGTGCGCTCGACCCACTGGATCCGCCTGATCGGGGTGCTTGCGGCACCCGAGAGAACCAGTCCCCAGCGCGCCAGCCGCCGCTCCTGGGCCTCGGCGTCGAGCAGCGAGAATGCCACGACGCGGCACGCGAGCACGGCCGTCAGCCGCCGCCCCGAGCGCTCCGACAGGATGCCGACCGAGCGTTCGTGGTAGTCGGCGTCGAGGATCCTCACGCCGGCCAGCGACGGCGGCGGCTCCGCCGCCGCGCGCCCGAGCACGGTCCGCTCGCGGCTCGCGAGGGCGTGGGCGTGGATGCCACGGCTGGGCACAGGGGAGCGAAAGCGCGTTTGTCCCCCGAGCAACCGCGCCGCGAACGAGCAGACGATCGGCGCCCACTCCTGCACCGAGCGACTGCCGAGCGGCGCCAGCGCGAGCGCGACGGTGCCCACGAACAGCAACGTCGCGATCAGCGCACCCGCCGCCGTCGGCGCCTGGTCGAGCACGGCGACCGCCAGCAGCGCCCCGGCCGCGAGGGTCGCCGCTTGGCCCGCGCGGAGCGTCCCGAGGATCCCGCGGCGCTCGAGCGGCCCAAAGCGATAGGTCATCCGCGGAGGGCTCAAAGGCTGCCGTCCTGGGGCGCCTGCTGGTCGGGTCGGGGGTCGTGCTCGTCGATGGCGCCGGCTTCAGCGCGCTCGCCGTGCACCCGCAGGGCTTCTGGATCCGCTCCCGGGCCGACATCGAGCGCCTTCCACGTTTGATCGGACATCTGAAAGATCGACTCCATGCCCGGCAGCCGGTCCTCGGCGGTGGTGGGCTGTCCACCGGCAGCACCAGCGTCCTTGCCCCCCGCAGCGGTCGGAGTGCCACCCGCGCCGGCTGCGCCGGCAGCGCCGGCGCCGTTAGCCCCGGAAGGCCCGCCGGCGCCGTCCGGCGCCCCAGGATGCCCACCGACTGAGCCGTTGGCGGCTGCCAGCGTCGCCAGCGCCCTGGCAGGCCGGCCCGCCTCCCCACGCTCAGGCTCCGCTTGAGCGGCCGTCTCGGCCTGATTGCGCATCCCCGCGGTCACCGAGCTCGCCCAGTCGCTCACGCGTCCGGCGGCGGTGTGGGCTCCACCCCCGTGGGCCCGCACCCTGGACAGCTCCCCGCGCATAGATCCAGCCGCCCCGCTTGCCAGCTCGGCCAGCGGCAACAGGCGAATCAGCACCCACGGGGCGAACGACGCGAGCGCGACCAGCACCATCCCGGTGAGCATCCCGCCGACGCCGGCGTTGCCTTGCTGGCCGAGCGCGGCTCCCGCGAGCGAGAGCACGGCGACGATCGCGAACTTCGCGAGGATCAGCGCCACCAGCAGCTCGACCGCACGGAGCGCCCAGACCCGCCGCGCGGGCCACACGAGCGCCGCAAACGCCAGCGGAAGCATGAGCACCACCACGTAGATCGCGGCCTGCCGCATCAGCAACTCGAGCCACAGCACGACCGCTCCGGCCGCGGTCAGCAGTCCCACCAGGAACGCCAGGAACGGTGAACCGTCGAGCGCCGACAGGGTCCCGACTACCAAGCCCGCATGCTGCAGGAAGTGAACGCCGCCCCTGCCGCCGGCGGACGAGACGATCGCGGACATCTGGTCCGAGGCGGCGAGCAGCAGCATGGTCAGCGGCGCAGCCACGCTCACCGCCCCCGTCGCGAGCGGCAGGTACCCGAGCGCCGCCCGTCCGAGCAGGGCGAGGTCGGACCGCAGCACTGCCTGCACGGCCGCCGCGAACAGGAACGGCATCGTCAGGATCGCGGCAAGCCCGGTCATCCGCCAGTAGGTGGAGGAGAACCAAGTGGTCCCGAGTTGCGGGCTGGTCGTCGCCACGATCGCGTTAGCCGTCTCGTGTAGTGCGGCCTTTGCGCCAACCGTGACCCAGGCGCCGATTGCCGCCAGCGCGACCACGGTCGAGGGCTTGGCGGCGCCGCTGCCGAGCAGCGTCTTGGCCGCACTGCCGAGGTGACCGTTGGCCAGCTTCCCCCCCGCCTTGATGAGCCTGCCGGCGTTCTGGACCACGCCGCATGCCTTGCCGGCGACGCCACTGACCCACCCGGCGACGCCGCACACCGGCTTGAGCGGGTTCAGCGCCCGGGCCGGCGCCGGCACCGCTGCGATCGCGATCGCCGCGAGCACGAGCGCCGCCGTGCCCACGCCGGCCAGGCGGATGTGCCTCGCGCCAATCACTTCGCCTGCGTCCCAAGGTGCTCGAAGAAGTTCACCAATCCTGGCGCCGACCCGACCACGAGCGCCGCCGCCGCGGAGATCAGCGCCGCCATCCGTCCCCGCGCTGCGAACTGGTGGTTGTGGGTGTGAGACGCAACCGCCCACAGCGCCGCACCGACGAACGCGCCCAGCAGCGCGATCGACAGCGCCCACGCCTCCGCCCCGTTGACGATCTGCTGCAGAACGTTGCTGCCCGGAAGGGCGGTCAGATTGGGGTGCGCCGTAACGGCCGAATACATCGAGTACCTCCAAATCCATAGAGACCAAATCAGTCAGCTCGACTCTAACAGTCTCCGAACGAGTATGCTAGGCTTCTTCATAGCAGCTTAGTCTCAATTAGATTCCTTATGTCCATCACCCCTCTGGAACAGCGTCTCGCAGCCGGTTTGGACCCCGAAATGGGGCTCGACATCGGTGAGCTGTACCGCGCGCTGTCCGCGCGGCTGGAGCAGATCGTGCGCCTCGACGTGCGGGCATCAGACGCGGTGATCGAGGATGCCTGCCAGTTCGCTTGGAGCCGGCTCGTGCACCACGCAAGCCGAGTGCGCCCGGAGAGCGCGCTGTCGTGGCTCGCCAAGACCGCGATTCACGAGGCGTTCAAGTTGATCCGTCGCGAAGACCGCGACTGCTCTCTCGAGGTCGAGGTTGAGCAGCTGGGGGGGGCGGTGCTCGGCTTCGCCGGCGTCAGAGGTCCGGAGGAGCTGGTACAGGACCGCGAGCAGCTGGCGCTGGTCGGCCGCCTACCCGAGCGCCAGCAACGGCTGCTGTGGCTGCACGCGCTCGGCCTCAACTACGCCGAGATCGCGCTGCAGGAGCGATGCACGCAGCGGACGGTCGAGCGCCAGCTGCTGCGCGCCAAGCGCACGGTCCGGAGCCTCGCGGCGGAGTAGCGGCGTCGTTATGCGCCGCGGTGCTCGCGCATAGCGACGATTTCGTTGATCACCCCCCTGGGAGACCGGGGGTGTTGCGCATTGGCACCCGTATAACGACGATTTCGTTGACCACCCCCCTGGAGATCCGGGGGTGCTTCACGTTATTGCCCCTCGGCCCCCTCGGCCCCTCGGCCCCCTCGGCCCCTCGGCCCC
>QHBV01000277.1 GCA_003244035.1 Solirubrobacterales bacterium | reverse complement strand
ATCAGGTTGTCGAGCCGCTCGCGGCCGGCGAGGCCGATCGCCCCCATCGACTCGGGCTCGTCCATCTCGCCGTCGCCGAGGAACACCCATGCCTTGCGCCCGGAGGTCTCCGCAAGCCCCCGCGCCTGCAGGTACTTCATGAACCGCGCCTGGTAGATCGACGTGATCCCGCCGAGCCCCATCGAGACCGTCGGGAACTGCCAGAAGCCGGGCATCAGCCACGGGTGCGGGTAGGAGGAGAGACCGGCGCCGCCAACCTCCCGGCGGAAGTTGTCGAGCTGCTCCTCGGTCAGTCGCCCCTCGAGGAACGCGCGCGCGTAGTTGCCGGGGGAGGAGTGGCCCTGGAAGTAGACGAGGTCCCCCTCGCAGTCCTCCGTCGGCGCTCGCCAGAAGTGGTTGTAGCCGACCTCGTATAGCGTCGCCAGCGACTGGAAGCTGGCGATGTGGCCACCGAGCCCGGCGGAGGAGTCCTTGTTGGCCCGGACCACCATCGCAATAGCGTTCCAGCGGACGATCGAACGCAGGCGGCGCTCGAGCGCCGCGTCGCCCGGCAGCTGCGCCTCGCGCGCGGGCGTGATCGAGTTGATGTACGGCGTATTGAGGCTCGTGATCGGGCCGGTACCGGCGTGCTGGGCGTGCTCGACAACCCGTCTGAGCAGCACCTGCGCTCGCTCCGGGCCATCGTGGGAGACGACCGCGTCGAGCGCCTCGAGCCACTCGCCGGTCTCGATCGCGTCGATGTCGGCGCCGGCGCCGTTTGAGGTGGGCGACTGCAGCCGGTCGGTCATCTCCCGTGAATATAGACGCGCGGCGTCGCTCATCCGGGGACGCTTTGCCATACCGTCTTGCCCATGGCACTGCGCGAAGTCGACGATCCGCTCGGGGCGCCGTGGAGACGGCCGTTTGCCGGCGAGTTCGACACGCTGGTGGTCGAGTCCGAGCTGCTGGCGGCCAACCCGTTGGGCGACCCCACGCGGCGCCCGCTGTACGTGTACCGCTCGCCGGGCGTGGCCTCCGGGTGCGCGAGCAGCGGTGTGCCATCGGTGTACGTGATCCAGGGCTTCACCGGTCAGCTCGATGCGTGGCTCGCGCGCTCGGCGCTGGAGCCGACGATGATCGAGCGTCTCGATCGGATGTTCGCCGACCGCGACTGCCCCGACGCGGTCGTCGTGTTCGTCGACGCGTGGACCTCGCGCGGGGGTTCGCAGTTCCTCAACTCTCCCGGCACGGGCCGCTACACGGACTACATCTGCGACGAGGTCGTGCCGTTTGTCGAGGAGCGTTACCCCGTCCTGACCGGGCCCGAGCACCGAGGGCTGGCGGGCAAGTCCTCGGGCGGCTATGGCGCGATGGTCGTGCCGATGCTGCGCCCGGACGTGTTTGGGGCGCTCGCTTCGCACGCCGGCGACGCCCTGTTCGAGTGCTGCTACCAGCGCATGTTCCCCATGGTCGCGCGCGAGTTGCGCGACAAGTTTGACGGCTCCTACGAGGTCTTCTTCGAACGGCTGGCACAGGCCGACCAGTTCGATTGGTCTCGTTTCGGCAAGCCGTTCGAGCTGTACGGGTACGCGTGCGTCTACTCGCCCGACATTTTGCGACCTGGCAAGGCGCTGCTCCCATTCGAGCTCTCGACCGGGCGGCTTGTCGACGACGTGTGGGCACGGTGGCTCGAGCACGACCCGGTGCGGATGGCCGCCGATCATGCCGGCGCGCTGCGCGGCATGCGCCGGATCTACCTCGACGCCGGCCGCGGCGACGAGTACTTCCTCGACCTGGGGGCGCAGGCGTTCTCAGCGGAGCTGTCGCGGCTGGGGGCCGAGCACACGCTCGAGCTGTTCGACGGAGGGCATGGCGGGATCGCGTACCGCTACCCGGGGGCGATCCGCGAGCTGGTGGTCGCGCTCGGGCCGTGACCGCGACGGCCGATCTCGAGCTCGCCTTCGCCGGCCCGGGCGCGCTGGCGGAGCTCGTCCGTGCGCGCTCGGTCCACCCGCGGGAGCTGGTCGAGTTGTACCTGCGTCGGATCGAGGCGCTCGACTCGCGCGTCAACGCCTTCCGGGTGACTCTGGATGAGCAGGCGCTCGCGGCTGCCGAGGATGTGCACGCCGGCCCGCTGGCCGGCGTGCCTGTCGCGGTCAAGGACAACATGGCCCTCGCGGGGGAGGCCGTGACGCTCGGCTCACGCGCGTTCGAGCCCGCCGCCGCGCCTGCCGACGCCGAGGCCGTGCGCCGGCTGCGCGCCGCCGGCGCGATCCCGATCGGGATCACCAACGTGCCCGAGCTCACGATCTGGCCGTGGACGGCGAGCGACGCGAACGGGATCACCCGCAACCCCTGGGACCCCTCGCGCACGCCTGGAGGCTCCTCCGGCGGTTCGGGCGCCGCGGTCGCGGCGGGGATGGTGCCCGCGGCGACGGGCACCGACGGCGGCGGCTCGCTCCGGATCCCGGCGGCGTGCTGCGGCCTGGTCGGGATGAAGCCCACGCGCGGGCGGGTGTCGACGCACCCCGAGCGCGAGAGCTGGCTCGGGCTCAACGTCTATGGCGCCCTCGCGCGGACGGTCCGCGACAGCGCGCTCCTGCTCGACGTGATGCAGGGTGCGGTGCGCGGTGACGCGGACGCTGCTCCGGCGGCCTCGGGGTCGTTCCTCGAGGCGGCGGGGCGGGCGCCGGGGACGCTGCGGATCGCGGTCTCGCGCAAGATCCCCGCCGGCGTGATCGCGCGGCTGTCAAGCGACCAGCGGGGCGCGTGGGAGCGGACCGGGGCCTTGATGGGGGAGCTCGGCCACGAGGTGGTGCAGCGCGATCCCGCTTATGGTCTCGGCGCGTCGCTGGAGTTCACCCAGACCTGGCTGCGCGGCATCTACGAGCAGTCGCGCAGGCTGCCCGATCGGTCGCTGCTCGAGCGCTCCACGCGTCAGATGGCGATCGCGGGCCGAGTGCTGGTGCCCGAGCGCAGGCGCGACGGGCTCCGGGCCCGGCGGGCCGCGACGAGCGCTCGGATCCTGGCGCTGTGGGACGAGGTGGACGTGCTGCTGACGCCCGGACTCGCCAGCACCGCGATCGCCGCGGAGGGCGGCTATGGCCACGCGGCCCCGATCGCGTTCGATCGCGCGGCCCGCTTCACGCCGTTTACGCCGGCGTTCAACCTCACCGGCCAGCCGGCGGTGACGGTGCCCGCGGGCGGCTCTGATGGGCTGCCGCTGAGCGTGCAGCTGGTCGGGCGCCCCGGGGCCGAGGCCACGCTGTACTCGCTGGCTGCTCAGATCGAAGCCGCCCGCCCGTGGGCGCAGCAGCGGCCGCCTAGCTGAGCGTCGAGAACAGGAACGCTCCGCGGATGCGCCGGTCCGGAGCCCGATCTTCAGTCCTCGCCACGCGCAACCTGCAGAGCGCCCTCCAGCGCCTCGATGCGCGCCGCCTCTCGCGAGGCTGGGTCAGCGAGCCCGCTGCCGTCGCCGAACCGTGGCGCAGCGGTGCGTGTCCCCGCGTCCAGCGGCGGGGAGTACCAGGCCGGCTCGCCGGTCTGCTCCCAGTGCGAGATGTCGGGCACCTGAAGCCTGCCGCGACCCAGGATGAATACGTACAGGGACACGACCGCCCCGCTCACCACGATCGCAAAGCACACCCAGACGGCGATTTGAATCCCGCCGGCCCGCGAGCCGCCGGTGGTCATCGCCAAGTGCACGATGATCGGCCCGGCCGCGAATGCGGCCGCGCCACGCAGTAGCTCCACCATCGCGAACACCCGCTGCAGCTGGGCGGGCGCGCAGCGAGAAGCCTGTGGTGAACAGGGCCGGCGCAACCGAGCTGGTTGCGCGACGAGCGAACGATCGCCCGCTCGTCGCGCCGTGGATTGGTGCTCAGGCGGCGGCTCCTGCGGCCGCTTCGACGATGCCGGCCACGTAGCCGCCGGTGATCTGCCGGGTCGCGGCGTTGACGCGGTTGAACGCGTTGATCGTCGCGATCGCCACCACCAGGGCCGCTAGCTGGGGCTCGGTGTAGTGGCGGGCGGCTTCATCCCAGACCTCGTCGGGCACCGGGTCGGGCCGGTCCGCCAGCCTCGTGGCGGCCTCGCTCAGCGCGAGCGCCGCACGCTCGCCGTCGCTGAAGTACGGCGCCTCGCGCCACGCCGCGACGAGGTGGATGCGCTCGCTGCTCTCGCCGATGTGCTCGAGCTCGCGCGTGTGGATGTCCACGCACACGCTGCAGCCGTTGATCTGGCTCGCGCGTAGCGTCACCATCGCGAGCGTGGCCTCAGGGATCCCGGCGTGCTTGGTCGAGGCGCCGAGCTGCTGGGCCGCGTCGAGCGCGCCGGGCACCGTGAGGGCGGGGTTCTGGATTCTCGCCTGGGTCATGATGTTCCTGCTGGGTGGTGAGTGTGGGGTTGTGAATCGATGGGCGTGTCAGGGCGCGGCCGGTGCGCGCGGAGGAGCGATGCGAAGTCCCCGACCACCCCGAGGTGCGCGAGCTTGTCGGGATTGACGACCGAGCCGATGCTGCTGATCTCGCCGCCGGCGATCTCGAGCGACCACACGCTGATCAGCCGCTGCTGGCCGTCCCGGACCATCACTCCCGGAGCGCCGTTGACCGCGGTCGGTCGCAGCGTGAAATCGGGAAACCGCGAGACGACCTGCATCCAGCTGAGCAGCATGCGGGCGACGCGGTTGCGACCGCGCAGCGACCGCGCCAGCGCCGGGACCTTCCCGCCGCCGTCTCCGGTCAGGACCACGTCGTGGGCCAGCAGGGCCTCGAGTCCGGCCAGATCCCCCTGCTGGGCGGCGGCGAGAAACCTCTGTGCAAGCTCCTCGCGCTGCTCGCGCGAGGTCTGAAACCGGGGGCGGCGCTCCTCGACGTGACGCCGGGCCCGGCTCGCGAGCTGGCGCACGTTGTCCTCGCTCTTGCCGATGATCTCTGCGATCTCCCGATAGCCGTAGTCGAACACGTCGTGTAGGAGCAGCGCGGCTCGCTGCTCGGGAGACAGGCTCTCGAGCAGCACCAGCATCGCCAATGACAGCGAGTCGGCCATCTCGGCGTGCTGGGCGGGATCGTCGAGGCCGTCGGTGAGGATCGGCTCGGGCAGCCACTCGCCGACGTACCGTTCACGCCGCGCGCGCGCCGAGCGCAGCTCGTTGATCGCCAGCCGGGTGGTGACGGTGGCGAGGTAGGCCCGCGGGGAGGCAAGCTGCTCGCCGTGCTCGATCGCCTGGTGGACCCGCAGCAACGCCTCCTGGACGACGTCCTCCGCTTCGGAGACGCTGCCGAGCATCCGGTAGGCGATCGCGAACGACGCCGGGCGCAACTGCTCGAGCCGATGTTCTTCAGCGCTCATCTCGGGTGTGCTCCAGTTTCATCATCCGCTTCGCGATCTGGCCTGCAACCCATAAGACAAGACGACCGCCTCAGCTGTGACACCCTGCTCCCGCGAGCAGCCGGCGATGTGACGGCCGGCCGGCGCTGCCGTGGTCAGGGCCTCCGCACGTCAGCAGCCGGCGATCGGTTTCGCCGCACCGTCCGGGTCATATGGGGTCTCTTGGATCGCGCGCCGCGAGCCCTGCCTTCGCGCTGGCGCAGCCCGTGACGGCAGCGTTGTGGCGCATCGTGGCTGCTTCGCGGGGAAGAGACAGCCTGAACGACACTGCTCTGTTGGCAACCAAGTTCGCTAGAGCTGCGAGGCGGACCTCCGTGCAGGTTAGAGAGCCGTAGACGGGCCTGCCTCCGGGTCTGGTGGTGTGGTGAACGATCCGCGGTGATTGAGTGGTTGGCCCAGTCGGTGCACGTAGTGCTCGAAGAAGAGGGAGGCGACGAGCTGGCGCGGCTGCGGACGCCCGCCTTGTCGAAGACGGAGGTGAGATGGTCCTGAACCGTGTAGGTCGAGAGGCTGAGCTTGGTCGCGATCTCACCGGTGGCATGGCCGGCGAGCACCAGCTCGACCATGTCCCGCTCCCGGAGAGTCAGCCCGAGCGCTGTCACGACGACGGGTGGTTGGGCTTGCTCGATCGTGACGACGACGTCGGCATCGTCGCCGTGACCGCCTGCCAGCGGTGCGCCGGCGAGCACGAGCCACTCGCCCGATCGCGCTCGCAGAGTGGCGCTTGGCTCGGGAGCGGGCGATCCGCGTCGCCGTGCCCGGACGGCGGCAGCGATCGCCAGCACCGGCACGGGGAGCGGACCGGTGCCCCCTGCGCCGAGCCGGTCCATGTAGTCCACGAGTGCGGGCGTCAGGGTGCGGGGCTGATCGTCGGGTCCGAGCGTGAGCACTGCCGGCCCGCTTGGGATCGCGGCCGGCGAGGCGCGGCGGATTGCGACCGCGCTCAAGCCCTCGGCGACGGTGCCCGACACGGTGGCCAAGAAGGCAGCCTCATCGGCAGTGAATCCGGCTCGCCCGACAGGTCGGTACATGGCGATGACGCCCCACACGCCGTGCCGTGAGCGAAAGCCCGCGCGCAGCTCGTGACCGTGGGCGAAGCAGGGAACCAGGAAATCGCGGTACCGAAGGCACCGCTCCGGATGGCCGGCCGTGTCGCGCTCGAGCACCCCGACCGGTGTGCGGCGGGCGGATATGTCGTGAAACTGGTTGATGTCCTCGGTTGCGTACTACAAGCGCGCAAACTCGGCGTCCATGCTGTCTGCCGGGTCTGACTTGTAGGCGTCGGTGATCAACCCGGTGGCGGGATCGGTACTCGCCATGCAGGCGAACTCGAACGGGATCGCCTTGCCGAGCGCCGCGCAGGTCCGCCTCTACGAACTGCTCCGTGCCGTCCCCGGCCTGCGCGAGGGCCAACAACTCACGACGAACAGCGTCCGCGCGGGTGGTCTTCATCGCCATATCTTGACGGCTGGGCGACCGACGCACCCCCAGAGTTTTGGGATAGACAGCCAACCGTGGCTCGGGCAAGCTCTTCACGTCATCGCTTGGGAGAACAGCCCTCGAGCGCCACCGAGCCAGAAAGACGCCATGCCAGATCACCCCGCCAGTCCTCGCGCTGCAGAGCCCATCCCGCGCGTCGTTGCGCCCGGCGAGGGGATCGTCGGCGCGACCGACGCTCCAACGCTTCCGCGCGTCGAGGTCAAGCTTGCGGCATCCGATGGCCTCGGCTTCTCCGTCGTCGAATACCGCATACCGCCAGGCTTTAGCCCGCCACCCCGACTGCATCGCCAGACCCGGGAGAACGCTGCCGTCTACGTCCTCGAAGGGGAGCTTCATTACTGGTTTGCCGACGGCGAGGCGACCGCGACTGCCGGCACCCTCGTGCACCTGCCTCGCTTGGGCTGGAACCGGTGGGCTAACCAGACCGATGCGCCCTGTTGGATTCTGGCGATCTTCAGCCCAGCCGGATTCGAGCAGTACTTCCTCGAGCTCAGCGCCGCGATCGCTTCCTCAGTCGAGGACCCCGCCACCACCGGAGCCGCGATCGGTCGCCGGCGCGCACATTACGGCGACGAAGAACAAGGCAACTGATCATCGTGTCGTCCGAGCCGATCCGGGTGAGTGCCCCGGCCATCCGCGCGGAAACCGCGCATCTCCGGGATCGCTTTCGCCTCTTCGCGGCGGCTCCTCGCACGATTGGGTTGGCGACATAGGGCTGCTCCGGCGGTACAGACACCGGACGAGTGCTCCGCCACGCAAGCACGGGTCGAAGTCTGTGACGCCGGACTTTCGCCTCCCCCAGGTGCGAGGGCACCGGCTCAAGTGCTGCACACCGCTACGTCGGTGCGAAGCCGCAGCCAGCACCGGGACGCTAGCTGCGAGGCTGGTTTGCAATCGCGGCGGCCTCGATGAAGGCGGGCCGCGCCTCGCCGCGCTCGACGTAGGCCTGCAACCCCGGCCAATCTGCGAGCAATCCCCGTGAGTGGGCGCTACCGAGCACGCTGGCGCAGATCACATCGGCGACGGTGAAGCGCTCGCCGAGGAGCCACTCGCGGCCTTCGAGCGCGCTCTCGAGCGCTGCGGCGCTCTGGGCGAACCGCCCGTGCTCCGGGGAATCGGTCGAGCCCTCGGCGCCTTCGCGGACCCAGCGGTACAGCGGCGCCTCGAGCTCGGTCATCCCGAACAGGACCCACTGGTAGACGAGCGCCCGCTCGGCCGATCCGAGCGGCGGGATCACACCCGCATCGGGATGAAGGTCGGCCAGCTGGAGGCAGATCGCGGCGGACTCGAACACCACAGTGCCGTCGTCGAGCTCGAGTGCCGGAACGCGTCCGAGCGGATGGCGGGCGAGATGCTCGGCGGACTTGCGCTCCTCGGGCGCGAGCCTCGTCAGCTCGCAAGGTGCGCCGAGCTCCGCGAGCAGCCACAGGACGCGGCTCGAACGCGTACGGGGCATGTAGTAGAGGCGCGGCACGATCGGTTCAGTATCCCACCGCCCCCGTGCTCGGTCGTCCCCGTCGATCTCGAGCGAGTGCCGCGAGGTCGCTGCATGGGGTCCCGGAGCCGTTCCGGGGCTTCCTGCTAGCTCCGCAGCGGGCTTGAGCCGGCCCTCAGCTGCGGCGAGGGCGGTCGGAGCAGTCATGCGTAACTGACGATCTCCTCGAACGGCTTGCGGTTGGCGGCCGCCACCCACCCCTCGGCAGTGCGCCGCGCCGGATCGACCTCGCGCGCCGGGTAGCCGAACGAGACGATGCTCGAGACCCGCTCGGAATCCTCAAGCCCGAGCAGCCGCGAGAGCTCCTCTGCGTCGGCGATCCCGTTCGGACATGACCCCACGCCATCGTTCCAGGCGGCGAGGATCATGTTCTGCGCCGCGCGGCCGGCGTCGAAGTCCGCCGGGCCTCGTCCCCCGATCACGAGCGCGACGGCGAGCGCGGCGGTGCTCACGTTCGCCGGTGCGAAGACACACCTCGCCGCCTCCTGCCGGACCCGCTCGAGGACCACGAACCGTCGGGCCTGGCGGTTCTTTGAGCTGCCGGCGAGGCGACCGGCCTCAAGGATGCGTCGTAGGACCTCCGGCGCCAGACCCCGGTCGGCGTAGCTGCGGACCTCTCGCTTGCTGACAACGGCTAGATACGCATCCACGGCCTGGCAGCCTACCGGCGCGCGAGCGTCTAGCCCGCCGGCCGGCGGCATCGGACTCCACGCGCGCTTGCGCAAGCGAACCGTGTGCTCGCCCGTGGGCGATACCCGTAGCGCGCCGCCGCCAACGAGGGAGCCGAGTCGGCGCGAGCGCTAGGTCGCGACCCAGGGATCGTCTCGCTGCGGCCGGCGCTCCCCTGCAGCTCGTCGGCTCAGAGCTCTGGGCCCGTAGCCCGAGCGGCAGCGCCTTGCCTTTCGTCAGGCTCAGGTGGTCGTGGTGCGCGCGTGGCCGATCAGGACTGTCCGCCGCGAATGTGCGGCGACATCGCGCGCGACGCTGCCGAGCACGGCGTCGATCAGACGGGGCGGCCGTGGGAGCCGAGCACGATGACGCTGGCGTCGTGTTCGTCAGCGAACTCGACGATGCCCTTCCCGGTGGGTGAGACCTCGATCGCGGCGCTCCGGCTACGAAACCCGGCTGCCTCGGCGAGCGCGGCTCTGTCGTCGGCGGTCCGCTCCGCGGCCCGCCTGACTTGCGCGCTATCCGCTGCGTCCAATCGGGCTTCCCCGCTTGGAATGAAGCCGAGATCGAACGGTGGCCAGAAGATGAGGACGATCGCGTCGCGTGCGGGGCCGAGCAACCTGCCGGCCTCGTCGATCGCGTTCTTGGCGAGCGTGGAGCCGTCGTATGCGACGATGACCGGGACGTCATTCCGGCGTTCTCAGCGGCCGCGCTCACAGCAGCTCGTCCGCCAGGACCCTGCCGGTGCGTCGTGAGCGAAGCATTGCCAAAAGCGGCGGCGAGTGCCAAGCGGCTGAATCGCCGTCGAGGAATTCGTCGAGGTCCGGTGCCTGCGGACGGGCGCCGCTGAGGGCGTAGATCGTCACGGCGATCACGGCGCCGCTGACGGCGAGCCCCAAGCCGATCCACAGTGCGATCCCGGTGCCGGCGTTCACGTTGCCACCAACCGTGGTGGCCATGTGCGCGAAGATCGGCGCGATCATGAACGCCGCGCAGGCACGCAGCAGCTCGACGAGCGCGAACACGCGCTGGAGACTGGCCGACGGCAGCGAGAAGCCAGCGACGAACAGAGCGGGAGCCACTGTCGCGCCGAGCCCGATGCCGGTCAGACCGGAGCCGATCAGGGTGAGCGCCTGACTGGATGGAACCTCGACGCGGAACACCGCGATGCCGGCAGCCAGGAAGCCCATGCCCATCAGCGGGAGATATTGCATCGCGCGCTTGTTGATCACGGCTCCGAGGGCAAACGCGGTCAGGATGGCGCCACCCAGTTCGGGCAGGTACAGAAGTCCGACGTGGATCGGCCCGTACCGCGAGGCGAGCACGCTGGCTGTCAGCTCGGTCGCCGAGACCGATGCCGCGGCCGCGAACAGTGCGACGACGATGCCCGCCACCGGCATCGAGCTACGGAGCATGCGTCGGATCGTCAACAGCGGCCGTTTGGCGCGGTACTGGTACATGACGAGGACCAAGATCAACACGAGGCCAGCAGCCAGCGGCACGACGGTGGCCACGTCGAGGAACGGGTGAGAAATCAGCTCGGAAGCACCGAAAAACGCTGCCGTTGGCCCCCCGACAGCGAGCGCGATCGCGCGTGGATCCCACGGAGCGCTCGGATCCATTGCCTGAGCGTCCTCGAAGGTCAGCACCGCGAGCACCAACGCCGCGAGCGAGATCACGGCCACGATGAGGAACAGCGGCCGCCATGCGTGGGCGTGGACCTGAAGGCCGCCGATCGCCGGGCCGATCGCCACCGCACCGAAGATGCACATGTTCATGATCATGGCCGTCTCGCGCAGCTTCTCCGTCCCGTAAGAGATAGCCAGCGCCGGCACGGCGGCGATCAGCAGCAGGCTTGTGCACACG
>QHBV01000276.1 GCA_003244035.1 Solirubrobacterales bacterium | reverse complement strand
TTTATCCGGGGGAAGTAGGTAGGACTGAGCGGCAGGTCGATTGGCTGTTGGTCTGCCGTTTACGGACCGCGCGATGCCTTTTGCGTTGCAGGTTGCCGGGGCGGGCGCTCCCATCGGCGACAGAGTCGTCAGTAGAGCGCATGGCGGGAACAACGCTGGGTCCGCCGTCGCCAAGCCTTTCGCCGAGGCCGGGGACGAGTCGAGGGTCGCCGATCCGTTCGCGCGACTTGAACCGGCAGCTGACGATCGGTTCGTCACGCCGTCCGAGGCGTCGCGCGAGCGCGATAGCGACGCGTTGCTCATCAGGATCGCCCCCTCACGCTAGACCGCGCCCCCGGACCCGCCCGACGCATGCCGGTTTCAAACCACCCAGCGCCGACACGCTCAGAGGCTCACGGCCACGTACTTCGACTCCAGGTACTCCTCGATCCCCTCGGGACCGCCCTCGCGACCGAAGCCGGATTGCTTGATGCCCCCGAACGGGGCGGCGGCGTTTGAGACCATGCCCTGATTGAGGCCGACCATCCCGGTCTGCAGGTGTTCACTGACGCGCAGGGCGCGATTCAGGTCGCGGGTATAGAGGTAGGCGACAAGGCCGTACTCGGTGTCGTTGGCGGCGGCGATCGCCTCGTCCTCGCCGGCGAAGGCCTTGACCGGGGCGACCGGGCCGAAGATCTCCTGTTTGAGCAGGTCCGCATCGTCGGGGACGTCGCCGAGCACCGTCGGTTCATAGAAATAGCCAGTCCCTTCGCGGGCGTGGCCCCCGACGAGCGCACGGGCGCCTTTGCCCACGGCGTCCTGTACCAGCTCCGAGACCTTGGTGCGCTGCTGCGCATCGATCAGCGGCCCCACCTCGACACCGTCCTCCGTGCCGCGCCCGACCTTCATCGACCCCATCCGCTCGGCGAGCCGCTGCGCGAACCGCCGGGCCACCGGCTCGGCGACGTGGAAGCGATTGGCTGCGGTGCACGCCTCACCGATGTTGCGCATCTTCGCGATCATCGCGCCCTCCACGGCGGCGTCGAGGTCGGCATCCTCGAACACGACGAACGGTGCGTTGCCGCCCAACTCCATGGACAGTCGCAGGAGGTGCTCCGACGCCTGCGCCATCAGGCTCCGGCCGACCTGCGTCGAGCCGGTAAACGACAGCTTGCGCAGCCGTGGATCGGCGATCAGCGGTGCTGACGCTTCGCCCGAGGAGGAGGCGGTGATCAGGTTCAGAACGCCGCCCGGCAATCCGGATTCCTCCAGGATCCTCGCGAGCATCAGCATCGACAGCGGCGTCTGCTGGGCGGGCTTGACGACCACGGTGCAGCCGGCGGCGAGCGCCGGCCCGATCTTCCGCGTCCCCATCGCCAGCGGGAAGTTCCACGGCGTGATCAGCAGGCACGGCCCGACCGGCTGCTTCATCGTCAGGAGCCGTCCCTTTCCATTGGGCGAGATCGCGTAGCGTCCCTCAATCCGCACCGCCTGCTCCGAGAACCAGCGCAGGAACTCGGCGCCGTAGGCCACCTCCGCACGGGACTCCTTCACGGGCTTGCCCATCTCGAGCGTCATCAGCAGTGCCAGCTCGTCCTCACGCGCGGTGATCGCGTCGAACGCACGGCGCAGGATCTCGCCGCGTTCGCGCGGCGGATGTGCGCGCCACGTCTCGGCACTCTCAACCGCGGCGTCGAGCGCGGCTTTCGCATCACTCTCCGATGCGTCGGCAACTTCACACAGTGACTCGCCCGTCGCGGGATCCTCGACCGCCAGCGTCCCCTTGGCGCCGTCGCGCCACTCGCCGCCGATGTACAGCTGCTTGGGGACCTGCTGCAGGACGCTCCGCTCCGCTGCGGCGGTGATCGTGCTCACGCTCACGCGAAGGTCACTACCCGGCTACGCCGCCGAAGGAACGGCGGCACGCTCGAGCGCGACCCCCAGCACCTCGTCGATCGTCATCGCGAAGTGAAAGCGCATCGCGTGGCGCACCTCCTCGGGAACCTCGTCGAGGTCGCCTCGGTTGCGCTCGGGGAGCACCAGGTCGGTCAGCCCCGCCGCGTGTGCCGCGAGCACCTTCTGCTTGACGCCACCGATCGGCAGCACACGGCCCTGCAGGGTCACTTCGCCGGTCATCCCGACGGTGTGACGAACCGGCCTACCGCTGAGCAGCGACGCCAGTGCGGTCACCATCGTGACGCCGGCACTGGGGCCGTCCTTGGGAATCGCGCCGGCCGGGACGTGAACGTGGAAGGAGCGCTCCGCGAAGGCATTCGGCTCGATCCCGAGGTCTTCGGCGTGGCCGCGGACGTAGGAGAGGGCGATCTGGGCCGACTCCTTCATCACGTCGCCGAGCTGCCCGGTCAGGATCAAGCCGGCGCCACCGGCTCCGCCGTTGGCGCCATTTCGCATCGCGGTGGCCTCGACGAACAGCACGTCCCCGCCGGCGCCGGTGACCGCGAGCCCGGTCGCGACGCCGGGGACGGCGGTCCTGATCGCCGACTCCTGGAAGTGGCGCTGGCGACCGAGCGCGTCGCGGATCTGCTCGAGATCGACCGTGACGGGCGCTTGCCGTGAGCCCGATGCGATTCCGGTGGCTAGCTTGCGCAGCAACGTCCCGAGGTCACGCTCGAGCTGGCGGACGCCGGCCTCGCGCGTGTACTCGGTGGTGATCGTGTTCAGGAGCTCGTCCGACACGGACACCTCCTCGGGTCGCAGCCCGTTGCGCTCGAGCTGGCGCGGCCACAGGTATCCGCGAGCGATCGCGACCTTCTCGGTGGTCGTGTAGCCGTCGAAGCGGATCACCTCCATGCGGTCGAGCAGCGGGCCCGGAATCGTGTCCGCGACGTTCGCGGTGGCGATGAACATCACGCTGCTGAGGTCGAGCTCGATGTCGAGGTAGTGATCGCGGAAGCTGTGGTTCTGCGCCGGGTCGAGCACCTCGAGCAGCGCAGCGCTCGGGTCCCCGCGCCAGTCGGCGCCGACCTTGTCGACCTCGTCGAGCATGATCACCGGGTTCATCGTCCCGGCATCCCGGAGCGCCCGCACCAGGCGCCCGGGCAGGGCGCCGATATACGTCCGCCGGTGGCCGCGGATCTCAGCCTCGTCGCGGACGCCGCCGAGCGACATCCTGACGAACTCCCTCCCGGTAGCGCGGGCGATCGACTCGCCGATCGACGTCTTGCCGGTACCGGGCGGGCCGATCAGAGTCAGAATGGCGCCCGAGCGCTTGTCTTCGGTGATGCCGCGTTGGAGGCGCAGCTTCTTCACCGCGATGTACTCGGTGATCCGGTCCTTGACGTCCTCGAGGCCGGCGTGGTCTGCGTCGAGCACCTCGCGGGCGTGCTGGGGCTCGAGTCGCTCGTCCGAGCGCCCTGACCAGGGCACCGAGATCAGCCAGTCCAGGTAGGTGCGGATCATGCTCGACTCGCCGCTCTGCTCGCCCATCCGCTCGAGTCGTCCGAGCTCCTTCTCGGCCTGCTCGCGGGCGTGCTCGGGCATTCCGGCCTCGGCGATCTTCGTCCGGTACTCGTCCACGATCGAGGCGTCGTCCTCGCCGAGCTCCTTACGGATCGAATCCATCTGCTTGCGCAGGAAGTAGTCGCGCTGCTGCTTCTCGGCGCCGGACTCGACGTCTTCGCGGATGCGCTTGCGCACCTGCATCTCCGCCAGCCGCTCACGCTGGAAGCGGATGGCGAGCTCGAGCCGCTCGGTCACGTCGACCGTCTGCAGCAGCTCGACCTTCTGGTTGTAAGCGAGATCGGGGGAGTAGCCGCTCGTATCGGCGAGCGCCCCGGGCTCGGTGATCGAGCGTACGAACGCCGCCACGCGGCCGTCGTCGCCGCGCACCTCCAGCAACTCCTCGACCACGGCGCGGTACTCGCGCTCGAGATCACGAGTGCGGCCGTCGACGGGGGCGGGATCGGGGCGCTCGTCGACCTCGACGTACAGCCGCCCGTCGGGCAGCGTCTGCGCGGCGCCGGCGATCCCGCGATGCAGCGCCGTCAGCGCGATTCCGCGGGCGCTCCCAGGCAGGGGGACTCGGTTGGCGACCTCGGCGACGGTGCCGACCGAGGCGAATTCCTGCTCGTGGCGGGGCACCAGCAGGACTCGCTCCTCGTCGCCGGTTTCGACTGCGAGCGTAAGGGTCATGCCCGGGAAGACGACGATGTCATCCATCGGGACCAGGAGAAGGCGGGTCATCTTTGGGGCTTCACTTTCACTAGGGCACGTTGCTTACGAGAGATAAGCGAAGAATAGCACCTGGGATCGTGGGCTTGGACCAGATCTGCGTCGCCGGGGCTCAGATCATAGACACGCCGGCGGATCGCGCCGCGGCGGCTGGACGCGCCGGCACGTGTCAGCTGGACGCGCCGGCACGTGTCGGCTGGACGCGCCGGGCACGCGCCGGCTGGACGCGGCGGCACCGGCTGGATGCGCCGCCGCCCACCGGCTGGATGCGCCGGCACGTGCCGGCGGATCGCGCCGCGCCGCGATCCCGCATCTGGGATGATCGACCCGGTGCACGAGATCGAGACCTCCGCCGGCGCCGAGGAGCCGGCGCACGATGTGCTGGCGGCCGAGGAGTTCGCGATGCCGGCGCCCGACCCGGCCCTGCATCATGCCCCGGTGTCGCTGCCCGAGGATCCGAGCGGGATCGCCGAGCCGCACGACGTGCTCGCGGCGGAGGAGTTCGCGATGCCCGCGGCGCTCCGGTCGCCGGCGGGCGGCGGTGCGCTGAGGCAGAGCGGACGGCTGGGGGCGCGGCTGCTGATCGCGGCTGCGGGGGCGCTGGTGGCGCTGGTGGCGCGGCGGTTGTTGCACAGTCGACCCGCCCTGTAACCCACGCATCACAGGATCCATGTCAGGCTTGGCCGATGGCGGGCCTGGACGATCTAACTGGCGGATATCGCAAGTTCGATCGTCCAGGCGACCACGCGATCGCCAAGCTCGCGGGTCGGCAGCATGGCGTCGTGGCCGCGTGGCAGCTCAAGCCGATGGGCTACAGCGACAGCGCGATCCATCGGCGTGCCAAGGCCGGCCGCCTCCACCGGCTCCACCGCGGCGTCTACGCCGTCGGTCATCGCCGCCTCGCGCGCAGGGGAAGGTGGATGGCCGCTGTGCTGGCCTGCGGCCCCGAGGCCGTCCTCAGCCATCGGAGCGCCGCGGCTCTGTGGGAACTGCGCCCGCCTGCAAGCGGCCCGATCGACGTAACCGTCCCCGGTCGCACGCGACGGGGCCGAGCGGGTATCCGCGTCCACAACGTCCGCGCCATGGACCCAAGCGACCGGGCGACCGTGGACGGGATCCCCGTGACCTCGCTCCACCGGACATCGCTCGACTACGCCGAGGTCGCCCCGGAGCAACAGCTGCGCCACGCGCTCGAGGAGGCCGAGCGCCGTGAGCTCCTCGACGGGCGCAAGCTCGAGGAGCTGCTCGCGCGGAGCCCGGGGCGCCGCGGCTCAAGGGCACTCAGGGAGGCGCTCGCGCAGCTGCAGGGGCCGGCGCCGTGGACGCAGTCCGAGCTCGAGCGTCGCTTCCTGGGACTGATCCGCGAGGCCGGGGTCGCCGAGCCCCACTGCAACGTCGTCATCGCGGGCTACGTAGTCGACTTCTTCTGGCCCCGCCAGCGGCTCGTGATCGAAGTCGACGGCTACCACTGGCACAAGACCCGCCGCTCGTTCGAGGGCGATCGGCGCAAGGACACGAAGCTGCTGCTCGCCGGCATCCGCGCGATGCGGGTCACCCAACCACGGATCGAGCAGGATCCCCGCGAGCTGATCAAGGAGGTGAGCCGTCTGCTCAGCGGCGGCCCCGCCGCCGAGCAGGGACGAGCAGATCCGTGATCGTCCCCTGGGCGAGCTCGGCGGCGAATCCGACGGTCTCGGACAGGGTCGGATGGGGGTGGATCGTGAGCGCCAGGTCCTCGGCATCCGCACCCAGCTCAAGCGCGTGCACGGTCTCGGCGATCAGCTCGCCGGCGCCGACGCCGGCGATCCCCGCCCCGAGCAGGCGCCGGCTCCGAGGCTCGAACAGCAGCTTGGTCAGTCCGTCGTCACGGCCGAGCGAGAGCGCCCGGCCCGAGGCCGCCCAGGGAAACACAGCCTTCTCGTACTCGATCCCGCGCGCCCGTGCATCGGTCTCCGTCAGCCCCATCCACGCGATCTCGGGGTCGGTGTAGGCGACGGCGGGGATCGCGCGCGGATCAAACGACGCGCCGGCGAGGCCGGCGATCACCTCTGCCGCGATCTTGCCCTGGTGCGATGCCTTGTGCGCGAGCATCGGCTCGCCCGCGACATCGCCGATCGCGTAGATGTGCTCGACGTTGGTCCGCAGCCGGTCGTCCACGGCGATGAAGCCGTCGTCGGCCACGGTCACGCCGGCCGCTCCGGCGTCTAGGTCGTCGCTGTTGGGCCGGCGGCCGACCGCGACCAGCACTAGGTCGAAGACCTGCGGAGCGTTGTCATCGCCGGCGAACCGGACCTCGAGGCCGTCGTCGCGCGCCTCCACCGAGCTAACCCGGGTCCCCAGCAGCACGGCTTCATATCGCGCGGAGATCCGCCTACGCAAGGGCTCCACGACGTCGGGATCGCAGCCGGCGATCAACTGGTCGAGCAGCTCAACCACCGTCACCCGCGATCCGAGTGCGTCGTAGACGGTCGCCAGCTCGAGGCCGATGATCCCGCCACCGACCACGAGCAGCCGCTCGGGGACGTCCGGCGGCGACAGCGCGCCGGTCGAGTCCACGATCCGCGGATCGTCGGGCAGTCCCGGGAGCGCCGCGGCCCGCGACCCAGTCGCGATGATCGCGCTCGCAAACGAGACATCGCGATCCCCCACGAGCGCCGTATGAGGCCCGCTGAAGCATGCTGCGCCGTGGATCACCTCGATGTCGCGCTTGCGGGCGAGTTGCTCGAGCCCGCCGGTGAGCTTGCCGACGACCGACTGCTTCCACGACAGCAGCGCTTCGACGTCGATCTTCGGCTCGCCAAAGGCGATCCCACGCCCCGTCATCTCCTCCACTTCGGCCACCACTCGCGCTGCGTGCAGGAGCGCCTTGGAGGGGATGCAGCCGACATTCAGGCACACCCCGCCCAGGGCCTCGTCGCGCTCGATCAGGATCGTCTTCAGGCCGAGGTCGGCGGCGCGGAAGGCCGCGGTGTAGCCGCCGGGGCCGGCGCCGATCACGAGCACGTCGGCGTCGTGGTCGCCCTCGCGGGCGAGCTTCGCCGGCGAGGAGGGTGTCCCCGGCGTATCGCGTTCCGGGGGCGCATCGGGCTCCGCCGGCGCATCTGGTTCCGCCGGCGCATCGGGCTCCGCCGGCGCATCTGGTTCCGCCGGGGCATCCCGCTCCGCGTCCCCCTCCAGCGTCAACAGCACGCTTCCCTCCGAAACGCGATCGCCGACCTTGACGCTGAGCTGCTTGACCACGCCGGCGGACGGCGCGGGCACGTCCATCGTCGCCTTGTCGGACTCGACCGTCACAAGCGGGTCTTCGGGTGCGACCTCCTCGCCAGGGGAGACGTGGATCTCGATCACTGGCACGTCGGTGAAGTCGCCGATGTCTGGTACGCGAACCTCGATCACAGCAGCGTCCTGCGCAGGTCCGACAGCACGCCGGCGAGGTGCGCTACGAAGCGCGCCGCAGCGGCCCCGTCGATCACGCGGTGGTCATAGGAGAGCGACAAGGGCAGCATCAATCGCGGGAGGAACTGCTCGCCGTCGAACACTGGCGTGATCGCTGCGCGGGTGACGCCGAGGATCGCGACCTCGGGCGCGTTGACGATCGGGGTGAAGCTGGTGCCTCCGATCCCGCCGAGGCTCGAGATCGTGAACGTGCCGCCCTGCATGTCCGCCGGCGAGAGCTTGCCCTCGCGCGCCTTGGACGAAAGCGAGCCCAGCTCGCTCGCGACCTCGACCAGACCCTTGCGGTCGGCACCCTTGATGACCGGGACCACTAGGCCGCCAGGCGTGTCGGCGGCGAAGCCGATGTTCCAGTAGTGCTTGAGCACCAGCTCGTCGCCGTCCAGCGAGGAGTTGAACTTCGGAAACTCGTGCAGTGTCGCGACGCACGCGAGCACCAAGAACGCGACCATCGTCACCTTCACGTCCTGCTCGGAGTTCAGCTGCGCGCGCCAGGACTCGAGCTCGGTGATGTCCGCCTCGTCATTGTGGGTGACGTGCGGAATCGTGACCCAGTTACGGGCCAGGTTGGGAGCGGAGATTCGCTCGATCCGCGAGCGCTGGACCCGCTCGATCGGACCGAACTGCTCGAAGTCCAAGGACGGCCACGGCGCCAGCTCGAGGCCCAAACCAGGCCGGTCCGGCGAAGCCGGAGCAGGCCCACTCTCCCCAACGTCCTCCCGGGTGATCCGTCCCTTGCGCCCGCTGCCCTCGATCGACGCGAGATCGACGCCGTGCTCGCGGGCGAGCCGGCGGATCGAGGGGCTGGCGTAGGCCGGAGCGGCGCCGCCGGCCTCCGGCTCGGGCTCCTCGGCCGGCGCGGACGGCTCGGGCTCCTCGGCCGGCGCGGACGACTCGGGCTCCTCGGGCGCGTCGCCGCCGCCCGCCTCCGCCGGCGTGGGTCCCCCAGCATCCGCCTCCTTGGACGCCGGCGCGTCGTCGCCGCCCGCCGCCAGCGTCAGCACCACGGTGCCCTGGGAGACCTTGTCGCCCACCCCGACGTGGAGCTCGGAGACCACGCCCGCCGACGGGGCGGGGACGTCCATCGCGGCCTTCTCGGACTCGAGCGTCAGCAGGGGATCATCGGCGGCGACCTCGTCCCCGGGCGCTACCAGGATCTCGATCACCGGGACGTCGGTGAAGTCGCCGATGTCTGGCACCTCGACCGAGATCGTGCCGGCGCTGCTCATACGCTCGAAGGCATCGGCGCCTCGGGATCGATCTCGAGGCGCTCGATCGCCTCCTGCACGCGGGCGGGATCGACCGAGCCGAGATCAGCCAGCGACTTCAGCGCCGCGAGGGCGACGTAGCGGCGGTCGACCTCGAAGAAGCCCCGCAGCGCGGGGCGGGAGTCGCTGCGGCCGAAGCCGTCGGTGCCCAGGACGCGGTACGGGCCCGGCACCCACTGGCGGATCTGGTCGGGGTAAGCGCGGATGTAGTCGGTGGAGGCGACCACGGCCGTGCCGCGGCCCGCAAGCTGGCGAGTGACGTAGGCCTCGCGGGCGGGCTCCATGGGGTGCAGCATGTTCCAGCGGTCGACTTCGAGGCCCTCGCGTCGGAGCTCGGTGAACGAGGTCACGCTCCAGACGTCGGCGGCGACCCCGAAGTCCGACTCGAGCAGCTCGGCGGCGGCGATCGACTCGCGCAGGATCGTCCCCGATCCGAGCAGCTGCACGCGCGGGCCGTCCGCCTCCGTCGAGCGCAGCAGGTACATCCCGCGCAGGATCCCCTCGCGGGCGCCCTCGGGCATCGGCGGATGGCGGTAGTTCTCGTTCATCAGCGTGATGTAGTAGAAGACGTCCTCCTGCTCGGCCACCATCCGGCGCAGCCCGTCCTGGACGATCACGGCGACCTCGTAGCCGAACGCCGGGTCATACGCGCGGCAGTTGGGCACCACTGAGAACAGCACGTGGCTGTGGCCGTCCTCGTGCTGGAGCCCCTCGCCGTTCAAAGTGGTCCTGCCCGCGGTGCCGCCGAGCATGAACCCGCGGGTGCGGCTGTCGCCCGCGGCCCACACGAGGTCGCCGACGCGCTGGTAGCCGAACATCGAGTAGTAGATGTAGAACGGCACCATCTGCACGGCGTGGGCGCTGTAGGAGGTGCCGGCCGCGATGAACGAGGACATCGAGCCGGCCTCGGTGATCCCCTCCTCGAGGATCTGTCCGTGCTCGTCCTCCTTGTAGAACATCAGCTGCTCGGAGTCCTGGGGTTGGTAGAGCTGGCCCACCGGCGAGTAGATCCCGACCTGCCGGAACAGCCCCTCCATCCCGAACGTGCGCGACTCGTCGGGGACGATCGGGACGATGTGGCGGCCGATCCGCTTGTCGCGCAGCAGCGCGGCGAGCACGCGCACGAACGCCATCGTGGTCGAGATCTCGCGCTCACCGGTGCCTTCCAGCTGGCTCTTGAACAGCTCGAGCTCGGGTACCTCGAGCGGCTGCGCGGTGCGGCGGCGGGCCGGGAGCAATCCGCCGAGAGCCTCGCGCCGCTCGCGCAGGTAGCGCATCTCCTCCGAGTCCTCGGGTGGCTTGAGGTACTCGGCGGCGCGCACCTGGGCGTCGGTCAAGGGCAGCTCGAAGCGGTCGCGGAACTGAAGCAACGCCGCCTCGGTCATCTTCTTGGCCTGGTGGGTGACCATCTGCCCCTCGCCCGAGACCCCCATCCCGTAGCCCTTGATCGTCTTCGCGAGGATCACAGTCGGCTGGCCCTGGTGGCGTACCGCCTCGTGATAGGCGGCGTACACCTTCTGCTGGTCCAGGCCGCCGCGGTTGAGCAGCCAGATCTCCTGGTCGGACATGTCCGCCACGCGTTCGGCCAGCACGGGATCGCGGCCGAAGAAGTGCTCGCGCACGTACGCTCCGTCGCGCGACTTGAACGTCTGGTACTCGCCGTCGACGCACTCCTGCATCACCCTGACCAGCCTGCCGTCGGTGTCCGCGGCGAGCAGCGGGTCCCATTTCGCCCCCCACACCACCTTGATCACGTTCCAGCCGGCGCCGCGGAAGTCGGACTCGAGCTCCTGGATGATCTTGCCGTTGCGCGGACCGGCCCGTCGAGGCGCTGCAGGTTGCAG
>QHBV01000275.1:2367-3641 GCA_003244035.1 Solirubrobacterales bacterium | reverse complement strand
CCGACGATGCAGACGTTGGAGACGTTGATGTTGCGGTTGACCACGAACGTGACGGTCTCCCCCACGAGCCCGGAGCGCAGCTCGTCGGCGGCGCAGCGCATCTCCTCGATCGCCTCGGGGCGGGTCTCGGAGAACAGCGCGGTCAGCTCCTCGGGGGTCAGCGCCTCGCCGCAAGCGGCCCGCGCCACCGCCCGTGGCGCGGTGTCGTCCGCGGGGCGCAGCTCGGCACGCCGCCCCGAGCCCCGCCGCGGGATGAACGACCACCAACGACGCTTGATCACGTCGAGCACCGGCGCGGCGACCCACTGCGGATCGATGTACTCGGGGTAGACGCACAGCCGCTCTCTCAGCGCCATCCCTTCGGCGCGCAGGCGCCCCCGGACCTGGGCCGGCGAGGGGAATGGGTGTTCGGGGGAGATGTGATCGCCGTTGGCGCTGAGGCCGCCGAGGTCGGTCGCCCCCGCGCGGACGAGCTCGACCCACCAGTCCGACAGATTGGGCGGGACCTGGATCCCGATCCCTGGGAGCAGCCGGCGGGCCTCGGCGACGAGCCGCTTCATCTCCTCGATCGTGACCCCGCAGGCCCACGGAGGCGCGGCGCGCTGGGGCGCATCGGCAACCCCGGTCCGCCAGTACCGCGACGCCGCCTCGCCGGCGATCTGCGCCGGCTCGCGGCCGTAGTAGCTCTGATGCGGGACGAAGTTCTGGAGGATCACCTCCTGGATGTGACCGTAGCGCGCGTGCAGCTCGGCGAGCTGGGCCAGCGACTCGATCCGATCCTGCTCGCGCTCGCCGATGCCGACGAGGATGCCGCTCGTGAACGGTATCTCGAGCTCGCCGGCGGTCGCGATCGTCTCGATCCGCCGGGCTGGGTGCTTGCTCGGTGAGCCGGCGTGCACCGTCTGCATCAGGTGCTCGGAGACCGACTCCAGCATCAGCCCCTGCGAGGCGGTGACCTCGCGCAGGCGGAGAAGATCCTCGCGGCCGAGCACGCCCACGTTGGTGTGGGGCAGCAGTCCCCGCTCCAGCGCCCGCGCGCACGCCCACGCGACGTACGAGGTGAAGTCCTCGTGGCCGTAGCCCCTGAGGCGAGCGGCCACCTCGCCGTTGGTCTCGGGACGCTCGCCGGTGAGCACCAGCAGCTCCTTGATCCGACCACCGCGAGCGGCCCGGTCGAGGATCCGCTCGACCTCCTCGGGCGAGTACAGGTGCGCCTCGTGCGTCGCAAAAGCGCAGTACTTGCAGTAGCAGCGGCACGTCCGCGAGAGCGACAG
>QHBV01000275.1:0-2324 GCA_003244035.1 Solirubrobacterales bacterium | reverse complement strand
GCCTGGACGATCGAACTGTCGCTATGCGCAAGCTCGATCGTCCACCCCCGTATTGTGGGGCGCCGCATGCGCCGGATCCTCGTCGTGATCGTCGTCGCCCTCCTGGCGGGCGGCTGCGGTTCGACCCCCCGAGCCCGCGGCACGCCGCACGCCGCCAAGGACGCGACCCTCGTCCTCGACTTCACCCCCAACGCCGTGCACGCCGGCATCTACAGCGCGGTCGCGCGCGGCTACGACCGGGACGAGGGCATTCGCCTGCACGTGATCGCGCCGCCGGCCTCCAGCACCTCGCTCGCTCTGCTCCAGGCCGGCAGGGCCGACTTCGCGATCCTCGACATCCACGACCTCGCGATCGCCGACGAGCGCGGCGAGGGCGTCGTGGGAATCATGGCCCTGGTGCAGCGCCCGCTGGCCGCGGTGATCGCGGCGCCGCAGATCCACAACCCCCGCGAGCTGCAGGGCCACACGGTGGGCGTCACGGGGGTGCCGAGCGACGAGGCGGCACTGAGCTCGATCGTCGCCGGCGCGGGCGGCGACCCGCGCAGAGTCAACACCGTCACAATCGGCTTCGACGCCGTCGCGGCCCTGCTCTCCCGTAGGGTCGCGGCCGCGACCGCGTTCTGGAGCGACGAGGGCGTGACGCTGGCCCACCGGCGCCCCGGCTTCCACGTCTTCCGCGTCGACGAGTATGGGGCGCCGTCGTATCCAGAGCTCCTGCTGTGTGCCAAGCGATCCACCTTTCAAGCGCAGCCGAGCGTCGCCAGGGCCGTCGTCCGCGCGCTCGTGCGCGGCTATGGCCTGACGGTGCGTGATCCGGCGCGGAGCGAGACCGACCTCGAGACGAAAGCGCCCGGCCTCGACGGCGACCTGCTCGACGCGAAGCTGCGCGCGGTGATGCCGGCGTTCCCGGCCCCGGACGGGACCTTCGGCGAGCTCAACTCCGTCAGGCTGCGGGCGTGGGCCCGGTGGGAGGCCGCGGTCGGAATCGTGCGAAAGCCGCCCGTCCTGCCCAAGCTGTTCGACCCCAGCTTCCTCCCCGGGGCGGGGGTGCGAAGCTGACCGCCTCACCCGTCCGCGGCCAGTCGCGCCACCACCGCGCCCCCCTCGCGCGCCATCCGCGAGCGCGGGATCACCTGGTCGAAGCCGGCCGCCTGCGCCAGCTCTCGCACCTCACTCTCGACATGCGAGTAGAACGCGAGCGTGCGCGGCGCCGGCCCGAGGCCCAGCGCTCGGACGAGCTCGATCCGCGCAGGCGCATCGGCCGTGAGATCGACCACGAGCACGTCGGCGTCGGACAGTCCCGGCAGCTCGGCCTCCGAGAGCCGAGCGACGAGCGTCGCCTCGTGCCCGGCGGCCTGCAGCGCACCGAGGACGTTGGAGCCGAACAGCAGGTCCGGCACGTACGCGAGCACCCGGGCCACGCCGAAATGCCTACTGCGCTCGGATCCGCTTGAAGTCCTCGCGCACCGACTCGGTCCGGCCCCACATCTGGACGACCTCGACGCGTCCGGTGCGTACCTCGCGAAGCGCGAGCTCACCCTCGATCCCGGCGTCGTCCAGCAGCCCCAACGCCGCGTGGACGGCCGGCGCGGCCGCCGCGTGTCCGAACCGGTGGGCGACTAGCAGCCGCCAGTGCCAGTCGTGCTTGGAGTACGGCTGGGCGTTGCAGGTTACGAGCAGCACCGCGGCGTCGACGTAGCGACGCTCATCGGAGATCCGCAGGTCGAGCTCCAGGTCGGTCCAGTCGTCCGGTAGCGAGTCGACGATCTGCTGGAAGGTGTCCGCGAGCGCCATCGAGCCCTACCCTACCGGCCAGGGCTCAGCTGCGAGATGAACGTAAAGACGACCATCGCGCCGAGCACGAGCACGAGCACCCGCAACGCCCACAGCCCGACGCACGCGCGCCGGCTCAGCAGCGCCTGCGCGAGCGGACGCGCACGATCGGCCACCAGCTGATCGGGCTCGAGATACCGAAGCGGGTCGGGCCCGCCGCCGGGCTTCACCGAGCCCTCGCGTGATCGCCGCGCGTCACGCCACCCGCAGGAACGAGTCGATCGCGTAGGCCGCGCCGCAGGCCGAGACGAACGCCACGATCGCGATCGCCACCCGGTTGAGCACAGCGCCGTTGGCCCACCGACCCATCAGCTCGCGATCGCGCGCGAGCATGATCAAGAACACGAGCGCCACCGGCAGCAGCACCGTCGCCAGCACGTTCGCGTTCAGCGCGATCGACAGCAGCGGCACGCCCGGGATCAGGATGACGAGTGCCGCGATCAGTGCCGCCCCGACGTTGGCGCCGTAGAACAGAACCGCGCTCCGGGCAG
>QHBV01000274.1 GCA_003244035.1 Solirubrobacterales bacterium | reverse complement strand
GCCGGGGGGTGAACCCGGGCGCCCACAGCCCTCTTGCCAAGGATGGCCGACGGCACGACCCACCGAATCCAGGACACCCGCGAGACCCGCGAGACCCGCGAGACGGCGGACACAACAACTCACCGAACCTCCGCCACCCCCCCGGAGTTCGGTACCGAGCATCCAGGGGGTGAATGGAACTCACCCAGCCTCGTGGCCGTCATCGGGGTTCGCCATAAAGTGGCCGTGGACGGCCTCCCCGAGCAGCGGATCGCCGCGATCGCTCGCCTGCAGCGGGGGTGCATCTCCCGCCATCAGCTGCTGGAGGTGGGATTGAGTGTTGCTGGCGTGAGTCGCCTCACGGCCCGCGGCGCGTTGTATCGCATACGACGGGGCGTCTTCGCGGTGGGCCACCTCGCACCGACTGCGCTTCGTGATGACACATCGGCTCTGCTGGCCGCCCGCCGGAGCGTCGCGCTGAGCCACGCTTCGGCAGCCGCGCTGTGGGACGTCGCGCCCGAGCGTGGGGACGGTGAGCTCGTTCATGTGGTGGTCGACGGCGAGGCGGCGTCGCGAGTCTGGGGCGTGTGCGCCCATCGCAGCCGCCGCCTGCAGCCGCGTGATGTCCGCATCCGCCAGGGGCTCCCGGTGACCTCGCCCGCCCGCACCCTCCTCGACCAGGCGGAGGCCGAGAGCGATCGGACGGTCGAGCTCGCCTTCAACGAGCTGCTGGTGAGACGCCATCTCCGCGTCGCCGACGTAACCGAGCTGGTGAAACGATCCAATGGCCGCCGCGGTGTCGGCATCCTGCGCGCGCTCGTCGCCCAGCAGTCTGCGCCCACAATCAGTCGCTCCAGAGCCGAGGAGCTGCTGCTGGCCCTGCTGCGGAGCGCTCGGCTGCCGCCCCCGCTCACCAACGCTCCGCTCCTGGGCTTCGAGGCCGACTTCTTCTGGCCCGCGCATCGCTTGGTGGTCGAGTTCGACAGCTTCCAGTTTCACTTCACGCGCCGTGCGCTGGAGCGGGATCGCCGCAAGGACGCGATCCTCATCGCGGCCGGCTACATCCCCATGCGCATCACCTGGCGCGAGCTCCAGGACGAGCCGTATGCCGTGGTCGCCCGCATCGCTGAAACGCTGGGGAGAACCGCTCCCTAACGGCCGAGGGGACCGGCCCCGACCGCGCGCCGCAGATCGGCCTCGATCGCGTCGGCGGCCTGCCGGGCGTGGGGCAGGAAGTCGCGACGCAGCATCGTCATCGAGCCGCGGCTGGCGTGCACGGAGACGTTGAGCGCCGCCACCACCTCGTCAGCGGCGCCGCGGATCGGCACCGCCAGTGACCGCAGTCCCTCCTCCAGCTCCTGGTCGACTGCCGCCCAGCCCTGCTTGCGCACCCGCTCGAGCACGGTGCGCAGCTCGTCGGCGCTGGAGATGGTGTGCGCCGACAGGGGCCGCACGTCGATCCGGGCCAGGCGGGCCTCCAGCTCGGGCTCGGGCAGGGCGGCCAGCAGCACGCGACCCATCGAGGTGGCGTAGGCCGGCAACCGCGTACCGACCGACAGAGTGATGCTCATGATCCGTCGCGTGGGGACCCGGGCGACGTAGACGACCTCCAGGTCGTCCAGGACCGAGATCGAGGAGGACTCGTTGACGCTGTCGACCAACGCCTCCATGTGGGGCTGGGCGACCTGCGGCAGCGTGAGGCTCGACAGGTAGGCGTAGCCCAGCTCCAGCACCCGCGGGCTCAGCGAGAAGCGGCCGTCGGAGAAGCTCATGTAGCCGAGCCGGACGAGCGTGAGCAGAAAGCGGCGGGCGGCCGCCCGCGTGAGGCCGGTGATTCGGGCCACCTCGGAGAGCCCCAGCTCTCGGTGCTCGGCGTCGAAGGCGCGGATCACCGCCAGTCCGCGCTCCAGGGACTGGACGAAGTCGGCGCTCCTCGGACGTTCCTCCACCACGACACCTCCGTTCGCTCCGCGCACCGTACCCGAGTGCGCGAATCCGGGCTCAGCTCGCCCGGTCGCGCAGCAGCGGCGTGAGGGCGCCGATCGCCACGCACAGGCCGACGGTGATCGCCAGTGACACGTGCACCCCGGCGGTGAACCCGCCGCGCCCCGACAGCAGGGAGCCGAACAGGGCCACACCGATCGCCGAGCCCGTCTGGCGCAGGGTGTTGAGCGTGCCGGCGGCCACCCCCGAGCGCGTGCGGTCGACGCTGCCCAGCAGCTCGGACGTGAGCACCGGGATGATCGCCCCGGCGCCGGCGCCCAGCGCCGCCAGCTGCACGACCATCGCTGCGTAGCCGGTGGAGGCGCCCACCCCGAGCAGCCCGGCGCACGCGGCGCCCACCACCACGACCGCCACCGCGATGGTGCGCCGCGGGCCGAAGCGCTGGTCAAACCGTCCGGCCAGCAGATTGGAGATCGTGATGGCGATCATGATCGGCGCCAGGGCCAGCCCGGTCTGCAGCGGGGTCAGGCCCTGCTCGCGCTGAAGGAGCAGGCTGAAGACGAAGATCAGCCCGTAGAACCCGATGTTGATGAGCAGGCCCATCGCCGCCGTCACGCTGAACGTCCGATTCCGGAACATGCCCAGTGGCAGCATCGGGCGCCCGCCATGCCCCTCGACGACCAGGAAGGCCGCTCCCGCCACCAGGGCGACGGCGAAGCCCGCGAGCACCAGCGGCGAGCCGAAGCCCCTGGTGCCGCCCTCGATCGTGGCCCCGACCAGCGCGGTGAGCATCAGCACGGCGAGCACCTGACCACCGACGTCCACCCCCCGGTCGCGCGATTGCGAGGTCTCTGAGGCATAGCGCCGGCTCAGGTAGATGCCGACCAGCGCCACCGGCACGTTGATGAAGAAGATCGCCCGCCAGCCGAGGGTGGCGATCAGCACGCCGCCGATCAGCGGGCCGCCGGAGAGCGCCAGGCTGGCCCCGGCCAGCCACAGGCCGACGGCTCGGGAACGGGCGGCCGGCTCGGGGTAGGCGTGGTTGAGCAACGTCAGCGACGAGGGCACGAGCACAGCGGCTCCGATTCCCTGGATGGCGCGGGCGGCGATCAGCACGCCCAGATCAGGAGCCAGGCCGCACACCACCGAGGCGACCAGGAACAGCACGAAGCCGCTCACGAACACCCGCCGCGCCCCGATCCGGTCACCCAGCGCGCCCGCGGTGAGGATGAATGCGGCAAAGCCGATCGTGTAGGCGTTGACCACCCACTGCAATGCGCTCAGCCCTCCGCCCAGCTCGCTGCCGATCGACTTGACCGCCACGTTGACGACGCTGATGTCCAGCTGGACCACGGCGAAGCCGAGGCTCATGGCGACCAGCGTCCAGCGCCGGGCGCTGCGCCGGGCGGCGTCAGTTGAGGATGCCGGCTGCATGGTGACCATCACCCGAACCTATCCCGCAGACGCTTCGCTGATCGGCGAACTGTGGTCAGGCGCCGACGAGCAGCTGCCGGGCCCGCTGCTGGCCGATCGAGAGCAGCAGCGTCGGCAGCCGCGGTCCGGTCTCGGCGTCGACCAGCAACCGGTACACCGACTTGAAGAACGCCCGCTGGGCGGCCTTGACCTCGGGGGTGGGCTCGGCGTCCGCCGGCAGCCCGTGGAGCCTCTTGGGCACCGCGTAGACGAGCGCCGTGAGCCCGTCGATCGACCAGTCGACGGCCAGACCGTCGGCCAGCAGCTCCACGCCGTGGCGCATGCTGTCGTCCAGCTGCTCGTAGGCGTCGGGGGCGAACTCGACGCGCACCCACGTGCGCTCGTCCTCGGGCACGACCTCGGTGGCAAAGCGGATCGCGCACGACAGCCGCGGCTCCAGTTGCGCGAGCAGCGCGGGTGGATCGGGGGCGTCGCCGTTGAGATGCGCGGACACGATGCGCGCGATCTGCTCGCGGTTGCCCTGGGTGATGTCGGCCACCGACGAGAGCAGCCGGAACGACACCGGCCGGGGGGTGCGCAGCACCGGGCCCGCAGAGGACTCGAGGCTCTGGCGCAGCACGGCCACTTCAGCGCCCTCGGCGTCTCCGGAGGCGACGCGCGACGCCAGCCGGTCCCACTCGTCGTACAGGCGCTGCACGGCGCGCGCCGCCAGGTCGATGGCGAACGACTGACCCGGCAGCCGGCGGACGTACAGCCAGCGCACGACCGCCGGCTCGATCAGGTCCAGCGCGGTGGCGGGGATCGCCGCCCCGCCCACCGAACCCGACATCTTGCCGCCGACGCCGGCCAGCGACACGAACGCGTACACGACCGACTCCGGCGCCCGGCCGCCGTACAGCGCGGAGACCAGGGTCCGCCCCACCGTGAAGCTGCCAGTGGGGGCATGATGATCCTCTCCCGCTGGCTCGAAGTCGACCCCCTCGCGGGCCCAGCGCATCGGCCAATCGACCTTCCACACGAGCTTGCCGCTGATCGTCTGACCGTCGGCCAGGCTCATCTCACCCGCGTGGCCGCAGCGGCACCCGTAGTGCACCGTCTCCCCCTCATAGGCCGTGACGCGTGTGTCGTCGGTGCCGCACGTGGGACAGTAGGGCTTGAACGGGTAATAGGCGCGCCGGCGCTCCTGCACCGAATCCGCGTGGCGCCCGGCGGTCTGCTGGCTGGCAAGCGTGTCGAACACCAGAAAGCGCTCGTCCATCGCACGGCGGATCGCGGCGTTGTAGGTCCCCGCCGGATAGAGCTGCGATTGACGGCGCTCGGTCATCTGGATCCCGAGCACCTCCAGCGAGGCGCGGAGCTCGTCCATGAAGTGCTCGGCAAAGGACTTGGACCCGCCCGCCCCGCGCGTGGGATCGGGGATGGCCGCCAGGGGCATGCCGACGTAGCGCTCGAAGCACGGATCGACGCCCGCCGGAACCTTGCGAAAGCGGTCGTAGTCGTCCCACGAGTGCAGGTGCACGACCTCGCGCCCGCGGCGGCGCAGCGCCTCGGCCACCAGATGGGTCGTGAACACCTCGCGCAGGTTGCCCATGTGGATCGGGCCCGACGGCGAGATCCCCGAGGCGCACACGATCGGGCTGCCGGAGTCGCCCTGTGCAGCCACCAGCCGATCGGCGATCGCGTCGTCCCACAGCTCGGTCTGGGTCATGACGCTCAGCGTAGTTCGCCGAGCGCGCGACGGACGCTCAGGCGGTCCTCCACCGCCGCTACCCGACGACCAGCACGAGCAGGTGACGGGGGCCGTGCACGCCCTCCACCCGCTCCAGCTCGATGTCGGAGGTCGCCGACGCTCCGGAGACGAGCGTGATCGGCACGCCGCGCTCGCCCACGGGGGTCGCCACGGCGGCGATCGCCTCGGGTACCTGGCCGACGACCTGGTCGGCGCAGACCACGCAGATGTGATGGTCGGGCACCAGCGTGAGCAGCCGCCGCCCGGACATGGCCTGCCCGTCGAGGACCAGGGTGCCGGTCTCGGCGATGGCCGCCGCGCAGCCGGTGATGGCGCCGTCGAGCTCGTCCAGCTGCCGCGCGCTGAGATCGCGGTCCTCGACGACGTCGACGCCGTCCGGTCGCCAGTGGCGGGGCAGCTGCGGCGGGACGGCCACGCGCGCCAGTCCCATGTCCGTGCAGGCGTCGGCGACCGCCCGCCCGACGTCGGCGTCGCCCGGCAGGCGCCGGACGTCCGCGTGGTAGTCGTCGATCCGTGCGCATAGCAGTTCGACCAGCTCGTCGCGCGGACGCTCGTCGGTGTGGCGGTAGGCACGGGCCACCGGCACGTCAGTCGCCGTCTCGGTCGCCGGCACGTCGCGCAGGGCGGCGCGGATGCGGCCGAGGATCTCGTCGCGGGCGGCGCTCACGATCGCTCCCGCCACCAGTCGCGGAAGCTCTGGCGAGGGATGGGCTTGAGGTCGCGCGCGGCGGTCCACCCCGACAGGGGGCCCGGCAGCCGGTCGATCGTGCCTCCGCGGGCGAGCGGCCACTGGCCGATCCGACCGGCGCGCTGGGCGGCCTCGTAGAGCCGGCGGTTGGCGAACACCCGGGCCAGCGCCCGCATCGCCACGTGCTCGGCATCCGGTCGGTGCGCGGCCTCGTCCTCGTGGCGCACAACCTCCGCGCGCAGGTGGACGAGCACCTGCGGGATGTTGATCTTGACCGGGCAGACCTCGTAGCAGGCGCCGCACAGACTGGAGGCGTAGGGGAGCGAGCCGGCGGCGTCCAGCCCTTCGAGCATCGGGGTGAGGATCGCACCGATCGGCCCCGGATAGGTGGAGCCGTAGGCGTGACCGCCGGTCCGCTCATACACCGGACACACGTTCAGGCAGGCCGAGCAGCGGATGCAGTTCAGTGCCTGGCGGCCGATCTCGTCGGCCAGCACGCTGGTCCGTCCGTGATCGACGAACACGAGGTGGAACTCCCGCGGTCCGTCGCCCTCGCTGACCCCGGTCCACAGCGACGTGTAGGGGTTCATCCGCTCGGCCGTGGAGGAGCGCGGCAACAGCTGCAGGTAGACCTCCAGATCCTGCCAGGTCGGGATCACCTTCTCGATCCCCATCACGCTGATCAGCACCGGCGGCAGCGTCGTGCACATGCGCCCGTTGCCCTCGGACTCCACTACCGCCACCGTCCCCGTCTGGGCGACCGCGAAGTTGACACCGCTGATGCCCACCTCGGTCTCAAGGAACAGTCGCCGCAGATGGCGGCGCGCGGCCTCGGCCAGCTCGCGGGGATCGTCGGAGAGATCCGGCGGCGCGTCGGGCAGCGTGCGCCGGAACAGGTCACGGATCTGAGCGCGGTTCTTGTGGATCGCGGGCACCAGGATGTGCGAGGGCATGTCGTCGCCCAGCTGCACGATCAGCTGCGCCAGGTCGGTCTCCCAGGGGCTGATGCCCCGCTTGACCAGCGCCTCGTTGAGACCGGTCTCCTCGGTGGTCAGCGACTTGGACTTGACGACCTCGGTGGCGCCGTGGGCAGCGATCAGGTCCCCGACGATCCGGTTGCACTCCTCGCCGTCGCGCGCCCAGTGCACGACGCCGCCGGCGCGGGTGACCGACTCCTCCAGCTCCAGCAGGTACTCGTCCAGATGGCGCAGCACCCGCTCCTTGATCGCCCGGCCGGCCTCGCGCAGCTGCTCCCAGTCAGACAGCTCGGCCACGACACCGGCACGCTTGGCGCGGATGGTGTGCGTCGCGTGCCCGAGGTTGCGGCGCAGCTGGGTGTCGGCCAGGGCGACGCGGGCGGCCTGGGGGAAGGCGCCTTCGCTCACCCGACGTCCGTCCGGGCGAGGATCTCGGCAATGTGCATGGTGCGCACGCCGGCCCGCTGGCGCGAGAGCGCGCCGCCGATGTGCATCAGGCAGGAGTTGTCGGCGGCAGCGCACACCTCGGCCCCGGTGTCGAGGATGGTGCGCACCTTGTCGGTGAGCATCGCGATCGAGGTGTCGGCGTTCTTGACCGCGAACGTCCCGCCGAAGCCGCAGCACTCGGTGGCGTCGGGCAGCTCCTGGAGGTCGATGCCCCTGACCGCCCGCAGCAGGCGCAGCGGCCGGTCGCCGACGTGCAGCATGCGCAGCGAGTGACACGTGGGGTGATACGTCACCCGATGCGGAAAGAACGCGCCCACGTCCTCCACGCCGAGGCGGTCGACGAGCAGCTCGGTCAACTCCACCACGCGCGGGAGCAGCGCCCGGACCTCGCGCTGGAGCGAGTCGTCTCCGGCCAGCTCGGCCACCCGGGGGTAGTAGTCGCGCACCATGCCCACGCACGACGCCGAAGGGGAGACCACCACCTCGCTGTCGGCGAAGGCGCGCACGAAGCGGCGCACCAGCGGGATCGTCTCCTGCACGTAGCCGGTGTTGAAGTGCATCTGGCCACAGCAGGTCTGCTCCAGCGGGAACTCGACGCTCACGCCGAGGCGCTCCAGCAGCCCCACCACCGCCTGCCCCGTCTCCGGAAACAGCGTGTCGTTGAAGCAGGTGATGAACAGCGACGCCCGCATGATGCTCGTCAACGTACCCCGTCGCGCGGGTCGGCGACCAACCGCCGAGCGCCGCGGCGCCAGATACTTGCGCAAGCAAGCATCTTCGTGATAAGCTTGCTCTAACAAGCAATCGAACCCAGAGGCAGCCATGCAGCCGATCGACGGCATCCACCACATCACGCTGATCACCGCAGACGCGCCCCGCAACGTCGACTTCTATGCGCGGGTACTGGGCCTGAGGATGGTCAAGAAGACGGTCAACCAGGACGATCCCAGCGTCTATCACCTGTTCTACTCCGATGAGGACGGCTCGCCAGGGGCCGACATCACGTTCTTCGAGTACCCGGG
>QHBV01000273.1:2294-3835 GCA_003244035.1 Solirubrobacterales bacterium | reverse complement strand
ACGGTGTCGATCCGCCGGCCCGGAGCGACGTTGGAGATGTGCAGCAGGCCATCGGTGCCCTTGGCCAGCTCGACGAAGGCGCCGAACGTGGTCGTCTTGACGACCTTGCCGGTGAACTCGTCGCCGACCTCGACCTCCTTGGTCATCGAGCGGATCCGGTCCACCAGCGCGTCGCCCAGCTCCCGATTGGAGGCGTAGACGAGCACCTGGCCCTCGTCGTTGACGTCGATCTGGGACTCGAACTCCTCCTGCAGGGAGCGGATCGTCTCGCCGCCCTTGCCGATCAGCAGCCCGATCTTCTCGGGATCGATCTTGACCGACGAGATCCCCGGTGCATACCGGGAGAGCTCGGCGCGCGGCGTGTCGATCACCGAGGTCATCTCGCCGAGGATGAACTCACGGGCGACCTTGGCCTGAGCCAGGGCGTCGCGCATGATCTCGAACGTCACGCCAGTGATCTTGATGTCCATCTGCAGGGCGGTGATCCCGTCCCGCGTGCCGGCGACCTTGAAGTCCATGTCGCCGAGGTGGTCCTCGACGCCGGCGATGTCGGTGAGGATGACGTAGTCGTCGCCCTCCTTGATCAGGCCCATGGCGATGCCCGCCACGGGAGCCTTGATCGGCACGCCGGCATCCATCAGCGACAGCGTCGAGCCGCACACCGAGGCCATCGAGCTCGAGCCGTTTGACTCGAAGATGTCCGACACGATGCGAATCGTGTACGGGAAGTCCTCCTGGCTCGGGATCATCGGCACCAGCGCCCGCTCGGCGAGCGCCCCATGGCCGATGTCACGGCGCTTGGGACCGCGCATGAAGCCGGCCTCCCCGACCGAGAACGGCGGGAAGTTGTAGTGATGGAAGTAGCGCTTGGTCGTCTCCAGCCCGAGTGTGTCCAGGCGCATCTCCTCGCGGGTGGTGCCCAGGGCGACGACGCTGAAGGCCTGCGTCTGACCGCGGGTGAACAGCGCCGAGCCGTGCGTGCGCGGAGCAACGTCGACCTCGATCGAGATCGGACGGATCTGCTCGGTGCCGCGACCGTCGGGGCGCTTCTTCTGAACCGCGATCCGCTCGCGGATCATCGTCTTCTCGAGCTTGTCGAACGCCCGTTGGGCGTTTGACCGGTACTCGGGGTAGGTCTCGGCCTCGGAGCTGCCCGAATAATGCTCGAGGATCTGCTCCTCGACGGCCTTGGTGGCCGCCTGGCGGTCGAGCTTGTCCTCCACCTGCGTGGCCGCGTCCAGCGCGGCACCGTGCGAGCCCTTGATCTGCTCATAGAGGTCGGCGTGCACCTCCGGGATCTCGACTTCAGTCTTGGGCTTGCCGGCCTTCTCGGCCAGCTCGCGCTGGGCGGCGCACAGCTTCTTGATGTTCTCGTGCGCGATGTCGAGGGCGTCGAGGATCTCGGCCTCGGGGATCTCGTTGGCGCCCGCCTCGACCATCAGGATGGCCTCTTCGGTGCCGGCGACGATCAGGTCGAGGTCGGTGCCCTCGAGCAGCGCCTCTTCGTCGGGATTGACGACGAAGTTGCCGTCGATCTTGCC
>QHBV01000273.1:0-2284 GCA_003244035.1 Solirubrobacterales bacterium | reverse complement strand
GGCGCCGGGAACGGCACGTTGGACACCATCAGCGCCGCGGAGGCGCCGTTCATGGCCAGCATGTCGTAGGGGTTGACGTGGTCGACGGACATCGGCAGCGCCACCAGCTGGGTCTCGTACCGCCAGCCCTTGGGGAACAGCGGCCGAATCGGCCGGTCGATCAGTCGAGCGGTCAGTGTCGCCTTCTCCCCGGCGCGTCCCTCGCGCTTGAAGAAGGAGCCGGGGATCTTCCCGGCCGCGTACATGCGCTCCTCGACGTCCACCGTCAGGGGCAGGAAATCCACGTCGCGGAGGTTGCCCGCGGTCGCGGTACAAAGGACCATGGTGTCGCCCGCACGGACGACGACGGCGCCGGAGGCCTGCTTGGCCAGCTTGCCGGTCTCGAATGAGATCTCTTTGCCCTCGATCTCGACGGAGACGCGCGTAACGGCGTCAGACATATTCAGTTTCCCTTCTGCTCCGCCCTTCGGTCGGCGGAGTTCGTTTCTTCGTTTCGTTCCGAACCCGGCTGATGCTAGCGGGTCGCCCGGCGTGCGCTCGCGGCTCGACCGGAGGCGAGCGTCAACAAAACGTAAACGGACCGTGCGGTCCGGTTCTGTGGTACGGTAAGCGGACCCGCTGGTCCAATTTACCACCTCACACCGTCACACCGCGTCCCGGGAGCCCCCGCCATGAGCGCAACCGTCACCCAGAGTCCGAGCCCGACGCACCGATCCGCCGGCGAGCGCACCGGACCCAACCCGTGGCTGGTGCTGGTGATCGCCTGCCTCGCCCAGTTCATGGTCGTGCTCGACGCGACCGTGGTCAACATCGCGCTGCCCTCGGTGCAGCGCGGGCTGCACTTCTCGGCCGCCAACCTGCAGTGGGTGGTCAACGGCTACACGCTGATCTTCGGCGGCTTTCTGCTGCTGGGCGGCCGCGCGGCCGACCTGCTGGGCCGCAAGCGCCTGTTTATGGCCGGCGTGATCCTGTTCTCGGCCGCCTCGCTGCTCAACGGCGTGGCCCAATCCTCGGGGATGCTGATCGTCGGCCGCGGCCTGCAGGGCCTCGGCGGCGCGCTCGTCTCCCCGGCCGCGCTATCGATCGTCACCACGACGTTCACCGACGGCGCCCAGCGCACCAAGGCGCTGGGCGTGTGGTCGGCGATCGCGGCCGGCGGCGCCGCCGTCGGTCTGCTCGTCGGCGGCGTACTCACCGACATCGCATCCTGGCGGTGGGTGTTCTTCGTCAACGTGCCGGTCGGGATCGCCACCGTCGCGCTGGCCGTGCGCTACGTGAAGGAGTCCCGGATAGACGTCGAGCACCGTTCCTACGACGCGGCCGGCGCGGTGACCGTCACCGGAGGCCTGGTGGTGCTCGTCTATGCGATCGTCAAGGCCCAGACGTACGGATGGGGATCGGCGAAGACGCTCGGTCTCGGCGCCGTGGCCGTCGCTCTGCTGGCCGCCTTCCTGGTCATCGAGAGCCGCAGCAAGGCGCCCCTGATGCGGCTGAGCATCTTCCGCATCCGGACGCTGGCGGTGGCCGACACGGCGCTGCTGCTGGTCGCGTCAGCGATGTTCGGCATGTTCTTCTTCGCCTCGCTGTACGTCCAGGAGATCCTGGGCTACAGCCCGCTGAAGGCCGGACTCGCGTTCTTGCCGGTGAGCGCCGGGATCATGATCGGGGCCGGCGTGGCCCAGCAGTTGATCAAGCGCCTGGGGGTGCGCATGGTGTCGATCCTCGGCATCACGCTCGCCACCGCCGGGATGCTCGTCCTCACCCAGCTGCCCGTCCACGGCAGCTACGCCGGCGATCTCCTGGTGGGCCTGTTGCCGATGAGCATCGGCATGGGCCTGACGTTCGTGCCGATCACACTGCTGGGCACCAGCGGCGTCAAGGGCGAGGATGCCGGGCTGGCCTCGGGCCTGTTCAACACCGCCCAGCAGGTCGGAGGCTCGCTGGGACTGGCGATCCTCTCCTCACTGGCCGCCAGCCAGACCACGAGCCTGCTGCACGGGTCCTCCGCCGGCGGTGTGCTGGGCGCCCGTGTGTCGGGCTATCACGTGGCCTTCCTGGCCGGGGCGATCATGCTCGCTGCGGGCGCGGTGCTGATGACCATCGTGCTGCGCAAGTCGCACACCCGTGAGATCGAGCGCGAACTCGCCGCGGGAACGATCGCACCGATGGCAGCCTGAGGCGACGGACCGACGCGATGCGCTCGGCGGAGTGGAACAATCCCGTTGCGATGGACGGAGAGCCCCGCAGGCTGCGTGCCGACGCCGAGCGCAACCGCCGGCGCCTG
>QHBV01000272.1:1018-5631 GCA_003244035.1 Solirubrobacterales bacterium | reverse complement strand
GCGGGAGCGGCGGGAGCGCGCCGCCGACGAACGGCGTCCTCACCGCGGCGCTGCTCGGCGACATCGGGCAGCCGCCCGATCCCTCGACGTTCTACGCCGGTAACGGCATCGCGATCATCAAGAACGTCTACGAGGGTCTCGTCCAGTACGCGCCCAACACCGCGCACGTGCAGATCGTCCCGCAGCTCGCGACGGCGTGGTCGATCAACAAGACGTTCACCATGTACACGTTCCATTTGCGCCACGGCGTCGCCTTCCACGACGGGACGCCCTTCACCTCGGCGGCCATCGGCCCGTCGTTCGCCCGCACCGCTTCGCTGAAGGGCGGACCCGCTTACCTGGCCGCGATCGTCAAGAGCGTGGCGACGCCGGACAAGTACACCGCCGTCGTGACGCTCACGCAGCCGAACTCGGCGTTCCTCAACTACCTCGCCTCGCCGTTCAGCCCGAAGATGCTCTCGCCGACCGGCCTGAAGCTCCACGCGGGCAAGGACCAGGCGCAGTCCTACCTCGCCTCGCACGACCTCGGTACGGGGCCATACGAGCTCACCTCGGCGCAGGTCGGCCGCCAGTACACCCTCACCGAGTACCCGAACTACTGGGGCCAAAAGGGGCCGTTCAAGACGATCAACCTGCCCGTGTACACCCAGGTCTCGGCGATGGAGCTCGCCTTCCAGAAGGGCGCGGTCGACCTGATCGTCGGCGACAACGAGCCACCGTCGTCGGCCATCTCCCAGTACACGAACAACTCGAGCGTCAGCTCGTACTTCCTGCCGATGTACACGGCGACGCTCATCACCCTCAACCCGAACCGGCAGTTCTTCAGCTCGCAGCAGGCGCGGACCGCGTTTCTGCAGGCGATCGATACGAAGCAGCTCGTCAACCAGGTCCTCAACCCGAAGCTGGCGACGCCAGCGACGACGCTGTACGGCGCGGGGACGATCCCGGGCGGCGCCGACGCGCAGAAGATCACCTACAACCCGGGCGCGATGGCGGCGTATGCGAAGACGCTCAAGTCGGGCACGCCGCTCACGGTCGGCTACCTCTCGAGCGTGCCGAACGGCCAGCTGATGGCGAACATCATCGCGGCGAAGATGCAGGCGCTCGGCATTGCCGCCAAGGTGCAGGGCGTCACCACCTCAACGCTGTTCTCCTGGCCGCAGCACGTGAAGACCGCCGCCGACCTCTACGTCGACGCGAGCGACGGTCCTGACGGCGCCGACCCGTACATGTGGGGACATGTGTTCTGGGACAAGACCGGCGGCATCGATCTCCTGCAGTGCGACGTCCCGCAGGTCGACGCCGAGCTCAAACAGGCCGTGCAGCACAACGACACCGCCCTGTACGTAAAGGCCGCCCAGCAGTACAGCGCGAACGGCTGCTTCCTTCACGTCGCCACCGTCCGTGACTGGGTGCTCGCGCAGAAGTGGCTCACCGGCATCCCGCAGGCGCATAACCTCGGCGCCTTCGAGGTGTACTTCAACCAGCTCGGGATCAAGAAGTGAGCGCTCGGGTCGAGCCATGACAGCCCGTTCGCTGCCCCACGTCGATCGGGTCGCCACCGACGAGCAGGCCGCGCGGCTGTCACGCCGCGCGGTCACCGGCGGTGCGCGCCCGGCCGGGATCCGCCTGGCCGCGTCGCTCGTCGACCTGACCACCCTCGAAGGGGATGACACCCCCGGCGTCGTCAGGGCGCTCGCGGCGCGGGCGGTGCAACCCGCGCCGGCGCATCCGGAGTTCTCGCCATGCGCGGCGGTGTGCGTCTATCCGTCGCTCGTCAGCGTCGCGTCCAAGGCTCTGCGCGGGACGTCGGTTCGCGTCGCCTCCGTGGCGACGGGATTCCCGGCCGGGCAAACCTCGCTCGCGGTGAAGCTGGCAGAAACGTGCCGGGCAATCGAGGACGGTGCGGAGGAGATCGACATGGTCATCTCCCGTCGGGCGTTCCTCACCGGCGAAGACGCGCTCGTGATCGGCGAGATCGATCGGGACAAGCAGGGTGCGGCGAGGCCGTGCATCTCAAGGTGATCCTCGAGGTCGGTGAGCTCGGCGGGGACGCGCATATTCGTCACTCCGCCCGCCTGGATCGCCGGCGGCGCCGACTTCCTCGGTCGGCGTGGCGGCTGTCCTTGGGATGGTCGGCGCGGGACCGGGCGCCCTGCTGGGCGCGCTCGCTGCGGGCAACCCAGTGCTGACCGTGCTCGCTGCCGCCGAGACACCCCCGGGGCTCGCGCTGCTGCGGCGGGTAGTCAGCGCGACCACCGGCCCAGGTGTCGTCGATGTGCTCGGCGGATCGCTGCCCGAGCTCGCCATGGCGCTCGCCCCCGAGGGCGGCGTCAACGTGATCCTCGATGCGTCGGGCGACCCGGCGCTGGGCGCGGCATTGGCGCGGGTCGCGGCGAATCCGGGACAACGGTGCACCGTGAGGAACCCCGGGCGCCATGCGGCCTGACGCAGGTCTCGCGGTTCGTCGTCCCGGCGACCGTGTGGCATCCGGTGGGCGCGTGATGCGCGCCGATCTCTCGGCGGTGTTTAGGCCGGCGTCGATTGCCGTCGTCGGCGCCTCGGATCGCGACGGAAGTCGCGGTGCAGAGCTCCTCGCAAACCTCCGCAGCATCGGCTACTCCGGGATGATCTATCCGGTCAACCCGGGTCGTGCGACGGTTGGCGGCCTGCCCGCGTATCCCCGCCTATCCGACATACCTGGACCGATCGACGCCGTCGCCGTCGGCGTCGACCAGGCGACGACACGCGCTGTGGTCGCCGAGGCGGTCGGGCTGGGCGTGCAGGCGGTCCTGGTGCTCGGGATTGGCTACGCCGAGGCGGGTGATGAGGGGCGATGCGTGCAGGACGAGCTTGTGGCGATGTGCCGCGCGGCCGGAGTGCGCCTCATCGGACCGAACAGCCTCGGGGTGTGGAGCCGGCTTGACCGGGTCAGCTACTGGCTCGCTCCGGGCTCCCCGCTGCCGTTGAGCGGCATCGCGCTCATCAGCCAGAGCGGTGCGCTCGCATCGACGCTGATCGAGCCGCTGTCGTACCGTGGGATCGCTCTCGACGCGGTCGCGGCGACCGGCAACGAGGCCGACGTCGGCGCCGGTGACTTCCTGCAATGCTTCGCCGAGGACGCGCGGCTGCGCGTCATCGGGCTGATCGCCGAGAGCCTGCGCTCGCCCGCGGCTGTGCTCGCGGCAGCCCGGACGGCTTGGGCGCGCGGCATCCCGGTCGTATGCCTGCTCACCGGCACTTCGCGCGCGGGGCGCGACGCCGCGCTCGCCCACAGCGCGGCCCTGTTGGGCGATGCCCACGTGGCTCGAGCCGCGCTCGAGCAGGCGGGGTGCCTCGTTGTCGAGGACCTCGCCGAACTGACCGAGGCGCTTGTACTGTTCTCGAGCTGCCCCGGTGGCCTGCGGGCTGGGCTAGCGGTGGCGACGGTGTCCGGGGGCGGCGCCGGCGTCGTGGCCGACGTTGCCGAAACGGTCGGCGTGGAGCTTGCCGCGCTCGATGCAGAGACGGTCAAGGAGCGCAGCACGCTGCTAGCGGGCCGCCGAGTGGCAAATCCGGTCGACGTCGCGCTCGCCGGCGACGTCCCGGGCGTCTACGACGTCGCCGCCGCCGCGCTCGCCGCCGACCCGGGGGTCGGGACGCTGGCGATCGGTCTCAACCTGCCGCACGCCGCCGACGCCGTCGGCTCGCGCTTCTACGCCGACCAGGTGAGGGCGGCCACGCGCGCCCGGGCGGCGGGCGCGGACGTCGTCGCGTTCTCGTTCGTGCCCGGCGAGCCGGACGCCGCGCTGCGAACGGCCGCCACCGAGCTCGGGGTGCCGCTGCTGCTCGGAATGCGCGAGGCGCTGAAGGCGATCGCCGTCGCTCTCGCCTTCCGCGCCGCCCCGACCGAGCCCGCCGATCCCGGGCCAGCCGCGCCGACGCTCTGGAACGGTGATCCGGCGGCGTGGGACGAGTGCGAGATCCGCGGGGTGCTCTCCGCGTACGGGGTGCCGGTGGCTGCCGAGCGGCGCGTCCGCAGCGCTGCCGAGGCGCTCGCCGCTGGGCGAGAGATCGGGTACCCGGTCGTGCTGAGGATCCTCGCCCCCGGTCTGACCCACAAGAGCGAGCTCGGCGCCGTCCGGGTCGCCCTCGCAGACGCGGACGCGCTTGCCGCCGCCTACGCCCAGCTCGAGGTCGTTGCCGAGCACCTGACCGAGGTCACCCCGCGTGGGATGTCGGTCCAGGCCATGGCGCCCGCCGGCGGCGAGCTGATCCTCGGCTCGCGTCTTGAACCGGGGCTAGGACGGGCGCTCATATTCGGCTGGGGCGGCGTCTGGGTCGAGGCATTCGGCCGCCCTCAGCTCGCGCTGCTGCCGCTCTCGGCGCGGGACGCGTGGGGACTGATCGAGCGTCAGTTCGGCTCCGCGCTTGACCGCGCACGGGAGCTCGCGGACCTCGACGGCCTCCATTCTGCCGTGCTCAGCTTCGCCACAGCGCTCGCCGGCCTGCCGGACGCCGTCGACACGCTAGAGGTCAACCCGCTAATCGTCTCCTTCGGCGGCGGCGGCGGCGGCGGCGGCGGCGTCGTCGCCGTCGATGCGGCGATCGCGCTGACCGCGCCGGCTCGCCCC
>QHBV01000272.1:0-962 GCA_003244035.1 Solirubrobacterales bacterium | reverse complement strand
CGCGGCGCGGATGACCGGCGCCGTCCCCGCGGACATCGCCGCCCGCTATGTCGTCCCAGACACCGCCGGCGAGATCTGGCTCGGCCTCAACTGCGCGCTGGTGCGCACGACCGAGGCGCTGGTGCTCGTTGACACCGGCTTCGGCGACGGCGCGCTCGGTGACGATCCCGACCTCGAGCGGGACGGCGGTGGGCTGACCGCAGGGCTTGGCCGCCAAGGCATCGCGCGGGCGGAGATCGACCTCGTCGTCAACACCCATCTCCACGCCGATCACGCGGGCGGCAACCTCGCCTGGAAAGCGGGCGTGCCTGCTCCGGCGTTTGCGAACGCCGAGTACCTCGTGCAGGCCGACGAGCTGGAGTGGGCGCTCGCCGAGGACCCACGCGACGTGATGCTGTACGCGCCCAACGAGGTCCACGCGCTCGCTGCTACCGGCCAGCTGCGCACGGTAAAGGGGGACGTGAGCGTCGCGGCGGGGATCCGGGTGCAGCGGGCCCCGGGGCACAGCCCCGGCCACCAGATCGTCATCGTCGAGTCGGAAGGCGAAACGGCCGTCATCGCGGGTGACCTCGCGCCGTTGCGGCTCCATCTCGACCATCCGGGCTGGGAGCTCCCCGGCGACCTCGACCCCACCGCCGCGATGGTCTCGCGTGAGGCCGTGCTCGGTTGGGCCGCGGCGAGCGGCGTCGCCCTCGTCTCCTACCACGAACACAGCGAGCCGGTGCTCCGGATCGGCGGTCCGCAGTGAGCACCAGGCACGAGCCGCAGGCGCCGGTGCTCGTGGAAGCACGCGGCGCCGTGGCGTACGTCAGCCTCAATCGGCCCCACGCCCTCAACGCCCTGAACGTCCCCCTGGAGGACGCGCTCATCTCCGCCCTGGAGGACCTCGCCACGCGCGCAGAGATCCGAGTCATTGTGCTTCGTGGAGCGGGGCGTGCGTTCTCGGCCGGCGCCGACCTCAA
>QHBV01000271.1 GCA_003244035.1 Solirubrobacterales bacterium | reverse complement strand
ATCAGCATCGTCATCCCCTCGGCTTTGAGCTCGCGAATCACTCCCAGCACCTCGCCCACCAACTCGGGGTCCAGGGCGCTGGTCACCTCGTCGAGCAACAGCGCTCGCGGCCGGGTGAGCAGCGCCCGGGCGATCGCCACCCGCTGCTGCTGGCCGCCGGAGAGCCGGTCGGGGTAGTCCTGGCCACGATCGCCGAGGCCGAAGCGCTCCAGCAGCGCCTGGCCGGCAGCCCGCGCGTCGGCGACGGGCATCGCCTGCGCCTTGACCGCGCCCAGGATCACGTTCTCGATCACCCGCCGATGCGGGAACAGGTTGTAGGCCTGGAACACCAGCCCCAGGCGGCGGCGGACCGGCACCGGGTCGGCGCCGGGAACGGTGATGGCCTCACCGTCGAGCAGGATGTCGCCGTCGTCGATCTCCTCCAGCAGGTCGATGCAGCGCAACAGCGTCGACTTGCCCGAACCCGACGCGCCGATCAGCGCGATCGCCTCGTGCTCGCCGACCGCCAGATCGATCCCGCGCAGCACCGGATGCTCGCCATAGGCCTTGGTGACACCGCGCAGCTCGAGCACCGTGGCCATCAGTGCGGTCCCAGCGCCAGCGCCGCCCCGCGCTCGCGCAAGCTGCGCACCTGCAGCCGGTCGACGATCCGCGTCATCGGGATCGTGACGCACAGGTACAGCAGGGCGGCGGCGATCAGCGGCGTGAAGTTGAACTGCGATGCCTCGAAGACCTGGGCGACGCGAAACGCCTCCTGGGGACCGAGGATCGAAACGAGCGCCACGTCCTTCTGCAGCGAGATGAAGTCGTTGAGCAGCGGCGGCGCCACTCGCCGCACCGCCTGGGGCAGGATCACGTGGCGCAGGGCCTGCGCGGGCGTGAGCCCCAGCGCCAGGGCGGCCGCTCCCTGGCTGGGGTGGATCGACTCGATCCCCGCCCGGAAGACCTCGGACACGTAGGCCGAGTAACACATGGCCAGAGCCGCCCCGCCCAGCACCACCGCGCCGGTCGGCAGGCCGCTGAGCGCCAGCGCTGGGACGCCGAAGCCGACGATGTAGACGACGAGGATCGTAGGCACCCCACGCAGCAGGTCGACGTAGACTATGGCCAGGATCCGCAGCGGGAACAGCACGGGCGCGTGGACCGTGCGACACAGGGCGATCAGCAGGCCGAGCGCGAGCACGACCAGCTCGACGATCACGAACATCCGCACGTCCAGCCAGAATCCGCTGAGCACGCTGCCGAACGCCGCGCCGAAGTGGCTGGAGGAGAAGAACTGACGGCGCACGGTCGGCCAGCCGGGGCTGGTCAGGATCAGCGCGGCCAACCCGCCGAGGACGATGACCGTCGACGCGGTGGAGATTGCGATCGACCGGCGCCGCCGCCGGCGCCGCGCGGTGGCTCGATCGGCGCGGGTGGTGGTCGGGGTCTCGGCGGTGCTCACGGCGCGGGCGCGCGAGCGCCGCTCAGCGCAGGACCGGCACGTTGGCCGCCGAGGCGATCCAGCGCTTGCCCAGCGCGGCCAGGGTGCCGTGTGCCCGCAGGGCACTGACGGCCCTGTCGACGCAGGGAGTCAGAGCCGAGCCCTTCGTCAGGAGGGCGCCCCAGGTGTCGCCGCCCGGCGCCGAGAACTGGCCGGCGATGGTGGTGTGCGGTAGGTCGGTGGCGGTCAGCTGAAACGCGGTGGCCAGGTCGACGACGACCGCGTCGACGCGATGGATCCGAAACGCGCTGACGACGTCGTGGGAGTCGTTGAAGACCTGCGGCTTCGGGCTGGGCTTGATCTGCGAGTCGACGGAGTCCAGGCTGGTGGAGCCGATCTGCACGCCGATCCGGGCACCCTTGAACGCGGACAGCCTCGTGGCGTGCGCATACGACGAGCCGGCGGGCACGATGATCGCCTGCGGGTTGGTGTAGTACGGCGCCGAGAAGTCGACCGCCTGCAAGCGCGGCTTGGTGATCGAGATCTCGTTGACGTCGAAGTCAAAGCTCTTGGGCCCGGGCGCGTAGGAGGAATCGAACGGCTCGACGATCCACTTGACCTGCGAGCGCGAGAAGCCCAGGTTGCCGGCGATCGCGTACGCCACCGCGCTCTCGAAGCCCCTGCCGTTGGCGGGCTTGTTGGCCTCGAAGTACGGCGGATAGGCGGGCGAGTCGGTGGCCACGGTCAGCACCCCCTTGGTCTGCAGCGGCAACTTCGCCGGCGTGCAGGCATTGGCTGCCGGGACGGCCCCGGAGCTGGTGGAGGCGGTCTTCTTGGGGCTACCGCATGCGGACAGCAGCAGACTGCAGGCGGCGAGCAGGCCCAGGAGGATGCAGTGCGGCTGTCGGAGCAAGCCGCACAATGTACACGGGGTCAGACGTGATTCGCGCGCGCCGGCGAAAGAGCGAGTCCGAACGGGCTGCCCTCGGAATCGCGACACACCGCCCACCGCTCGCCCGGATGGACGACACTGCCGCCCAGTTCCCTGACCCGAGCCACCGCCTGCTCCAGGTCGGCGACCGCGAAATACGGCAGCGAAACGCTATCGCCGGGGCCGCGGCCGCGGGGGTGCACCCCCACGGCAGGGCTGGCCTCGGCGGTCTGCCAACCCTCGCCGAGCTCGACCGTCCGGGCCTCCAGGTCGGCCTCCAGCAGGCCCGCCCAGAAACGCCGAGCGCGCTCGGGGTCGTCGGCGGGGAACTCGATCA